>JACNJE010000139.1 GCA_014382705.1 Verrucomicrobiota bacterium | reverse complement strand
CATCGCCATCGCCATCGCCATCGCCATCGCCATCGCCATCGCCATCGCCATCGCTGTCGTCCCCTTGGCCAAGGTCTCCGTGGTACAGGACGAATCGCATCTGTGCCGAGTCGTCAGCCACCGGCTTGGCCGCGATGGTGGCCCGGGTGAAGTCGCCGTGGTGGGTGGTCTCGAGCAACGCCCACTCGCGAACCTCCTCGGGGAACAGGCTCTTCACGATCTCCGGCAGCTTGACCATGATCTTGGCGTCCAGTTCCGGGTCGTGAATCCCCCGGTCGGCCGTGCCGATGGAGACCGCGCCGGAGTAGTCGAGCGCGCCAATTCGGGACACCTCCACGATGGCAACCTTGCCGTTCTCGGTGACGGCAAATTCCGGCCCGGAAAACTCGAACGCGGAATCGTCATCGCGTATGCGCAGGGTGGCCGTGCTCTGGCCCGAGACCGGCCAACCGCCGGTGACGTTGGAGAGCCGGAGCAGGACGGTTTCCTCCTCCTCCACCCACGGGTTGTCGACGATCGGCACGTCGAAACTTTTCTCAAGTTCGCCCGGCAGGAACACCAGCGTGCCGGCAGCCGGCTCGAAATCGTCGCCCTCGAGCGCGGTGCCCTCGGCGGTTGCATAGTCCACGCGAAGGATCCGGTTGGCGGGGCCGGTTCGCTGGACGGTCACGACCGCGTTGGTGCCGTCCACGTTTTCACGGACGTCGAAAAACATATTGGCGAACTCCAGCTGACTGTCGTTGTCCCCCAGCGCGAAATCGACGCGATCCATCGGTTTCGCCCCGGTCGAGATGAAACTGCCGCCATCCACGCCGATGATGCGCACCTGCACATTCTCCGCGAACTCCAACTGCGGGTCGTCCAGCGGGATGAACGGCACCTCGACCCGGTTGGTCCCGGCCGGGATGACCACCTTGCCACCCAGATCCTCGTAGTCGGTGATGGCGCTGGCGGTGCCGTTCACGGCCAAGCGCACGGTCACGTCCCGAACCGGGCCGGTGGGCACCTCCGGGCCACCCGGAACCACGCCGCCGCCGTAGCGGCCGGTGTTTTGGTAATTGCCGCCGAACCGGGCGAAGCCCTTTCGCGGCAGCCCGCCGGCATCCCCCTTGAAGGCGTGCAGCACACCGTCCAGCGACGGGACGTAAAGCGTCCCATCCGCCCCGACAATTGCCTCGGCCAACGGGGTGCGGCTGACGTCGATCTCGTCCTGCAACTCGCCCTCGGCATTGATCAGGAACAGTTTGCCCGCCGCGCCGACGCAAAGCACCCCCTTGTTCATATACATGACGGATGTGCTCGGCGGGATTCTCAGTTCGTACTCCCACTTCAATTGGCCCGTCTTGTCCAGGGCGTAGATTTTTCCGTCTGCGGCACCGAAGAAGATGTTGCCAAACACATCGGTGATCGGTTGGCCAAGGATCATTCCCCCGGCATCAAAGGCCCACTGCTGCGCGCCCTCCTTGACACAGATCAACTGGTGCACCGGCCCGGGCGGCGGTTCTTCGCCGCCATCTCCGCCGTCTCCATCTCCGCCGTCTCCATCTCCGCCGTCTCCGGGCGGCGGATCAGCCGGCTCAGGCTGCCAAGTGGCCCCGAAATAAACCAAGTCCTTGTTGTTCACCGCCGGGGCACCCAACACGCCCTCACCTGGCAGCGCGTAGGTCCACAGCGCTTGGCCAAGCGCATCCAGCGCATGGAGCTTGGCATCGTTGCCGGTCACGAGAATGGCGTCGTCGGAGGAGATCGCCGGGGAGGTGGTCACCCAGCCCCCCGTGGCATAGGTCCACTTGATCACGCCGTCCTTCCCGACGGCATACACCTTGTGATCGAGCGAGCCGACGTAGACTGTGCCGTCCGCCCCGATGCCCGGGGAGGAACCTTGCACCCCGGCGCCAAGCGGGGTGACCCATTTCAACGTGCCAAAGGCGTCCAATGCATAAAGTTTGCCGTCGCTGGCACCGACGTAAACGGTGCCGTCCAGGCCGATCGCCGGGGCCGCCGCGATGGAGCCCCCCACCTTGAACGACCACTGCATGGCTCCGTTCGGGTGGATGGCATACAGGTTCCCGGATCCGGAACCGACATAGATGAAGCCGTTCGGCCCGATGGCCGGGGAGGTGATCATCCCGGGATCGCCCTTGAATTTCCACTTGGGCGTGCCGGGCGGCACCTCGATCTCGAAGACCATCATCCCCTCGGTCGGCCCCTCTTCGTTGATCTCCGGTGAAGGGCTGGTGAGGGTGACCTCACCGAGGTCGTCGTCCAGGATAGTCAGGACGTGCAGGTAATCCTTGCCGAGCAGCGCGGTTGATATCGGCTCCGGAAGCGGGACTTCCTCCTCCTCGCCGCCGTCGCCACCGCCGCCGTCGCCGCCGTCGCCACCGGGGAAATCGGCGCCATCCAACGGATCCGAGCCCTGGTTGACCTCGTCGCCGTCACTGAAAGTGTCACTGTCGGAATCGGGGTTGTTGGGATCAGTGCCGAGGGTTGCCTCGTCGGCATCGCTCAAGCCGTCGCCGTCCATGTCATCGTCTCCCCCGCCGCCTCCACCGCCGTCGCCGCCCCCATCGTCAGCGGTAATCGCGAAGTTTTGCACCCAGTACGGGTCGACCTCACCCGGTTGGCTGCTGATCATGTCGAGCATGAGCGCCTCAAAGGCGTTGGTGGTCATGGCCCAGCGCCGGATGCGGAACGGCTCCTCCAGTTTCAGCAGCACGGTCTCGTTGGCCTCCAGCTTGTTGTCGTTGTGAAGGGTGACCGGGAACTCCTTGACCAGCGGATCGCCGCTTTCCCACACCAAGCCGTAAGTCGCCTTGAGGAATGGATCGATGCCGTTGAGTACCCGGACAGGGCCGGTGTCATCGGCAAGCGTGTAAATCTCGTTTGGCTTCTGTTGCGGAAAATCATCCACGTCCATCGGGTTGGTTCCGGCCTCGAACTCTTCGCCGTCGCTGAACCCGTCCTCATCCGTATCTGCAGCGTTCGGGTTGGTGCCCAACGCCATTTCCTCGTCATCCGAGAGGCCGTCCCCATCGGCGTCCGGATCTTGGCCGCCACCGCCCTGGTCGGGGTCTTCCGGCTTCGGAATCAAGTCGGCCACATTCGTGGCCATCAATGTCAGGATGGTGTAGTCGGTGTCGAACGTGGCCGTGCCGCCGATGATGGTGATGGGCACCACAACCGGATAAGGCGTACGATCCTCGGACGGCCCGCCATCGCCGCCGCCGCCGTCGCCGCCACCATCGCCACCGCCGTCGCCGCCACCATCGCCACCACCATCGCCACCACCATCGCCGCCATCCTCCGGCTCCGGCGGAAGGGCGCTCAAGCGTACGTGAATCATGGCGTAGTCGGCCGACTCGAGTTCATCGGAACTGGTCAGGGTGAACTCCACTTCCGGCAGGTTTTCGTCGTCGTTCTCCGGGATGACCGCCCGGGCCTGCATCTGTGCACCAACGCTGTAGCCTTCGCCAGGCAACACCTTGAGGACCACGTCCTCCGCAACCTCTTTGACGGGATCGTCGATGGCCTGCACCTCGATGTTGACGGTGCGGGTTCCCCTCGGCATGCGCACACGGTTGGCAATGCTGACGTAGTCGGACTGGTTGTTGGCCGTGCCGCTGATGGAAAGGTTGACCTCAATTTCCTCGCTGGCGTCGATTCGGCTCAAGGTCATCCGGGTCGCGCCGCCGCCCTCGGGCGCCTCCGGGGCCCCATTCAACGCCAACTCCACGACCGGCATCGAGTCCTGGATCAGGATCGAGGCGCTGTTCTTGGGATGACTGTTGTAAAGCGTGCTGTCGGAGATGTGCACCACCACGTACTCGTCCCCCTCGGCCTCCTCGTCCTCCTCGGCGGTGACACGGATGACCGCGGAAATGTCGCCGGCGCCAATCACCACGGAACCGCTGAGCGGCTCATAATCCAGTTCCTTGCTCGCGGAACCGGAGACCAGGTAATTCACCGTCAATTTCTGGGAATGATCCCCCGTGCGGGTAACCAGCAGCCGTGCCCGGTTGTCGCCGGGATTGTCCTCCTCCTCCATCGCGACAGCATCCACGGCGGCGATGCTGATGACCGGGAATTCATTGTCGATGATGAGAATCTCCGCCTCAACCGGTGCCGCCATCAGGAACGTCTCGCCGGGTGCCACGGAGAGGATGAGGTTTTCGATCCCCTCGATGTACTGGTCCTCGTTCGGCCGGATCACGATCAGCCCCCTGGCCTGGCCGGGCTCGAAGGTGAACCGGTCCGGAATCTCAACATAATCCAGGTTGTTTTCCGCGCTGCCGGAAATGACGTACGGAACCTCCAGCGCCTCCGTAAGGTTCCCCGCACGAGCCATCTCGACCACGGCCACATCCCGGCCATTCTCGCTGGCGATCCCGTCAAGCACGGTGACGGCGACCAGCGGCGGGGTGGGAGGATCGTTGTCCTCGATGTCGAGCATCAGTTTCCCGGACCGCCCGGGCATCCAGTCGTAGGTGGACTGGTAATAATTCGTCTGCAGGTTCATCGAGCCGGGATACCAGCCCGGCGGCGTGACCTTCCCCATACCCGGAACGATCCCCGGGTTGACCCGGAGCATAATCTGCTCGGTGCCCTCATAGAGGTCATCCTCCTGAACCGCCACCTCGATCTGCACCTGGTTGAGTCCCGCCGGGAAATAAAACTTGCCGTCGGCGATGTTCGTCTGGGCATACCCGTCCAGCGTGTAGTCGGTCTCGAATTCCGCGCCGCCGCGGATGATGAAGCCCACCTCCAGCGGTTCCACCAGGCTCCCGGTGCGGGTCACGGTCAGGAACGTCGGCAGGGTGGCCCCCTCGGTGACCGTGCCGACGGTCGAGAGGATGTCGATCTTCGGAATCTCCGCCGCGAGAAACAGCAGCTCTGCAGCATCCATGTCACTCACCTCGAGTGGACTTTCAAAGCCGACCGGGGTCGCATTGTATCCGAACAGGTTGGCGTTGAGCGCGTACGATTTGTCACGCTCCACACCCACGAGCACGAAGTTGCCCTCCGCATCGGTGAAGGCGCGCAGAATCGGCCCTACCAGTTCGTCCTCCGGATCGCCTGCGACAGCCTCCTGGGCGGCGACCTCGACATTCTCCACCGGGATGCCGATGTCCGAGATGACCTTGCCGGAGATCCGGAGTGTCCCGGGGCTGTCCACGGTCACGACCACATACCGGCTGGTATGGCCGCCCTTCATGTCGGTGACCTCGCAACGCACGAGGTATTCCCCCTCGAATTCAAACGCGTGGGTGACCTCGGTCTCGTTGTAGGCGTATTCGCCATCGCCAAAATCCCAGTAAATGCCCAGCGCGTCCCCGTCGGGATCGAGCGCGTTGGCCGTGAACGTGATGTCGACATTCTCATCCACCGCCGTGGCCGAGGTGGCCAACTCCAGCACCGGAGGCTGATTGCCGTCGAACGCGCCGACATTCACCACGACATCGATCCACGGCACCTCCTCGCCGTCCTCGCTCTGCGCCATCGGCGTGACGTGCAGGCCGATGCTCTGCTCCACGAACGTGCGCCCGATCATGAGCGGCGAATCCAGCACACCGCCCGTGCTGCCGGGCGACGCGTCGAGCAGCATGGACAGCGACCCCGCACTTTGCATCAACAACTGGAGCCCGTTGCGGCTCCAGTGGTCGAGACGCGGTTCGATGGTCTGCTCCTCCCCCGCCAAGTTGATGAACGTGTCGCCGCCGGGTGACCATTGGTTTCGCTGGTCGGACACGCGGTATTGCAGCCAGTACGTCCGGACCTCATCCCGGGTGACGCGGAGCGCGTGGGTGCCGTCCTCGGTCAGCCCGGGCACATCGTAGGCGTAGAGCCGTACGGTGGTGCTGGATTCCAGATCCGCCACCGCCGACTCCGGCAGCCACCCCAGCGTGTGCTTTGCCGGGGCGTTGAACTGGCGGTTGCCGCCGCCCATCAGGCTCCACAGGTCGCCGTCGTAAACCCTCCAACCGGGGCCGTAAACACTGTCGCGGCCAAGCAGGTCGGCCAGCGAGTGGGGAATCGGCGGATCGGGCGACATCGGGTCGGGCGGGATTTTTTCCGGCGCGACGGTGTTCCAGTAATCCGCCGACTGGGTGTTGCCGAACAGGCCGGAGGCCAGTTTCCGGCTGATCGCCTCGACGTGGTACCCCTTGATGAACATCCCCCCGGCAAAGCTGGACACAATCCAGTCCTCATAGATCGGCCCGGTCAGGTCGCTGATGGCGATCAGGATCCAGTCGTACCCGACCGTGTCATGGCCGTTGGCCTCGGCCAGCTCGACGGCCGAGTCCTTGATCAACGCCTGGCCTTTCTGCTCGTACCACAGCTTGCTGCTGGGCAGCGTCAGCGTCGGCGTGATGGTGGTGGTGAACGAGAGCGTCCCGTAGGAGCCCTCCACGAAGAAGTCGTTGACCTCCCTCATGGTCCGCTCCAGCAACGCCGCGCTGGGCGGCTCGGCGAGGTCGTCGGCGTAATTGAGCCGGATGATCAGCACGTCCTTGTCGCCCTGCGCCGGGACCGCATCCCAAGCCGCGAGGTGCGCCTCGTCGCCCCGGCTGGGGCTGACGCCCGCCTCCGCGCCGAGGAGTTCAAAGCCGGGCCTCCCGGCATCTCCGGGGCTTGGCGGGGCGGAGAGATCACCGTCGGCCGGAGTAAGCCCATCGTGCTTGGCCAAGCGCTTGGCCAAGCGGGGAGGCGTGTCGGCGACGACCGTGCGCCAAGCGGTTGGCAACGATCCCGCCGGCGAGCCGGCCTTGGCTTTGCGTTCAGACCCGGGTGCCGTTGGCCAGCCATCGGCCAACACCAACGCCATCCAACCGACCCCCGCCGTCAGGACGGCGCTTAACACGATTCGTTTCATCTTTCTGTGCCTTAAGTTCCTTCATCGGGCCGGACTCGGCAAGTCACCCTGCGCTGAAGCCCGGCCCTTTACAATCCACAAAAAAGAGAGACAACAGCTCTCCTGTCGTCCCTCCGGCTGCCCACTCTTAAAAAACAACAGGTGCTCCCCGTTGCCGGTTATTCCTGGTAAACCGCACGGTAGTAGCGGTTCCCCGCGGCCGGACCCAGATCAATCACCACGGTGCCCTCTTCCGGTATGGTCACCTCAGTAAGACCCAGCCACTCGTTCAGATTACCAGAAAACTCCAAGGTGTAGGTTTCGCCAGCCGCACCGGAAACCGACAGGCTGTATCCGGCCTCGCTGGTGACGATGCCCAGCCTCGGGGGTTGCACGCTCGAGAGATAATCCAGCAGGGCAAACCGGTTGTAGCCGCGCTCGTCCCGCTTGATGAAGGAGCCGCCGAACACGCTGCTGCCGCCGGGCAACTCGGAGACGGAATAGACTGCGCCGTTCAGGTTCAACATCCCCAGCTTGTTGTCCGCCAGCGAGCCGTCGCCGTTGATCAGCGTGACGTTGTCCTGGGCAATCCCGTCGTAACTGCCGAACGAACCCCCGACGAGGTAACGACCGTCCACGCGGCGGTGGATCGTCTGAACCGGGCCATTGAAGCCGGCACCCACCATGAAGCTGCGACTCAATGCGCCGTCAAACCCAAGCCGCGCCACGCGGCGGGAGGAGAGACCGTCCACCGTCACAAACAGGCCGCCGATCAAAATGCCGTCGCGATCCACCGCCAAAGCGTGCACGGAGGCGTTCGGGCCCACGCCGGGATCGAACGATTCATCGAGCGAGCCGTCGCGGTTGAGCCGGGCCACGTTGTTGCGCACGGCACCGTTCACACGGGTGAACTCACCGCCAATGACGATCTTGCCGTTGGGCTGCAGTGCCACAGCAAACACATCGCCGTCGATGGCCGGCGGCGCAAAGCCCCCGGCACGCGAGCCGTCCGGCGCGAGGGCAGTCACGCCGGCATCGCCGACCGCAAGGATGCGGCCCCAGCCCAGCGCGATGTCGAACACCGTGCCCTGGACGCGGTTGCCCGGATCGAACGCCGAGTCCACCGATCCGTCCGGCGCAAGCCGGGCCAAGTGGCCGCGTTCAACTCCGCCGACTTGGTTGAACAAGCCGCCGACATAAATGGAGCCGGAGCCGTCCAGTGCCATGCTGAAGACGGTATTGTTCGGGCCGTCGCCGACTTTGAACCCGGCATCCAGCACCCCGTTTGCCTTGAGCTTGGCCAAGCGCGGTGCGGCGGTGCCGTTCACCTCGCCGAACTCACCCGCCACCAGCGCGTTGTTCCCGGCATCCATGGCCACGGCGTAAACCGGCTTGTCGGCTCCCTCGCCCCTTGGCCCAGCCGGGCCGTCGTGCAACTCGTTGTCCACGATGATGACCGTGGAGAAATTCGGCGGAATCACGATCCCCCCGCCGGTGGCACCGAAGATCCGGATGCGGAACGCCTCCGCCCCCTCCTCCAGCCGGTCGTCCAAAATCGGGATGTCGAGGCTCTTGACCGACTCGCCGTCGCCAAAGACCAGCTTGCCCTCAATGCCGCGGTAATCGTCCCCGGCGACGGCCGTCAGGTCGGAGGTCGTATAGTCGATCTCCACCAGGCCGGTGTAGCCGTTGGTGCGCACCACGGTGACCGTGGCGAACCCGGCCGTCTCCTCCACGCGGAAGGTCGGTTTCTCAAAGTAGAACCGGCCCGGGGCGAAGTCGTTGTCAACGATGTGAAGCTCCGACTCATCGAGACCGAGGATCGCGTTGCCAATGACGTTGGTGAGCAGCAGCACGACACTCTCGCGCCCCTCCACCTCGGTGTCGTCCACGATCGCCACGTCGACACTGCGCGTGATCTCGCCGTCGGCGAACTTCACCGTGTTGCTGACCATCTGGAAGTCGAGCACCGCCTCGGCGGTCCCGTTGGTCGCGGTCAGGAACGCCACCGTGGTCTCGCCGATGTTCGCGCCGAGGCGATTCACCTGAATCCGGGCGAACCCGCTCTTGGCATCCTCGCCGATGCTGTAGGTCGGCGCGGAGAACGACAGGACACTGTCGTCGCTGACGATCTCAAGCAGGGCGCGGGACTGCAGCCCCTGCGTGCCGTCGGTGAAGTCGCTCAACTGCAGGTCGATAGTCTCGTTCGGCTCGACGTCCGAGTCGTCGATGATGTCGATCTCCACCGTCTGAAGCACCTCGCCCTCGGGGAAGGCCAGCACCTGGTCGATGCTCTCGTAATCCAGCCCCGGCACGGCCGGCGTGTCGCCGGCGGAAAGCAGCGTGTTGATGCGAACCTTCACCTCGCCGGAAAGGCCGCCGCGCCGCACCACGCGCACCGTGGCGTTGGTGCCGGTCTCGCTGATCGAGTAGAACGGCTCGGCGAACTCGAGCGTGCCCCGGCCCTCGATGATGCCGCCGTGCAACTGCGCGAAATATTCGCGCTCCAGCCCGTCAAAGAGCGTGAAGCCGCCACCGATCAGGATCTTGTAATCGGGCCGTACCGCGATATCGAGCACCGAGCCGTTGGCGCCGGTGCCGAAGTTGATGCCGGTGTCGACCGAGCCGTCCGGGTTCAGGCGGACGATGCCGCTGCGGTTCAGGTTGTTGAAGGTGCTGAAGCTGCCGCCGACCAAAATCTTGCCGTCGGACTGGACAGCCATCGAGTACACCGACCCGTTGGCCCCCGCGCCGACGTCAAACGAGTCATCCAGCGAGCCGTCCGGCATCAGGCGGGCCACGCGGTTGCGCACCATGCCGTTGAACTCGGTGAAGAACCCGCCGACCAAAATCCGGCCATCCTCCTGCACGCCGACTAGGCGCACCGAGTCGTTAAAGCCGGTTCCCGGGTTGAACGACCCGTCCAGGCTGCCGTCGGGGTTCAACCGGGCGATGCCGGGCAGCGCCGCGCCGTTGAAGTGGGCGAAGTCGCCGACCACCACGATCCGGCCGTCCGGCTGGACGGCCACGGCGTTAACGACGAGGTCGGCGCCGGTGCCGATGTCGAAACCGTGATCGAGGCTGCCGTCCGCGTTCAAGCGGGCCAGACGGCTGCGGTTGTAGCCGTTGTACGTGGAGAAATCACCGGCAACGAGTATCCGGCCGTCCGGTTGCAGCACCACGGCCTGCACCGGGTTGTCCGCGCCGCCGCCGGGGTTGAACGTGCCGTCGACTGAGCCGTCGTAGTTCAGCCGAGCGACGCGGTTGCGGTTCTCGCCGTTCACCGAGGTGAAGAATCCGGCCAGGATGGCGCGACCGTCCAGCTGGATGGCGATGGCGCGAACCGAGTCGTTCACCCCTTGGCCAAGCGCAAAATTGGGATCGAGAGTCCCGTCCGGATTCAACCGGGCCAGGCGGTCACGGAACAGGCCGTTGACCTGCGTGAAGTCGCCGCCGATCATGAATTTGCCGTCCGGCAACAGGGCGACGACGTTGACAAAGTCGTTGGCACCGGCACCGGGATTGAAGGCGGTGTCCACCGAGCCGGCCGGCTCGTTCACCGACTCGTCGTCGATCACCGTGAGGGTGGCCATGTTCGGCGTGCCGAGGATGGCCTTCTCCCAGCGGCCGCGGTTGGGCAGCGGGTCGGTCAGGGCGACTGAGATCGTCTCCGACCCCTCGGCCACGTCGTCGTCCAGGATGGCCACGGTGAACGTGGCGCTGGTCTGGCCCGGCGCGAACTCCAGCACCCCGGCGTTGGCCAGGTAGTCGGCACCGGCCTCGGCGCTGCCGTTGAACACCTCGTAGCGGACGCTGACCGCCTCGGCCACGCCGGCCAAGCGCTCGACCGTCACCACGAACGAGCCGCTGTTTTCGTTGACGTAAAAGTCGGACGCCGTGAAGGCAAGCTCGCCGAAGAAATCGTCATTGGTGATCGTCAGCTTGGCCAAGCGCCGTCCCAGCACCGGCTGTTTGCCGGGCGCCCCGGTTGGCTCGCCCAGGCCAAGGACCAGCTCCCGGTCCGCCGCCACCGTGTCGTTGTCGACCAAGCCGACCGTGACCGTCTTTATACCGGTCTCGCCGTCGGCCCAGGTGACCGTCCCGGTGGCGCCGGAGTGGTTCACGCCCTCCTCCGCCGTGCTGTCGGCCGTCGGGCCGTAGGTGACGGACACCTCGCCGACGCTGCCACCGATGCGGCGGATGCCAATCTGTGCGGTGCCGGCCGATTCCGCGGCCTCGAACTCCGTGCCGACCCATTCGATCTTTCCGGAGGCGTAGTCGTTGTCGATGATCCGCACGGTCGCCACGCCGGAACCGAAGCCGCCGCCGATGACCGCCCCACCGGACGGGTGGCTGAGCTGCACCAGCAGCACCTCGTCCGACTCGCTCTGGGTGTCGTCGTGCACCGGGATGACAATCTTGCGGGACTGTTCGCCCGGGCCAAACGTGAGGGTGCCGTGCACGGCGGTGAAGTCCGGGGTGGCACTGCCGGACTCGGCCAGGCCCAACCCGCCCAGCTTGAGGCCGAGGTTTTGCAGTTGCCTTTCCGTGGTCGCAACCGCCGTGTACATGACGGCCACCTCGCCGATGTCGCCCTGCACGCGCTCGACCGTGATCGACAGGCTCTTGGCGTGTTCATCCACCGCGTACTCCTCCCGGTCTAACCGGAACACGCCGTAATGAAAATCGTTGTCCACGACCAACACGCTGCCAAGGCCGCGGCCCAGCGCCGGGGCGGTCATGATGCGTTCGCCGCCGAGGTAGAGGCTGCCCAGCGGACGGAGCAGCTGCAGCTCGAGCGATTCATTGCCCTCGACCAGGTCATCCTCGTTGATCGTGAGCAGCAGGTTGTTCTCGTCCGTGAACCAGAGCCGGTCCATGGCGTCGGGCGACCCCTCGTTGTTGAGGCCGACGTAGGCGTCGCTCTTCATCCAGCCGCCGCCGTTGAAGGCGTTGGTGCTGTATTTCCAGTACATCGACGGCCAATACACCTCGGCCAGCAGGTTGGCGTAGTCGTCGTCGCCCTTGGCCAAGCCGCTGCCATGAAGCAGGTCCGGGGTGACCACGCGGGCCAGCGCACCGCCCAGCCGGCCATTGGTGCGTCCCATCTGGATGAATAGTTTGCCGATGTTCTCGTCGCCGCTGTAACCGGAGTTCGTCAACTCGATGTTGCCCGGGCCGGGTGTCGCGCCGCCAACGAGACGGGTGACGTTCCATTGGTTGCGGATCGAGTCGCGGGTGTAGCCGCCGCCGACCCGGTTGAACGACCCGCCGATGACGAGGTGGCCGTTGGCGTCGAGCGCCATGTCCTGCACGTGGTTGACCGAGTCGTTGAGGCCGCCACGGATCAGGCCGGCAAACTGGTTGTAGGCGGTGTCCATGAACGTCGTGTCCAGCACGCCGTTGGCGTACAGCCGGGCCACGCCGAAGCGCCGGGTGCCATTAAATGCCGTGAACAGGCCGCCGAGATACACTCCGCCGTCCTGCGCCAGCGTGATGCTGTACACCGGCCCGTCGGTGCCGGTGCCGATGTCAAAACTCTCGTCCACCGAGCCGTCCGGGTTCAGCCGGGCGATGCCGTTGCGCGGGATCAGGTTCACGTGGCCGAACGCCCCGCCGATCAGAATCCCCCCGTCCGGCTGGATCGCCACCGCGTACACCGTGCCATCCGCCCCGTGGACACTCTCGAAGGTTGGGTCGGTGTCGCCGTTGGGCAGCAGCCTGGCCAGGCGGCTCCGGCGGAACTCGCCCAGATTCTCAAACTCGCCGCCGACCACGATCTTGCTGTCGAGCTGGACGGCCATGGCGTGAACCGGGCCGTCGAGTTCCTCCGCCATCTCGAACGAGCTGTCCAGTTGGCCGTCCTTGGCCAAGCGGGCGAGGTATTTGCGATTGGTATTGGCCACGGTGGTGAACTCACCGCCGATCAGCACCTTGCCGTCGACCTGCGAGACCACGTCGCGCACTGCGGCGTTGGCCCCTGTGCCGGGATCGAAGGTGGTGTCGATGGAGCCGTCGTCGTTGATCCGGGCGATCGAGTAGCGCACCGTGCCGTTGTACGAGGTGAACCCGCCGCCGATCAGCGCCTTGCCGTTGGGCAGCGCGACGATGCTGCTGATGAAGTCATCCGCGCCGGTGCCGACCACATAGCCGGTGTCGAGCGCCCCGTTGATGTCGAGCTTGGCCAAGCGGTTGCGCACCACCGTGTTGAACGCGGTGAAATCGCCGCCGACCAGCATGCCGCCGTCCGGCATGACCCCCACGGCGTGAACATCGTCGTTCGCGCCCGGCGCGCTGTTGAGCGGCGGGGCGGTGAACAGGTGATAGTCCGGGTTGAACAACCGGTCGGATGCGCCCGCCGGCTGCTCGGAGGCCTTGTAGGCCGGGTTCGGGCCGGTGGTCACCACGCCGGTGGTCGGGTCGGTCGTGGTGATGGTCGGCTCCTGCGATGGATCCTCAAGCAGGTCGTCGTCGCTCACGACGGTAATCTTGGCGTAATACTGCCCAGCCACGCCGCCCAGCATCCAGATTTCCGAATCGTTACCGACATACGCCCATCCTCCCGGGGCCCGGAGATCCGGGCTCGGAGTGTGCAGGTAAACAAACAGGTCCTCGTTGAACTCAACCTCATTGTCATTGAGGATCGGGATACTAAAGGTAACGCCAATAACGCCCGGCGGGAACGTCAGCGTGGTACGAAACGGTGTGAAATCCTGCCGCGGTGTGGCGAAATCCGAGCCGGCCTCCAGCCCCACCTTGGCGACTTCGGTGTCCCAAAAAGAGCCGATGTACGGGGTGGTGTACCCGCCGATCTCCATCGGCGTCGCGGCCGCATTCCACACCCCAAGCCCCCCAATGGGATCGGTCGGGCCGACAATCACTTCCACCGAGCAGGTCTGGGTTGGATCCAGCGTGCCCCGGTTCACGCGGAGCGTGACAAAGCCTTCGCTCTCCTTCACACGATACTTGGCCCGATAGAAATGGAAACCGACATCATCCAGCGGCCGCTTATCTGGAAGGTATTGGCGGTTGATCCGCACCTCTGCGGTGATCTCGGGACGCTGCTGACCCTTCTCGTTGGAAAGGAACGGCCGGACATGGCCCGGTTCCCCCATGGCAGGGCGGATGTTGAAAACTTTTACGTTAAAGCCAACCGCCGGGATGGATGCCGTGGTGACCGCCCCGGTGAGGGGATCAAACCCTAACTGAGTGAAATCGCCGCCGGACAGGATCGGGATCAAGATCTGGGCGCCCAACTGCTGGTCCTCCATAACCATCGTGCCCTGCTTACTGATGTAATGCTCGCCTGCCCGGGCGGTGCCGTCGGTGGTGGCGTAGTCAAAGGCGATCTTACCGCGCGAACCCTTGACGCGGGTCACCGTCACGACGGCCCCCATCTGCGTGCCGCCGATGCGGTGCTCCTGCCCGGAGACATGGTGCAGGTTGTCGGAACTGATCTTGTTCGTGGTGCCCCAATACCACGGGGCCGTGGAGTAGGTGGCGACCGTGTTGGCGGCGTCGGCGTCCCACGCCGGGATGCCGTCGTTCTCGCTGACGTAATAAAGCGCCTTGCGATCGTGCCAATCCACGTCACCGACCTCGTCCGGGTCGGTGAAGTCGGGGCCGTCCCAGGTGCGCTTTCCGGTGCCGGATTGGTCGCGCCAGTTGGACTCGTCGTTCCACTGGGTGAAGACGACGGTGCCGGCCTCAAAGTCGCGGATGTTGCCCCGGGCGGTGGGGATGTCCCCGAGGTTGGCGCCCTGAATCGAGGTGATGGCCACCTCGAAAAACTCGTCGCCCTCGTCCAGGTCGTCGTCGGTGACAATCAGGTCGATGACCTTCGTGGTCTCGTTCGGCTTGAAGGTCAGGCGGGTGATCACCTGCCCCTCGCGGTTGGGCTGGATGTTCACGTCCGTCCCGATTCCGGCGGTCTTGCCGACCAAGCCGAACTCAACCGTCGATTCGCGGTCCAGGTCGCCGGTGCGTTTCAGGGAAAGCTGAACCACCCCGTCGGTCTCGTAATAGTCGTACTCCGCCTCGGCGAACTCGATCCGGCTGCGCAGGGTGTCCCGGTCAGCATCCACGATCGTGACCTCGCCAACCGACTCGCCGGAAATGTACACCGACCCCTTGGGCGTCGGGTTCAGGAGCCGCACGAAGAACGTCTCCGAGCCCTCCTGGTGGGTGTCGTCCATCACCGGCAGCTTGAGGAGGTGCCGGTTGACCCCCTTGTCGAAGATAATCGTCCCGTGCCGGGCCATGTAATCCTGCAACGGCCCGGAGGAGTCGGCGGTGCCGTCCTCGGTTCGGTAATCCACCGTGACCATCTGGTCCGGCGGTCCGATGCGGTTCACCACCATGACCGCATGGCCGTCCTGACTGCTCTCGCGGACATCGACAAACACCGACTCGAAACTGACTGCGGCGTCGTCGCTGACAAGCGTCAGCAGGGCGGCTGTCTGCGTCCCCGGCTGGGCCCCCACAAACCCGGATAACTCCAGGTTGATCAACTGGTCGCCTTCCGCGACGAAATCGTCCACGATGTAAAGGATCGGGCTGCCGGCGTCATCCACAACCGGCCGCTCATCGCCCAGTTCATCCGGCGTGAGGTATCGAACCGGAATCTCCTTGAACACCTCGCCGGCGTCAAACGCGACCGGCAGACCGTTGATCGCGAAGTAATCTTCCCCCTCGACCGCCTCCTCGGAGGAGGCCGTCAGGTTCACGGTGGCCTCGCTGGTGATACCGCCGTTGCGCCGGAGCAGAATCGTGTGCGCCTCCCTGTTCTCGTTCACAACGAAGGAGGTCTCCGCGAAACGGATGGTGCCGTCGTCGTAGTTGAACCCGCCATAGACCCGGGCCAGTCGCAGGCGCTGCTCGCCGTCAAACTCCTGGAATTGGCCGGCCACAACAATCCGGAAATCGTTTTGCACCACCGCGTCCAGGATGGTGCCGTCGGCCCCGCTGCCGAAGTTGATGGTGGTGTCCAGCTCGCCGTCCGGCGTCAGGCGAACGATTCGGTTGTGCGTCTTGCCGTGAAACCGGGTAAACGACCCGCCCAGGACGATGGAACCGTCCGGCTGGATGCCCAGCGCCCGGATCTCCCCATTGGGGCCATACTCCCGGTCGGCCAACGCGATGGCGGCTTCCGGCTGGAACGCGGTGTCCGCGCTGCCGTCACGGTTCAGCCGAAGGATCCCCCGATACGTCAGGCTGCCCCCGTCCGTCTCGTGCGTGGCCTCGAAACTGCCAGCCACCAAAATCTGCCCGTCCTCCAGCACCTCGACCCGGTTGACCCAGCTCGTCGCGATGTCCACTTTCGGCAGGGCATCGGCAAACGACCGGTCAAGCGACCCGTCCAGTTGCAACCGGGCCATGCCCGGCACAGGCATCCCGTCAAACATCAGGAACCGGCCGCCGATGACCACGCGGTCGTCCACCTGCACCGAGACTGAAGTGATGGTCCCGTCCGCTCCGAATCCCGGGTCAAAGGTCTCGTCCAACGAGCCGTCCGGGTTCAGCCGGGCGACGTTGGCGCGGGCGATGCCGTCGAACGCCCCGAACGCACCCACCACGATGACGCGGCCAAGCGAGTCGACGGCGATGTCGTGAATGTTCCCGTTCGCGCCGGAGCCGAGGTTGAACGTCTCGTCGATCGCCCCGTCGAGGTTGACGCGGACGAGGTGGTTGTAATTCTGGCTGTCGAATGTGGTGAACTCACCGCCAATCAGCAGGAATTCACCCTGGTGCACCTTGACCACGTTGACCGCATCGTTCGGGCCGCTGCCGGCTTGGAACAGCCGGTCCACCGCGCCGTCGGGCAGCAGGCGGGCCAGCCGGTTGACCAGGCCGTTGTTGAAATTGGAGAAGTTGCCGGCGACCAGCATCGTGCCGTTCGGCATCAGTTCCACATCGCGGAGGGTGCCGTTGGCCCCGAGGCCGGCCGCGAATGCCACGTCCATCGAGCCGGACGGCGCGTTGGACGCCTCGTTGTCCACGATGGTGACCACCGCCCCGGCGTTGTCGCCCAGCGCCGCGCCGCCCACCACGTTGTCGAGGCTGATGAGAAAGTCCTCGTTGTTCTCCAGCGCCCCGTCGTCGGCCAGGCTGATGATGAACTGTTTGCTGAAGTCGTCCGGCCCGAACTCGAGCGTGCCGGTGGCCGCCTTGTAGTCGGCAAACTCGCCGGTCGAGACCGCCGAGCGGTCGGTCGTCAGGTAGTTCACCGTCTGCGTGCCGGACTTGCCGTCCTTCCGGATGACGGAGATCCGCAACTGGCCGCCGTTCTCGTTGACGAAATAGTCCGTCTTGGCCAGTTCGATCACGCCGTACTGGTCGTCGTTGATGATGGTGGCCACGGCCTTGTCGGTGGTGCCCAGGATCACGCCAACCGGGTCGGACAACTGCGCCTCAAACAGCTCGTCCACCTCCACCTCCTCGTCGTTCACCAGCGGCACGGTGATGGTCCGGTCGCCGACATCGCCGTCCTCCCACGTGAGCAACCCGGACACGGCGGTGTAATCGTCGCCCAAGACGGCTGCATCATCCCCCACGAACGGCAGCACCTCGTAGCTCACGGTCACCTTGCCCCGGCTGCCGGAGGTTCGGCGCACGGTCAGCACCATTTCGCCCTCATCCTCGGTGGCGGAATAGGTGGCGCTGGAGAAGTCGATCTTCCCGGACTTCAGGTCGTTGTCGACGATCAGCAGCTTGGCCAAGGTCTCCTCCGGCACGGCGGACAGCCCGGCACCGCCCCTCGGGTTGGCCAAGCGGAGGGTCACGTACTCGTCGCCCTCCTGGAATTCATCGTCCATGACCCGGACGTAAAAGGTCTTTTGCGCTTGGCCGGAGCCGAACACGAGGGTGCCCTTCTGCACCCGGTAGTCGGCCCCCTCCTGCGCGGTGTCGTCGCCGGTCGTGTAGTCTACCGACACGCCGCCGTTGACGCCGTCAAAGCGCTCGACCGTGATGCGGGCGCGGCGCCCGTCCTCGTTCACCACGAACTCCGGCTTGAGGAAGCGGAAGTTGCCGGGGTTGAAGTCGTCGTCGAGGATGCTCAACTGGGCCTGCCAGCGCGCCAAGCCAAGGCCAAGCGGGATGACCTCGCCGTTGAGTTCCACCACTCCCTGCGGGTTGGCCAAGCTCATGCGCAACACCTCGTTGCCCTCGATGTCCGCGTCCGGCACGAGTTGAACCGTCTGGGCCGACCAGCCCAGCGTGCTGTCGCTGAGCATCCAGCCGTTGCCGTCGAACCCATAACCGGCATCCAGCAGGCTTGGGGTACTGATGAAAGACTGGGGTAAACCGGGCCGGGCCGGGAAATCAAAATAACCCCACTCCATCAGGTCAAAATAGGTGGTGGAATACGGAGTCGGGCCCCAATCGGCGATCGGGCTGAAATAGGAGGCCTCGGTATGGAAGCCAAGGTCGCTGACCGACGGCCACATCGCCAACTCGTTCATGTGCACGAAGTCAAAGTCGTTGGGGATGTCCGGGTCGGCGAAATCCGCATCCGTCCCGCCCTTGGCAATGCCCCTCGACTCGGAGGACACATCAGTCTGGAATGTGATCAGGGCCGTGCCCAGCGAGCCATTCTTCCGCTTGATGGTGATGCTGCCGGCCAGGTTCCTTTCATCGGTCGAGTAGGTCGGCTCCGGAAACTCGATACTGCCCGGTCCCCAGGTTTGGCCGCCGCCCAGCTTGGCCACGTTGCCGCACGAGAGGATGCCGTCCCGGCCGCTCGGAAGCCCGGCGCCACCGATGATTCCAACGCTTCCGTAGCCGCCGCCCACCTCGTCAAACTGGCCGCCAATCAGTATGCTGCCGTCATACGAGTTCATCGCGACAGCGTTCACGGTACTCTCGGGATCGGTGCTCAATTCCTTGGGCAAACCGGCGAACTGGTTGAAGGCGGTGTCCATGAAGCTGGTGTCCACCGTGCCGTCCGGGTTGACGCGGGCGATCCCCATGCGGCGGGTGCCGTTGTACTTCGTGAACGAGCCGCCGATCACCACCCGGTACATCGGCGGGAAGTTTTCACGGATAAAGTCCCGATAGTAGTGCGGGATGATGCCGCCGGTGTCGAGCAGCGACTTGATGTAGCCAACCTCCCCCTCGTAATCGGGGTCGACCAAATCGATCAGCTCGTTGATGCGCTCCTGAAACACCTCATCGGCACCGGCCATGTCGTAGGTCGGGTCGGCCACCACGTTCACCGAGGAGTCGACGAACAGGCTCAACACCGGGCCGTCCACCCCGATGCCGGGGTTGAACGCCGCATCCACTTCGCCGTTGTTCTTCAGCCGGGCAATGTTATTGCGCGCATGCACCCCCACCTCGGTGAAGTTGCCACCGATGATGATCGAGCCGTCCCAGTCCACGTCCAGCGCGTACACCACGCCATCCACCCCGTTGCCGGGCGAGAAGGCGGGGTCCAGCCGGCCGGTGGTGCCGTTGAGCACGGCGACGCCTGGGCTGAAGGTGTCGCCCACGAACAAAAAGTCGCCACCGATCACGATGCGCCCATCCGGCAGGCGGTCGACGGCGTAGATCGGGCCGTCGGTGCCGTCGCCGATGTCAAACAGCGCATCCAGCGACCCGTCCTCGTTCAGGCGGGCCACGGAGTTGCGGGGCTTGGCGTCGACCTGGTCGAAATCGCCGACGATGACGATCCGGTTGTCGAGCTGCACCATGACGTCCAGCACCTCGCCGTTGACGCCCAGACCGGGATCGAACGCCTCATCCACCGAGCCATCGTAGTTCAGCCGGGCGATGCCCCGCCGGGATTTGCCGTCGAACGCGGTGAACCCGCCGCCCACCACCGGGCGGGCGACCAGCCGGGACTCGAAGCCACCCGGCAGATCCTCGTTGATGTAGCTCAGGTCGATCGCGTTGATGAAGCCGTTGGCCCCCATGCCAGGCTCGAACGTGGGATCGAGACTGCCGAACTGGCCAACGCGTGCCACCCGGTTCATGGCCGTCGAGTTGACCGAGGTGAAATCGCCCACGATATAAATCTTCTCCTCCTTCAGCGCGGTGGCGGGATCGGCCGCCTTGGACTGGACGGCGATGTCGTACACGTCGTTGTTCGCCAGAGGCACAAAGGAGGGCTGGCCTTTGCCGGCCGATTCATCGTCGTTGATGATGGTGACGGTGGTCCAATACTGCACCCCGAGATCGGCCCCCGGCTTGTACTGTTTCTTCTCCACAGTCGGTTCGTCCGGATCATCCGGATCGCCCCCGCCTCCGCCGCCGGCGCCGGGATCATCCGAAACCGACTCCTCCTCGTCCTGGGCGAAGCTCTCGTAGTTCGGCTGGACGTTATACAGGATGACGATGAGATCTTCGTTAAATTCCGCCATCTCGTCGTCAATCAACGGGAGATCGATGAACTTGGGAGCCCTGTCATTTGCCCCCCAGTTCAGCTTGCCGGTGGTAACATGGAAATCGCGCATCACATCCCCCATGTACATCGGAAGGTTGAACGACGGGTTGACCAGGCGTCCGCCGGTCGGTGTGGCCAGGTCGGAGCCGGGATTCAGCAGGATCTGGGGCAGGCTGGCGCGGTCATGGCGAAGTTGCGCCCCCCCCTGCTCCCAATGATTCATCCCAAATTCCATGAATCGGCCAGTCAAGGCACTTGGCATAATGCGCGGTTCATCCCCCGGAAAAAAACTGCCCCTGAACTTGTCCCGGTCATCCCCAACGGTCCAAAGGTTAGGAGGATTTTTCATGACCTTGTTGTTCCACTCCTCGCGGGCGTCATCGACCCGGAAGCCACGGTTCGGGCCGACCATGTAGCCAACCTCGACCGACTTATCCAACGGGAAGGCCCGCTGGACGGGAATCCTAAGACTGTATTGCCCCGCATCGAACTGAGTCTGGCTGGTCAGTCCCGCGCTTTCGCCAATCACATACCGGGCCTGCATGAACCGGAAGCCCTGCCGAATCATCCTCGGGTCGTTCACATCCGGCCAGCTCGGGTCGCCGGTGTCGGGGTCGCCCTCCCAAATCTTGTCCACGGCCGGGCCGGTGGTGTCGTTGATCCGCAGCGTGGCGCGGAACAAATCCCCATCCAATACCGGCTTCACGGTCTCCGGCTCGCCTTCAACGGCTCTCGGGTTGGACAGCACCATCTCCGCCATCGTGAACGGGAAAACCTCCCCGTCCCTGTTGGGGATCAGCGGCACGTCGAAGCTCGCGCTCATCTGGTAGTCCCGGAAAAACAGCGTCCCGCTGGTCGGGGCAAAATCAGCTCCCTCCTCCGCCGGCACCCCGGGAACCACCTTCGACTCAAGCCGGCCACCGACGTCCCCGCCGCCGCCTCCCCCGCCACCGCTGCCACTGTCCTCGGGGATTCTGCGCCAGAAAGTGACGGAACCGATTTCACCCGGATCGAGATCCGCGCCGGAGCGCACCTCGTAATCCACCAGCACCGAGCCGGTGGCCCCCAGGCCGCGCGTCACCATGATGGTGGCAAGGCCATCGGTCTCGGAGGTGATGAATGCCTCCGTGGCAAACCGGAACTCGCCCGACTCGTTGCCGCTGATGATGATCGTGGACACCCCCAACTGCCCGACGGTCAGCCCGCCGGTCGCGTTCACCAGTGTCAAATGAATCGTCTCGTCCCCCTCCACCTCCGGGTCGTTGGTGATATCGACGGTAAACGTCTTCGTGGCCACGTCCCCGTCGGCCCAGGCCAAGGTGCCGCTGGTGCCGGCAAAGTCGGTTGCGCTGGCCGAGCCGGCCACGATGGTGTAGTCGACCGTGACATCCCCCACGCTGCCGCGGGTGCGGTTGACCCGCACGACGACCTGCGCCTCGGTTTCGTCGACCGGATAGGTGCTGGCAGAAAACTGGGCGACACCGCCGCCTTCTGCGACCGCCGACGGGGCCACGGCCAATCCACCCAGCAACAGGAAAAGGCCGCCCCACCCAACGCGGCGCCGGTTTCGCGCTGCCGCGTTTCCTTGATTAATCCGGCGATTTAATTGCATGCCAAAGTTCATTATAAATTACATTGTTCGCCCTCTCCCCAACCTTCTCCCGCTGGGAAAGTGCGCTTGGCCAAGCGGACGCGTGGGCCACCTTGGGCGTGGGAGGGGCAAGTTCCACCTTGCCCCATTTCAATTCTCATTTGGGACGAGGTGGAACTCGTCCCTCCCGGCAGCGCGAATGAATCGGAGCATTCCTTCTCCCTCAGGGAGTAGGTGGCCGCAGGCCGGATGAGGGTGAACCATTGCATGTTCGCCTGCAAACGCCATGGGTCGATCACCGGACTGTTTATCATTCTCATTTGCACGCCCTTCATTCACCCGGTCACGGGGCCACGGCGCGGTAATAGGCCGCGCCCTCGGTTGTATTCACACGATCCGGCACATCCGCCACCCCGCTTGGGCCGACGATCACTGAACCGGCCGGCTGCCACGCCTTGAGGTCGGTCGAAACCTGCACATCGTATCGGTGGCCCGACCGGCCCCAGACCCGGAGCCGATACCGGTCCCCCACCGAGACCAGCCCGATGGTGCCGCCGAGGTTCAACGGCAGGTCGACGTTGTCCAGCCAGGCGGCGTCCGCACCGCGGCTGTTGGCGAAATCCTTCTCGTAGCGCCATTCCAGCTCGTGAACACCGCTGGTGATACTGAACTCGTACTCGTTCCAGTCCACCAGACCGGACCATTCCCGGATGACCCGGCCGTCGATCAGGAACACGAGCTTGTCCCAGCTCTCCTCGGAATCGACCCGTGACGAGAAGGAACCCTTCCCGGCGGAGAACACGGCCTGGACCGTGATGAAGCTGGCCTGCTGGTCGCTGACGTCGCCGGACTGCAGCGCGTACTCCCCGTCGGCCACGACGTCCTGCTGGACAAACCAAGCGGCGCCCCGGCTCTTCCACGGCAGCCGGCCCAGCGCGCCGCTCTCGAAATCGTCGGCCAAGCGGCGCGGGCCAAAGGTGCCGTGCACGGTGGTCGCCCCGGTGATGACCAGGTCAAGCGGGTTCTCGAGCGAACTGATCGAGCCTTGCCAGCCGTAAAACTCATTGCCCTCGCCCGGCTTGGCCAAGAGCTGCACCGGGGCATCCTGCGCGTAGAGCGCGTACAGGCCGTCTCCATCCCCGCTGCCAAACGGCAGCCAAGGGCTCGGCACCGAGCCGCCCGCGCCGGAGGTGACCCGCAGTTCATGCACCGGCTTGGCCTCGAAATCGGAGACCACAGCCAGATTGCCGCGCATATCGCCAAAGCCGTCGGCGGCCACCATCAAGGTCATGCCTTTCTTGAGCGCCTGCGTGATGCGGCTGTAGCCGGGGTTGTCCTCCAGCTCGGCCAGGGCCGGGTCGTCGTCGTTCGAGGTGACCGGGCGCAACCGGCTGACCCGCGTCCCGACGTACGCCCCCAGAACCGTGTCGACCGTCGTGTTGACCGTCCGGACATTGAGCTGGCCGTCGTACGGGGCGGTGAACACCCACCACACGGAGCCGCCGCCCTCGTTGCCAGCGTGCTCCGGCTCGCCGGTCTCGCGCGTCGCCTTGTCGGTGTTCACCGGCATCGACGTCCAGACCGGGTGGAACACCTCCACCTCCGCCCCCTTGGCCGGCGGCTTCGCGAACACCAGCACGCGGCTGTTGAACTCGAACACCCCGTAGGCGGACGGCGCCACCGCCCGGCCGTTGACCGTGACGAGGATGTCCGCCTTGTCGGCGATCGGCTGGCTCAGGGCAAACTGGGTCTGCCTCCCGTCGGCCAGTTGCCGGTCGCGATTCATCGGTGTGGCGTTGGAAAAATGGTCGTTCGGCACGTCCGGCGCGCGGTAGTCCAGCTCCATGCGGTACGGCTTGGAGACGTTGCCGGAATAATCAACGGCAAATGCCTCCACCTTGTTCAGCCCCTCGGTGAGCACGACCGGGATGCTCCACTCCCCGGTGCCGACGGCGGTGACGCCGATCCTGTTGTTGAGGCGGACCGTGACCTCCCAAATCCCGGACGAGTTCGGTGCCGGGTCGACCGCGCGACCGGTCAGCTCCACCCGCTTGTCCGTGGTGACCAGTCCGTTGGGCGGGCTGGTGACCGTGATGTACGGCGGGTTGATGTCCGGCTGGCCGTTGACCTCGGCGCGCAGCCGGATGTAGCCCAAGTCATCGGGGTCGAGGCTGGCCACCACGATCCGGTAAGTCTTGCCCTTTTTGCCCTCGAACTGCACGAAGTCCGGGCGCACACCGTCGACCGGCACGTTGCTGGCCAGATCCAGCAGGCCGCCGAGGGAGGTTCCGTAATAGACCGACACCGTACCGTCGATGTCGCTGCCGGAGATGTCCACGTGCATGGTGCCGGACTCGGACGGCGACCAGTTCCACCAGAGCGATCCCGCAGGCGACTCGGCCAACGCGTGTTTGGGCTCGCCCACCTCCATGGTGGCGAACGTGTTGAACGCCTCCACCACGCCGCTGGCGGGGGGCAGCTTGGCGGCATCGGCAAAATCATCGTTCTCCGGCACCGGCACGATGTGGTAGGTGATCACGCGCAAATAATCCTCCTTGCCCGGGGCGGTCACGAGGAAGGTGATCTTGAGCTTCCGGGGCTCCTCCGGCAGCGGCAGGTAGTAGGAGTAGACATTGTCCTTGGCCTGCGCATCGGGGAAGTCGCCGTCGTTGTTGAAGTACAGCTCGGTGCCGTCGTCGAGGATGCCGATCACCACGGCGTCGGTCACCGGGGCGCCGTCGATCACCCGGACAAAAATAGGCTGATCGGTGTCGGCCAGCAGCACCGACCCGGAGCTGGGCTTGATCGACACCTCCATGTTGCCGTCCGGGATACCGGTCGCGCCCTCCATGCCGCTGACCGCCTTGAAGGCGTTCACCCGGCCGCCGGTTGCGATCATTCCATCAAAACTGGGCAGCGGATCCACCGATTCCAGGAGCTTTTCACGAATCTGGAGAACGGACCAATCCGGCTGAAGCCCCTGCATCAACGCCAGCACGCCGGCGACGTGCGGGGCCGACATGCTGGTGCCGCTCATCAGGTCGTACGCAGTGTCGGAGGTTGCTATCGATGAGAAAATGTCCACGCCGGGCGCCGCCACATCGACCGACTCCACGCCGTAATTGGTGAAAACCGCCGGTTCATCCCGGTTGTCCGAGGCGGCCACCGAGATCACACTCTCCAGGTCGAAGCCGCTTGGCCAATCGCCGAAGACGTCGTTGTCCATGGCGGAATTACCGGACGCACAGGAGAACACCATGCCGGCATCTCCCCCGGCCGCAAACACATCATACAGCGGCGGGTTGCTCCCGATGCCCCCCCAGCTGCAGTTGGCCACCGTTGCCCCGTTCTCCACGGAAAACTCGACCGAGGTCATGGCCGCACTGGTAAAGCCGCCGCCCCCAAAAATCTTGCAGGCCATGAGCGTGACGTCCCAAGCAACCCCGACGTGGGGTTCGCCGTTGTTGGCCTCCGCGCCGATCGTGCCGGCGACATGCGTGCCGTGCACTTGCCAGATGGGGTCGTTCGGGTCGCCGTCCCCGGACGCCGGGTCGATGCCGTAAATGTTGTCGATCCACCCGTCGTTGTCGTCGTCGATGGAGTTGTTGGGAATCTCGTCCGCGTTCACCCACATCTGGTTCGCCAAGTCGAGATGGGTGTACCGAACCCCGGTGTCGATAACCGACACGATGATCTGCCGGTTGCCGGTCGTGATGTCCCACGCCTCGTCGGCATCGACATCGGCGTCGTCCACGCCGCCGTTCTGCCCGTCGTTGAGCAGGCCCCACAACCGGCCGTCCTGAAACGCGGCATCACTCGGCGTCGCATAAAGGGTGATGGCCCGATCCGTCTCGACGTAGAGGAACCAGCCGCTGGACTGCAACTCGGCGATGCGGCGCTTCAACTCCCGGGCGACCTGGCCCGCTTGGCCAAGCGGGGCGGCGGGGCGCTCAATCAGCATCATGCCCGGCACGAGCCGGTATTGCCGCTTGACCGTGTAGCCTTTTGCGGCCAGGCGCTTGGCCACGAACCCGGCCCGGGCCGGATCCCTCAGCCGGGCCAGAATGTGGGTCGGGTGGACATCCACGCCGCCCACCTGCACTACCTGTGGCCCGGCGTCGCCCGCCTGACCAGGCTGGGCGGCGTGCGGCTGCCCGCCCAGCGCCATCGCCAGCAGAGCCGTCCAAAAGCTGATCCAACGTTTCGTCATTCCTGTTTAAATTGTTCTGAGGCCAAAAAGCGCCCCGCACGATCCCGCCTGGCCAAGCGGGGCGCGCCCGTCGCGGGAGGGGCAAGTTCCACCTTGCCCCATTTTATGTCTCGTCTGGGGCGAGGTGGAACTCGCCGCTCCCGTGGTGCCGTGTCTAGAAACTGAACCCACCCCGCTCACCCTCGTCCGGCCTGCGGCCACCTTCCCCCTGAGGGAGAAGGAACCCAGCCGGCCGCGCTTGGCCAAGCTCCCTCTCCCAGCGGGAGAGGGCTGGGGCGAGGGAGAACGCCCAATGTCTGTTCCAATCAGCGGCATACTGTTCAATTGCCTAAACCCAATCATACCTGAACCAATGTTGCCCGGCCCCTACTCGACGAACACAATGCGGTAGAACCGGCGGTCGGTCTTCCGCGACAGGCGGTCGGTTTGGGTGATCCGTTTCACGATCAGTCCGTCATAAAAATGTTCCCGGAGCAGCTGCCACTTGGCCTGCTCGACGTCGTCCTTGTACTCGATGCGGTAGAGGCTGCCGGGAATGCCCATCCACTCGAGCACCACTTTTTTGCCACCGGCAAGCGTCACGGCGGTGATGTCCGGCAGGCCGCCGCCGAACGGGGTCAGGTCGAAGCCGTTGGCGGTGCCGTCGTCATCGGTATCGAACAGGATGCTCTGCCGGAAGGAGCGGTTCACGCGGATGGTCTTGTCGAGCGGCGCGAGGTAGAGCGGCATGGAGCTGTTGTCGCCGGGGAACTCATTCACCCAGCGCAGCCGGCCGTCGTACAGGCCGTCGATCAATTCGGCCGGGACGTTCGACGCGGCAAAATAGACCGTGTACCCCTCCTCGATGCCCAATTGCGGCAGGCCGCTCTCCACGATCTGCTGTTCCGTCACCCCCTTGAGTTCGAGGAAGTCGATGTAAATGGCGTTGGCCTGGCCGGCCTCCCCGCCTAGCACGAACTTGCTCTTGTTGGCCTTGGCCAGCACCAGGCGGCCAAGCGCGGCGTTGTCCTTGAACCCGGCCACGGTCGGGCCACGGTCGTCAGCCGGCCAATGGATGCGCTGGCTCTCGAACTCCGCCACGGAAGCCCGGATCTCCGTGCCAAGCAGGTCGCCTCTTTCCGGCTTGCGCTCGAGGCGTATGCCCCGCTGGGTCTCGATCACCACCCCGGCCCCTGCGCCGCCGTCGGTCAGCACGCCGGAGACGTCGAGGATCAATTCCGCGCCGACCGTGTTGGTCTGGTCGCGCATCTTCAGGTTGTTCGCCTTTAACAGCAGCGACTGGCCGGCCAGCAGTTTGCCGTCCTGCAGGATCACGTCGTCGGCCTCCAGCTTGAGCGACGCCACCGCGTCGATCACGCCCATGTTCTGCACCTGCCGGGCGTTGATGTGGACGTCCCGGGCGATGTTCGTGCCATAATTGACCCAAGCCTCGTACGGCGTCTCGCGATCGTCGCCAAAGTGCGCCTCCGACGGGATGTTGATCACCGCGTAGTTGGTGAAATATTTCAGATCCGGGGCGACCTCGCGATCCCAGCGGCTCTGCCCCTCAAACAGGCTGATGACCCCGCTGTTGAGGTAGGTCTCCTTCCCGAGCGTCAAGTCCCGGTAAATCGACAGGCGTTCCGCGTTGACGCGCAGCTTGTCGGTGATGCGCATCGGATCCTTGAAGATCACCTTGTCACTGGTGGCGGTCAGGTCCGTCACGACGACCGGTGTGTGGGTGTTGAGGAACGCCTCCACCACCAGCAGATGGTAATGCAGGTTAATGGTCGTGTCCGCGGCTGGATCCGGCAGATAACCCTGTGTCTTGTAATCGTTGCCCCATTGGATGCTGTAGGTCTTGATGCCACCGGTGAAGCGCTCGACCTCCTTCTGCACCATGTTGGTGATGACCAGCGTCCCGTTGGTGTTGCCGATGTCGAGGCTCAGGTTTTGGCAGTCGATCACCGCGTTGGTGCTGCCGACCAGGTGGCGGGTCTTGATGCGCACGCCGCCCTCGGCCCGGATGCGGGCGTTGCTCAGGTCGAGGCTGTCGGCGTCGATCATGACCCGGCCCGGCTGCAACAACGTGTCCACCCCGTCCAGCTGCGGCACGGGCAGCTCGTTGTTTTCCGCCCGCGACACGATGTTGGTGATGCGGAAGCCGTAGTAGACATCGTGGAACGGCGGCGAGTTCTGCTCGCCAAGGTAAAACTCATACCCGAACGGGGTGAAGTTCGGGGTCAACCCATACTCAAACTCAGCCGGCTTGTACCGCGTCACCACGAAGTTCTCCGGCATGAAGGTCGGCTTGCTGGCGGCCACCACGGCGTTCCGCACCAGCGCGTTCT
>JACNJE010000161.1 GCA_014382705.1 Verrucomicrobiota bacterium | reverse complement strand
GCATCCTACCCGCAACCCGGCCCTTTGCCCATCCAACCCTATGGGACGTCAGTGATTTTAAATCATGTTGATTGAGAGTTTTCTGAAACAAATCGCGTCCCGCTTGACCAAGCGCTTGGCCGGTTCGTTTTATGACTTGGGTGACAGTGGGAGATTCACAGTGTAGGTTGCCACGGTTTTTCGGATGAAACCGATTTCCATGGTGACATTGCTGCTGCTTGGCCAAGCACTTGGCCCAGCGGAGGAGTCGCTTCACCTCGACCAGTACACCCTGGCCAAGGGGCCGGTGGTGATTGAGGGCGTCAGCCAGAATGCTTCCGGCCTCACATACAGCGCCCGGCGAGACAGCCTATTCGTCGTGCTCGACGCGCCGCAGCGGGTCGTCGAGCTGAATCTCGACGGTTCCCTCAAGCGAAAAATCAACCTCAACAAGTTCGACGACACCGAAGGCATCGCGTGGCTGGGTGAAAACCACTTCGCCGTGGCCGAGGAGGCGCGCGGCAACATCGTCCTTGTCGAGCTTGAGCCCAAGGACGGCGGCGTGAGTTGGAAAAAAGCAACGAAGCTGCCGACCGGCATCCAGGTCAACACCACCAACGGCCTCGAGGGCATCGCGTACGACCCCTTGGCCAAGCACTACTTCGTCGCCCGCGAAAAGCGCTCACCGGCCGTCTTCAAGATCATCCCGCCCAAGCCGGAAAGCGACACGCCCCCAACCGCCATTCTCATGAGCCTCGCCGGGCGCGGCCTGCGCGACATCTCCGGCCTGCATTACGACGCCAAGCATAAGCGGCTGCTCATCCTCAGCCACGAATCGGCGTGTGTTGTTGAAGCAAACCGATACGGCATCGAGACCAGCCGCCTGCTGCTGCGCGGCGGCAAAGCCGGGCTCAGCCGAACCATTTTCAAAGCCGAGGGCGTCGCGCTCGACAAGCACGGCACGCTTTACATCGTCAGCGAGCCGAACCAGTTGTTCGTCTTCAAGCCGAAAGGCAAGTAGCGTTATTTGAGGCTCACTGCCGCGCCTGAAACGGGAGCCAGATCGATCTTCAGTGTACTCTCTTTTGTTGCCACATTTTTTACCGCGTCGGGGTAGGACGTCGCCAACACGGTGGCTCCGTTGATACGCCCGTTTTTCAATTGAATCGTTCTCGGTTCGTTCGAAAAATTGAAGACTACAACCGAGCGGTGTTTTCCTTTTTCGCGGCGGTAAGCCAGCGTCATCGCGTCGTCGTCCGCGAGTACGTATTTCAAACTACCCCGAACCCAGTCCGGCCGTTTTTTGCGGAGCGCGATGAGCTGTTTGTGAAACGTGAACATCGCGTCGTCTGCCTTGACCGGGATCGGCTCATGGCGTTTGCCATCGGGCGTGAACACCTGCGGCCGATGCGGCACGTCCCTCCAGATGATCGGCTTGCGGCAGTCGGGATCGTCTGCGCCCCACATGCCGAGTTCGTCGCCACTCCAGATGTGCGGAGCACTGATGAACGAAAACTGGTGCAGCAACATCATGCGCATCTCGCGTACGACGCCCGCATCGGGTGGTCCGAGCTGGAGCGCCTTGTTGCCGCGCGCGCCCATCCGGTATTTGTACTTATGCTTGTTTTGAAACGACGTGCCAAACCGTGGGCTGTCATGGCTCGCAACGAGGTTCATCATGTTTTGTGACTGTGCCGGGCTGTAGCCCGCGTAGACGCGGTTCATTTCGGCAACGAAGCCGCTCGGCTTGAGGCCGCCCTCTGCGTTCGCAAACAACCGCCGTGCCGGTTTGTACCACTGGTAGTGCATGACCGAGTCAAAAATGTCGCCCTGCAAAAACGGTCTCGGATCCATCAGCTCGTCGGGCCACTGGGTCCACCATGCCTCGCCCAGTAACAGTGCCTCGGGGTTGATCTCGCGGACGAATTTTCGGTAGTCACGCCAGAAGCCAAGTGGCACGTGCGTGGCGACATCCAGCCGAAACCCGTCGATCCCGTCGCTTGGGTCGCCGTCGCCGTTCGGGTCCAGCCAACGGCGGGTGATGTTGAATGCGTGCGCCTTGACCTCCGGGTGCAGGTCTCCCTCGAAGACGTGACCGTGCCCTTCGCGCTTGCCGGACACGTTGACCTTTTTGAGTTCTGGCAAGGTCTTCACCCCCAGCCAGCCTTTGAAGTGAAACTCGTTTTCAGGGGTCTCCGGATCGTCAAAGGAAACGATGTCGTACCAGTTTCGGAACCGGCTTTTGCCCTGATTTTTCACGAGGTCTTTCCATGCCCAGAAGGTGTTGCCGGTGTGGTTCCACGAATAGTCGATAATCAGCCGCATGTCGCGGCGGTGCACTTCGCGGATGAGTTTCAGGAACAGTCGATCGGCCGCCGTCCATTTCCAAGTGGCCGGGTCAGCCGGGTCTTCGGCATCGATGATCGCGGTGTCGCCAGCCGGGTCCGGCCCGAACGTACGGTCGATGTGCCGGTAGTGACGCGCGTCGTATTTGTGCAGCGAAGGTGAGTCGTTGAGCGGGTTAAAGTAGATAGCGTTAATGCCGAGTTGCTGCAGGTAATCCAGTTTATCGAGCACTCCCTGAAGATCGCCGCCAAACCGGCGGGCAGCGGCCAGTTGATGAAAATGATCCCCCTTGCCCTTGGCCCAGTCCTCCTGTTCGTACCAGTCCTGATGCCATGGGGTGATCTTCCAGCCTTCCGGAACGAAGCCCGGGTACGAGCCTTGCATATACTCCGGCCGGGGATCGTTCGACGGATCGCCGTTGCGAAATCGCTCTACGAATATCTGGTACCATATCGCATCCCGCGCCCAGCCCGGTGGCTGGTCAAACGGAGCCGCTTGGCCAAGCGCTTGGCCAAGGGCAACCCAAGCGAAGACGCATACCAGCCAAGCCTGTCCTTGTCGTATAAATAGTTTCATCCGCCGGTTAGTCGTTCATCCGTTCGATGATCGACGTGGTTGATTTACCGGGCACGAACGGGATGATCGCGATCTCTCCGCCGCCAGACTCCACCGCCTCGCGCTCGTCAGCCACCAGCGTCTCCGGCGTGTAGTCGCCTCCCTTCACGTAGACATCCGGCTTGGCCAAGCGCAGAAAATTCACTGCGCGTTTTTCAGGGAAAATCGCTACGGCTCCGACCGAGGCCAACGCGGCCAAGACCAGCGCGCGATCCGCCTCCGCGTTCAGCGGCCGGCTTGGCCCCTTGAGTTCACGCACGGATGCATCGCCATTGCAGCCAACCAGTAGCACGTCGCCGTGTGCCGCCGCCTGCTCGAGGTAGGTCACGTGCCCGGCGTGGAGCAGGTCGAAGCAGCCATTGGTCACCACCAACCGTTTGCCGGCCTCGCGGAGTTGCTCACGCCAGGCGTGCAGTTGCTCGAGCGACAGAATTTTTTCGCGTGCACTCATCAGCGGCCGAGCGTACATGCGGCAGGCTCAATAGCCAATCGCCGCGCCGTCTTTGCGGGCCTCGGAGCCGCCGTGAAGCAAGTCGTTTTTGTGGTCGATGAAAATCGCCTGATAGCCGCCGCCCGCGCCGCCGCGACTGACGTTGTGCCCGCGTTTTTTCAACTCCGCGACGACTTCGTCGCTGACACCGCTCTCGACGATCAAATGGCCGCCGTCGGACATGATGTCCCCGGTTGGCGTGTCGGAGCCGTCGTGGCGCACGCGCGCCGCGTCCGTGGCCTCCTGTACGTTCATGCCATGGTCGAGCATGTTGACGAGCACCTGCGCGTGGCCCTGTGGCTGCATGTCGCCGCCCATCACGCCAAACGACAACACCGGCTTGCCGTCCTTTGTGACCATCGCGGGGATGATCGTGTGGAACGGGCGTTTGTTCGGCTCGAGCCGGTTGTGATGTTTCTCGTCCATCGCGAACAGCGTGCCCCGGTTTTGCATGGTGAACCCGACATTGCCGGGCACGTGGCCAGAGCCAAACCCGTAATACGTGCTTTGGATGAGCGACACCACGTTGCGATCCTTGTCCACTGCGGTGAGGTAAATCGTGTCGCCGTGCTTGAGCCGGGGATCGCCAGCCGGCACGCGCTGCGCCGCCTTGGCCATGTCGATCCGCTTGGCCTGCCGCTCAGCGTATGGCTTCGAGATCAGCTCCGCGATCGGTAGATTTTTCTCCACCTGCGGGTCGGCGTAAAACTTGGCCCGATCCGCGAATGCCAGTTTTTTAGCCTCGGTGAACAGGTGAATGTAGTCGGCGGAATTGTGCCCCATCGCGGCGATGTCGTGCCGGTCGAAGATGTTCAGGATTTGCAGTGCGGCGATGCCCTGCCCGCTCGGCGGCAGTTCCCAGATGTCGTGCCCGCGGTAGCGGGTGCTGACCGGCTCGATCCAGTCCGAGGTGTGCCGCTTGAGATCCTCCATCGTGATCAGGCCGCCGACCGACTCGCTGTAGCGCACCATCTCCTCGGCGATCCAGCCCTCGTAAAACACCTTCGCGCCCTCTTTGCCGATCGCGCGGTAGACCTTGGCCAAATCGCGATTGGTCATCCGTTCGCCTTCTTTTGGTGCCTTGCCATTTTTGAGAAACGCTCGGCTGGCGGTTTTTGTTTCGCTCAAAATTCCTTCGCTGCCACCCCAGTAGCCGGCGATGATTTGGGTGACCGGAAAACCGTCCCGTGCGTAGCGAATCGCCGGCGCAAGCGTCTTGGACAACGGTAGTTTGCCAAACCGGTCGTGCAGCATTTGCCAACCGGAAACGCACCCCGGCACCGACCAACTCAGCGGTCCCTTGAGCGGGATGCGCTCGTGCCCGCGTTCGCGGATCAACTCCCGCGAGATGCCAAGCGGCGAGCGTCCGCTGGCGTTGAGGCCGTACAGTTTCTGCGACTTCGCGTCCCACACGATCGCAAACAAATCGCCACCGATGCCGCAGCTCATCGGCTCCACCACACCGAGCACAGCGTTGGCCGCGATGGCGGCGTCGATCGCGTTGCCGCCCCGCTTGAGGACGTCCACACCGGCCTCGGCGGCGAGCGTGTGGCTGGTGGCGACCATCCCGTTGGGTGCCATCACCACCGAGCGGCTGAGTTTGGGATCGCCGTACGGCCGGTCGTAACCGGCACCGAGAAGTGGGGAGTTGGCCATAACTGGAAAAAGGAGCAGCAAGGCCAAACGCTTGGCCAAGCGGCGGCAACGGCCGTTCGCCCGGCGGGAGGAGTGTGGTTTTGTGTTGCGCATGGCTTCGGCGACATTGTCGGCACATTCGCTTGGCCAAGGCAAGCCGCCGGCGTTTTGAAGTTGCCAAGCGCCTGGCCAAGCGGGAGAAATCGCAAGCGCGATGGTACTCCCGAAACAGGTGGAACAGTTTGACGCCCTGCTGCAACAGCCCGAGCCGGTGCTGGCTCTGGCTCCGATGCAGGACGTCACCGATTTGCCGTTTTGGCGCGTGATCGCCGGGCGCGGCGGGGCGGATGTTTACTTCACCGAATATTTTCGGGTGCATGCCGACTCGCGATTGGAAAAACCGATCCTGCGCTCGATCACCGAAAACCCAACCGGCCGGCCGGTCGTCGCACAAATGATCGGCAACAGCATCCCCGACCTCGTGCGCACCGCGCGAGAGCTGCAGCGGCATCCCATCGCCGCAGTCGACCTCAACCTCGGCTGCCCCGCACCGATCGTTTACAATAAATGCGCCGGCGGCGGTTTGCTTCGCGAGCCGGAACGCATCGACCGCATCCTCGGTGCGCTGCGAGACGCGGTGGAAACGCGCTTCACCGTCAAGACACGCCTTGGCTTCGACGACCCGGCGGTGTTCGACGAGTTGCTCCCGGTTTTCGCCAAACACGACCTCGACCTGCTCACCGTCCACGGGCGCACGGTCAAGGAGATGTACCGCAGCGCCGTGCATTACGACTTCATCTCGCGCGCAGCCGAGGCGATGGACTGCCCGGTCTTGGCCAACGGCAACGTCTACTCGGCAGCCAAGGCCGAGTTGGTGCTGCGCGAGACCGGCGCGCACGGCCTGATGGTTGGGCGCGGCGTCATCCGCAATCCGTGGCTGTTCGCGCAGATCCGCCGGCACCTCGGCGGCGAGCCGCCCGCTTGGCCAAGCGGCCGCGACGTGCTCGACTACGTGACTGACCTGTTCGAGATGACCGCCCCGGCGAACTACATCGAAAAAAGCCAGGTGCACAAAATGAAGAAATACATGAACTACTTCGGCTTGGGCGTGGACGCCGAAGGACGCTTTTTGCACGACATCCGCCGCGCCCAAACCAAGGCCGACTTTTTCGCCGTCTGCCGCGAACACCTCGACCACGACGAGCCAATGCCGCTCGAGCCGTTCTCGCCTGAGTTAAAAACCACCGACGTCGTCGCCGGTTGCCATACGTAGGGGAAGGGAGGGACGAGTTCCACCTCGTCCCATCCTCTATAAATGGGGCAAGGTGGAACTTGCCCCTCCCAGCCGTTCCTTGCGTGAGGGGCGGTTTGCCGGTACGTTGTCCGGCCTGCGATGACGCTGACTGAGAAAATTTTGGCCCGGGCAGCGGGCAAGGCCGGGGTGAGTGCCGGCGACAACGTCTGGGTGAACGCCGACACGTTGATGACGCACGACGTCTGCGGCCCCGGCACGATCGGGGTGTTCAAGCGCGAGTTCGGCGAGGAGGCCAAAGTTTGGGACTCGAACAAAATCGTGATCATCCCGGACCATTACATTTTCACCTCCGACTCGCTCTCCAACCGCAACGTGGACATTTTGCGCGAGTTCGCGAAGGCGCAGGGGCTGCCGTACTTTTACGATGTGATCGACGACGAGGACGGCAAGTGGCAGTTCGACGCCTCGCAAGGGCTGCTCAAGCGCCAGTACGGCTCGCGTTACGCCGGTGTCTGCCACACGGCACTGCCGCAGAAGGGGCATCTTCGGCCCGGCGAGATTTTGTTCGGCACCGACTCGCACACCTGCATGGCCGGCGCGTTCAACCAGTTTGCCACCGGCATCGGCAACACCGACGCCGGCTTCGTGATGGGCACCGGCAAGCTGCTGATCAAGGTGCCGGAGACGATGCACTTCCGCCTCGAGGGCGAACTGCAGCCGGGCGTCATGGCCAAGGACATCATCCTGCACGCGATCGGCGAGATCGGCTTCGACGGGGCGACCTACCGCGCGATGCAGTTCGACGGCCCGGGCGCATCCGGCCTGTCGATGGACGACCGCATGACCGTGGCCAACATGGCGATCGAGGCCGGCGGCAAGAACGGCATCTTCGAGTACGACGACAAAACCGGCGCAATGGTCGACGAGCGAACCCAGCTCAACGGCACGAAGAGCGACTACGAGCCGGTCGAGCGCGACGCCGACGAGACGTTCGTTTACGACACGACGATCGACCTGGGCGCACTCGAGCCGACCGTGGCGTGCCACCCCGATCCCGGCCAGCGCAAGCTCGCCCGCGAGATGAGCGACATGAAGCTCGACCGCGCCTACATCGGCTCCTGCACCGGCGGCAAGACGACTGATTTTTTGGCGTTCGCCGAGGTGGTGCGTGGACAGGAGGTTCGCATCGACACCTTTGGCGTGCCGGCTACCCCGGAGATTGTCAACGACCTGCAGACCACCGAGTGGGACGGCAAATCTGTTTGGAACATCCTCACCGACGCCGGGGTGCGCATGACCGAGAACGCCGGCTGCTCCGCCTGCCTCGGCGGGCCGGTCGATACCTTCGGCCGCATGAACGAAGGCGGCATGAAGTGCATCAGCGCGACCAATCGCAACTTCCCCGGCCGCATGGGCAGCAAGGAGAGCGAAGTGTTTCTGGCCAGCCCGGCCACCGTCGCCGCCAGCGCCCTCGCCGGCCATGTCGCCGACCCCCGCGACTACCTGAACTAACCCTGATTGGCCAAGCGGGTTGTGGTTTTCATTGGCTTGGCCAAGCGGATATGCTATGGTTTTCCGAGTCAGTCATGCAAACGATCACCTTGGGAGAATCCGGCCTGGAATGCAGCCGCCTGGCCTACGGTTGCTGGCGTGTGACGGGTGTGATCACCCATCCGCCAATCGACGACGAGCATGAGAAAAAGGGCCGCGACGCCATCATTGCCGCCTACGAGGCTGGCTACACGATGTTCGATCTCGCGGACATTTACAGCGACGGACTCGCCGAGGAGGTGTTCGGCCGCACGCTCAAGAACGTCTCCGGCATGCGCGACCAACTCGCCATCACGACCAAGTGCGGCATCCGCCAAAAGGGTGAGCCCAACAAGGACTCGCCGCATCGCTACGATCTCTCCCGCGAACACATCGTCGCCTCCTGCGAGGCCTCACTCAAGCGCATGGACATCGACTGCATCGACCTGTACCTGCTGCACCGGCCGGACTATCTGCTGGAACAGGAGGAAGTGGCCAAGGCGTTCGACGAACTGAAACAAGCCGGCAAGGTGCGCGAGTTCGGCGTGAGCAATTTCACCGTCGATCAACTCGACCATCTGCAGGCGGCCTGCTCGATGAAGCTGATTTGCAACCAAGTCGAACTGAGCCTCTTACACTACGACGCCCTCGAGGACGGGTCGCTCGACTACTACCAGCGCCACGGCATCACGCCGCTCGCGTGGAGCCCGCTCGCGCAGGGCAAACTCGGGGCGGAGGCACCCGTCTCACTCCGCAAAGCCAACCACACACAGGAGCAAACCGTGCGCGACGCGCTGCACGTCGTGGCGTTGCAGGAGGAGTGCAGCCCGACCGCCGTCGCGCTGGCGTGGTTGATGCGGCACCCGGCCGGCATCGTGCCGATCGTGGGAAGCACCAACCCCGACCACATCCGGGACGCCACCAAGGCGGACGGGTTGCGGCTCTCCCGCGAGGAATGGTATCGCCTGATGGAAGCCGCCGCCGGGGAACCGCTGCCCTGACTGGGGCATCCCGAATTCCTGCCCGTCCCCGTGAGCCAATCTGGCCTTTCCCCCCGTTGGCAGGCAGTATCCCGCCCTGCCGGGTGCGGAAGCCACGCAGCGGTGCGCAAATTGCCCACGTGAACGGAGAGGCAACAGGACGAACACACCTGTATTTGTGAAACACCCCTCGTGGCACCCGGGGTGCTTGAAATGCGTTTGCCAGTGACCAACCGCCTGTTTTTCCTGACCGCACTGTTATCCGTTGCCGCCTTGGCCAACGGCTCGGTGGTCATCAATGAGATTTATTACAAGCCGGCCGACAAGACCTCCCCGGAGGAGTTTGTCGAACTCCACAACCGCGGCCCGGTGGCGGTGAACCTGTCCGGCTGGCAATTCACGCAGGGCATCGACTACACGTTCCCGCAGGGAACCAAGCTGGAACCCGGCGGGTACCTGGTCGTGGCCGAGGATCCCGCGAGACTCAGGGCCGTGTTTGCCGCCGGAGCGCTTGGCCCGTACAGCGGTCGCTTGGCCAACGACGGGGAGCGGCTGGTGCTGCGCGACCAGCTGGGCAATGTGGCCGATACGGTGGAGTACGGCGGGGAGTTCCCTTGGCCGGTGGGGCGTGAGGATGGTGGGTCGATCGAGTTGATTCATCCGGCCCTCGACAACGACCTCGGTGGAAGCTGGCGGCTCTCGACCGTTGAGGCGGGGCAAGACGGGGCACCATGGGAGGAGACTGTCTTCATCGACCACAACGACCGGCAGTGGCGGTACAAAAAAGGCACCTCGCCGCCAAGCGGGGGCGCTGCGTGGCGGACCATTGGCTACAGCGAAAACGGCGACTGGGAAACCGGCCGCACCAGCATCGGCTACGGCGACAACGACGACCAGACGCGTCTGGATGACATGCGGAACAATTATTCCACCGTCTATCTGCGCCACAAGTTCCACGTGCCGAATCCCAGCTCTGTGCCGGCGTTGCGCCTGAAGCTGTACGTCGACGACGGCTGCATTGTCTGGATCAACGGGCGGGAGGTGGCGCGGCGGCACGTTGCCGGCGGTGCGATGCGGCACGACTCCACCAGTGGCGTCGCCGACCACGAACGCGAGTGGGAGCTGATCGACCTGCCCGACCCCGGTTCCTTTCTGGAAAAGGGCGACAACGTCATCGCCGTTCACGTGATCAACGCCACGCTGGGCAGCAGCGACCTGTCGATCGACGCAGTGCTGCTCGTCCCGCCCCGGTCCCCGGCAGCGGCCAGCCCGACGCCGGGCGAACGCAATTCCGCCTTCGCCGTGAACGCCCCGCCGCAGATACGGCAGGTGGCCACCACCCCCCGGCAGCCTGCCGCGAACCAGCCATTTCAGGTCAGCGCGAAAATCACGGATCCCCACGGGGTGGCGACTGTGCAACTGCATTATCAAGTGGTGGCGCCGGGCGACTATCTCCCCGCCTATCTGCCGCTGACCCACTCGAGTCTGCTCTCCGATGCCGGCCAGCCGCTTCCCGTCAACCCGGAGTTTGAGTCCGCGCAAAACTGGCGGACCCTCCCCATGCGCGACGACGGACGGGAGGGGGACGCCGCCGCGGGTGACGGGGTCTATTCGGTGCGCGTTCCCGGGCAGGAGAACCGCACGCTATTCCGGTACCGGATCACCGCCTCCGACGGGACAGCCTCGGTGCGGATTCCTCTCCCGGCCGATCCATCGCTGAATTTTGCGGCGTTCGTGTACGACGGCGTGCCGGCCTACAAGCCGACGAGGCGCACCGTGCACCCGGACGGCCTGGGACATGCCTACCCGGCCGAGGTGATGCGCGCGCTGCCGGTCTACACGCTGATCTCGCGCAAACGGGATTTCGACCAATGCAACGCCTACAGCTCGAACCAGATCCCCAAGTCGAAGAGTGAAGCCCGCAGCAAGTTCAACTGGGAGGGCGCGTTCGTGTACGACGGGGTGGTGTACGACCACATCCGCTACCGCCTGCGGCAGGCCAACGACCGCTACGGCGGCGGCGGCAAGCGGTCGATGCGCTTCCGGTTCAACCGCGGCCACTACCTGCAGGCGAAGGACAATCACGGCGAGGCGTATCCGGTCAAGTGGCGCACACTCAATACGGGGAAAATGTTCGACAACAAGCGCGTCGGCAACTTCGGCCTGACCGAAAGCGCGAACTCACTCCTCTGGAACCTGCTCGGTGTGCCGGCGCCGCACACGCATTTTTTTCATTTCCGCGCCCTCACCGGCCCGGCCGAGGCCCCGACGAATCCCAACGGCCAATACACCGGCGACTTCTGGGGGATGCACCTCGCCATGGAGGATTACGACGCGCGGTTCCTCGAGACCCACCAACTGGAGGACGGCAACCTGTACAAGCTCAAGGACGGCGTCTTCGACGGCAACAGGGTCAAGCGCAACCAGGGGCACACCGCCGTCACCGATGACCGGGACTTCCAAAACGTCCGCCAGCAGCTCCGGCCCACGCGCTCCGTCGACTGGCTGCGCGCACACGTGAACTGGGATCTCTGGTACCGCTACCACACCGTCTGCGAGGCCATCCGGCATTACGACTACTGGCCGCGCGACTCGCATTCCAAGAACCGGGCCTGGTATTTCGAGCCCAGCGCGGAGACGCCGCTGGGCCGCCTGGCGGTGCTGCCGTGGGATGCCGACGCCTCGTGGGGACCGAACTGGGGTCTAGGCATTGACTACCCGAAAAACGCAATCGCCTCCGGGCAGGACACCGCGACGTTCCGACAGGAGTACCGCAATGTCATCCGCGAGTTTCGCGACCTCGTCTGGAGGGAGGAGGTGCTCAACCCGGTGATCGACCACATGGCCGGGAGGATCGGCGAGTTCTCGATGGCAGACCGCGACCGCTGGCGTTCCGCCCCAAACGGTCGGGACTTCGGCCCGATGGAAACCAAGGTGCGGGATATGAAAAACTTTGCCTTCCGGGGCTGGTCCGGCAACACCGGCCCCACCGTGCCAAGCGGCGGGCGGGCGGCTTATCTGGATCAACTGGCCAAGGCAGAGGGGGACTCGACGCGCATTCCCCACACGCCGACCGTCGCGTACAAGGGGCCGTCGGGGTATCCGGCCAACGCCCTGTTTTTTGAAACCAGCCCCTTCTCTGACCTGCAGGGGGCCGACACGTTCGCCTCGATCCGGTGGCGCATTGCCGAGGTGGATGCCGATTACGACCCCGCCGCCCGGCCGGCCCGCCTGCCGCTCTTCGAGTGGCGCGCCGTGTGGGACTCCGGCGAGCTGGCCGAGTTTAATCCGCGAGTGCACATCCCGCCGTCTGCGGTTGAGCCGGGCAAAACCTACCGCGTGCGGGCGCGATTCCGGGACGACTCCGGGCGCACCGGCCATTGGTCGGCCCCGGTGGAGTTCGCCGCCGCCGCCCCGTCGATCCGCCCGCTCCGGGACGCCCTGCGCATCACGGAAATCATGTACCACCCGGCTGGCAATCCGGACGCCGAGTTCATCGAGGTGCAGAACATCGGCTGGAGCAGCCTCGCGCTCGGCGAGCTGCGCTTGGCCGGCGGGGTGACGTTTGATTTCTCGGAGGCCGGCATCCGGCAACTGGAGGCTGGCCAGCGACTCGTCATCGCAAAGAACCCGGAGCTGATCCGGGCGACACCGGGAGGCCGGCAGGCAACCGTGCTTGGCCCGTGGACCGGAAAACTGTCGAACAACGGCGAGGCCATCCGGCTGGAAACCGCGTGGGGCGAAACGGTGTTCTCGGTCGCTTACAAGGGAAGCTGGCACCGCCAGACCGATGGCCGGGGGCTGTCGCTCGTTCTGCGCGATCCCGCCAGTGCTGAAGCCGCCTGGTCTGCCAAGAGTGGCTGGATACCCGGCCTGTTCCCCGGCGGCTCCCCCGGCCGGGGCGACGACGAACTGGCTGGGCTGGACTCCCCCCTGTGGATCAACGAGGTGATGGCCGGAAGCGACGGCTGGGTCGAGCTGTTCAATCCGGCTGGCCAAGCGGTGAACATCGGCGGCTGGTTCCTGAGCGACACGCCGGCGCGCTTGGCCAAGTTCCGGCTGCCGGCCGGCCTGGCCGTCCCGCCCGCCGGATTTCTCCTGCTCGAGGCCAAGCGGCTTTACGGCCAAGCCGGCACTCCCGGGCGTTTCGAAATTCCGCTGACGGGTGGCTCGCTGTATCTGTCGCAGATTGATCGTGGCCAATTGACCGGCTTGGGCGCAACGGCCCGCTTCGCCCCATTCGAGGGCACAGCTTCCCGGGGAAGAAAACAGGCCGACCCCGGCGACAGCGTCATGGTGTCCCTCCCAATCCCCACTCCCGGCGAGCCCAACACGCCGGGCAACGCAGTCGACCGGCCCGAGTTGGTGCTGGCTCGCGACTTCAGCCAATTGGAACTGCGTTTCCACGCCCAACCCAACCAGGCTTACGCCATCGAGTCATGCGACCGTCTCGGGCCGGGCGAATGGAACACCGTGCGCTCCGTCGCCCCGAACCCAAACGGCGGTGAAGTGGTGGTGCGCCAACTGATCGAAAAAGCCCAGCCGGAGCGATACTTCCGGCTGCGCGTGTTGCCGTAGACCGATTCCGATGCAAACCGCCTCCACTGCGTCCCAGTTTTGTTTCGCCATGCTGGCGATCCTGCTCGCCGCGCTTGGCCAAGCGCGGGTCAGCGGCGGAATTGTGGTCGAGGGCATCGCGGACAGGCAGGTCGCCAACGGCCCCGTCCGCATCCGCGTCAACCAAACCGGCAGCGCCCCGGCGGAACATCGGCTCGACGGCCAGCGCATCCCCGCCGGAATCTGGCTGGACGTGACCGACCCCGGCTACCACGAGCTGCACTCGGTTGAGCGGCCGCCCGGCCCCGGCGGGGAACAATCCCACTTGGTTCGTTTCGTAATCCAGTCCGCGCGCGGCCAAGCAGAGTGGGCGCTGCCGCCGTGGACCCCGCTGCCCCCGGTCGCCTCCGGCCAAACGCTCGACGCGAACGCCGGGGACGCCGTCCGGCTGGAGCTGTTCATGCCGGCCCGATTCCCAACCGGGCTGCCGGTGCCGGTGGTGGCATTGGTGACGGATCCGCAAAGCCGGCGCATGAACTTTACCGGCCCGCTCGAGGGCGGCTCCGGCATCGCGATGAAGCGGGGCGTCGGCTCCGGGTTGCTGCCATCGGGCCAGTCGAAAAAACATCTCTTCAACGCCGGGCCGTTCAGCGCAGAAAAAAACATCACCATCGATGAAGCCAAGTGGCAGGCTGTTCAGGGCGACATCAAAAAAACAACGACTTGGAAACAGGAAACCAGAATCCATGTGACCTCCGACCTGACCGTCGCGGAGGGCGCCACCCTCGTCGTTCAAAGCGGATGCGTCATCAAGCTCGCGCCGAAGGTTGAAGTGACCGTGCTGGGCCGGCTCGTCATCGACGGGACACGCGAGTCGCCGGTTGTCTTTTGCCCCGAGTCGCCGGACGCACCGTGGGGAGGGATTACGCTGCGAGGCGGGGCGGCGTCCGTGGCGGCGAGGTGGGCGTTCGTCACCGGCAGCGGAGGCAACCCGTGGTGGTTCGTGGCCAACAACGTCCCCGGCACGCACCGGAACGAGCAGGCCGCGTTTTTCCTCGGCGACGGGGCCAAGGGGGCGTTCTCGGACTGTTTTTTCATCGACAACGCCGGGCAGGCGTTCCACGGGGAGGACGCCCAACTCACGCTGAACCGGTGCGTGGTGCAGCGGTGCCAAACCGTCGGCCAGTTCAACGGCGGCTCCGTGACCATCCGCGACAGCGCGCTGCTCGATTTCCCGAGTGACGATGAAATTTACGAGGACGGAGACCACGACGCGCTCTATTTCACCCTCGGCGAACACGAGGTCACCGGCACGCTCATCGGCTGGTGCAAGGACGACGGCATCGACGCCGGCGGCGATTCGCCGGGCACGGTGACCGTTTCCGGCTGCTGGATCGAGAGCTGTTTTCACGAGGGGCTGGCGTTGTCCGGCGCCGACAAGATCGTGCGCGTGAGCGACTCGGTTCTCCTCAACTGCGGACAGGCGGTCGAGGCCGGATACCTCTCGCCAAACGTCACCCTCGAGCGCTGCCTGCTCACCGGCAACGGAGTCGGCGCGCGCTTCGGCGACAATTACGCCGGCGGCCACCTTGGGTTCCTGGCCATGAACGGCTCCGTCTCCATTTTCAATCAGCGCGACGTCTGGGGCCTGAGCCGCGACCTGTGGACGGAGAAAATCTCCCGGATGAAAATCGCGGGCAATCATCTTTCCCGGTTGCACAATTTGTTCCCTGACAACCCGCCTTGGGCATCTGCCGATCATGCCGCGTTGCTCGCGCCTTTTTTGTCCGGCTCCCCGTTCGTGCCCGGCGTCGGTTTCCGTGGGTGGGACCGGCCTGTCGCCCCGGGCCGCATCACCGTCGGCCTGAGCCGCCCCGCCGCCAAGCCGGTGCAGGTTCGTTTCAAGATCCGTGCCGTGGATCAAAACGGGGAGGCCGGCAACGCGGTCGCGGACGGGGTTCTCGAGTTCCAAGCCGGGGAAACGGCGAAGGAAATCTCGCTGCAACTCCCCGGCATCGCGCACACAGATTCGTTCCGGGTTGAATTGTCGGAGGCCGTGAACGGCGAATTGACCGGCCCGGCGGCCGTGCTGTTCCAGTCCGGGGAATCCGGCGTGCCGCGAACCTGGATCGCGGAAAAGTCTGCCCGCTGGAAATGGCTCAAGGGCGCGAAGGAGGCATCCGAGCCAAGCGACGCATGGAAGGCTCGCGGTTTTGACGACAGCCAATGGCCGGCCGGCGCCACGCCGCTTGGCTACGGCCGGGAGGGCGTGCAAACCGTACTGGATGACATGCGCAACAATTACACCACCGTCTATCTGCGGCATGAGTTCGCGCTTGGCCAAGCGGACGTCTCGGGGTCGCTGCGGCTCGCCGCGACGTACGACGACGGCTTCGCCCTCTGGATCAACGGGCAGGAGTTGGCCCGCGTCGGCCTGCCGCCGGGGGAGCTGCCGTTCAACGGCAGGGCCAGCGAGTCCGACTTTGCGCCGAGGGAATGGGGCGCCGTTTTCCCCGCCGCGAACATCCCGTCACTCGCGGCCGGAAAGAATATCTTGGCCGTGCACCTGTTCAACACGCGGCCGGACAGCACCGATTTGTATTTTGACCTGTCACTCACCGCGAGCCAAGCCGCAGATGCGGACGCGGATCATCTCCCCGACGATTGGGAACAGCGCATCGTCCGGGCCAGGCCGGATGATGCCTTGTCGGGGATCGGCGACGTCCAGCCAAGCGACGACTTTGACGGGGACGGCTTGGCCAACCGCTGGGAACTCGCGGCGGGAACGGATCCGGCCAACCCATTCAGTGCGATCCGCCTTGAGGCGTTGCGCGGGCACGACGGGATCGCCCTGCTCCAATGGCAGGCCAAGCCGCACCGGGTGTACCAGCTCCAGCGCAAACGCCGCCTGACTGGCGGTGCACCGTGGGAACTCGTGAAGCAGTTCCAGCCGGTTTACGCTCCGGGCGGTGAAACCAAGGTGGCCCGCCTGGACCCGCTTCACCCGGACTCCGGCTTTTTCAGGCTGCGCCTGCTAACGGAGGAATAACGGCATGGCATTCCAACATCAAACAACCATCGAGCTAGGCCTGCGCGCCGCACCGCGGTTCCGCCGCTTGGCCAAGCGGGCCATGCTGTTTGCCGCCTGCGGAGTCGCCGCTTGGCCGCTGCTCGGCGGCGTGGTGATCAACGAAATCCATTATCACCCGGCGTCCGAGGATGTCCGCGAGGAGTTCATCGAGCTGCATAACACTGGCGACAAACCGGTCGACCTCGACGGCTGGTCGCTGCGGCGCGGGGTGCGGTTTGATTTCCCCAAGGCCACCGTGCCGGCGCGTGGCTACCTCGTCATCGCCGCGGACGGGGACGTGTTCGCGGCTAAGCATCCCGGCGTCCAGCCCGTCGTGGCCGGGTGGAACGGGCAGCTGAGCAACCGCGGCGAAACCGTTCGACTGGAGGATGCCGACGGCAAAACGGTCGACTCCGTTTCCTACGCCGACGAGGGGGAGTGGGCCATCCGGCAGCGGAGCCAGCCCCATTACCAGCACCAGGGCTGGGATTGGCTGGCAGAACACGACGGCGGCGGACGGTCGCTCGAGCTGATCAACCCGGCCGTTGCCAACCAGCACGGGCAAAACTGGGCCGCCAGCACCGTGGCGGCGGGCACGCCGGGGGTGGCCAACTCGGTGTTCGATGCGGACGCGCCGCCGATGATTCTTGAGCTTCGCCACTCGCCGATCGTGCCGCGCTCCACGAGCCGGGTGCAGATCACCGCGAGGCTGGTCGATGAACAAAACGCCGGCGTGACGGCCGAGCTGTTTTACCGGCCGGACTCGGCGGAGACGTTTCAGTCGGCTCCCCTGCTCGATGACGGCGCGCACGGGGACGGCCTTGCCGAGGACGGGTTGTTTGGCCAATCCATCCCGGCGTTTCCGGATGGCACGGTCGTTGAGTTTTTTGTTCGCGCCCGGGATGAACAGAACCACGCGCGGAGCTACCCCGCCGTTTCCGTCCCGGAAAACGCGCGCCGCGCCAACCTGCTTTACCAGGTGGACGACGCGCCGGCGGACGACTCCCTCCCGTTTTACCGGATCATCATGACGCCGGCCGAACGGGATTACTTCCTCAAGATGGTGCGGAACCCCGTCGGCCGGTTCAGCGACGCGCGGATGAACGCCACGTTCGTCTCCCGGATGAGCGGCAGGGAGGAGATCCGCTACCTTGCCGACATCCGAAACCGCGGCAACGGCAGCCGGTGGAAGTCCCCGAACAACTACCGGGTCGACTTCCCCAGCGACACCCCGTGGCGCGGCGTGGAGAAACTGAACCTCAACGCGCAATACCCGCACATCCAGCTTCTCGGCAGCGCCCTGTGCCAACAGGCGGGGGTGTTGATGGCCCGCTCTCGGCTGGTTCGCGTCCGCCTGAACGGTGCCGACACCGCCGTGGCCGGCTACCCGATGTTCGGCCTGTACGCACACAACGACGTGGTGGACGGCGACTTCGCAGACCTGCACGGCCTCGGCCCGGTGAACATTTACCGCACCCTCCGCACCGGAACCATGGAGGCCGACTTCGCCTATCTCGGGGAGGAACCCGAGCCGTACCGGCAGGTTTATCACAAGGAAACCAACGCCGCCGAGGACGACTGGCGGGACTTGATCCGCCTCTGCCAATTGCTGACTGAAACGCCGGAGGACCAGTTTGTCGATTCCGTCGAGGGATCGATCAATGTGGACATCTGGCTGCGTTTCTTTGCCATCAACACGTTTTTCGACAACCGCGAAACCGGCTTGGGCAACGGCATCGGCGACGACTTCATCCATTTCGAGGACTTGTCCAGCAATCGTCATGTCCTGGTGCCGTACGACCTCGACACCATCCTCGGCCGGGGCGACACCCCCGGCAGCCCGACGGCGGGACTCTTCAAGGCTGCCGAGCCGGCCAACGCCAGCGGCCACCTGACCCAGCCGGCCCAAGTGGCCCGTTTCCTGAAACACCCGGCGTTTGTGCCCCGTTACTTTGCCGAGCTGCAGCAGCAGGCGGAAACCGTTTATTCGGAGGCCCAATTCCCGGCCTTTGTCGAACAGGTGTTGGGTGGCCGGGCGAATGCGTCGGAGATCGAGCGGTTGAACGCGTTTGTCGCCGACCGGCGCGAGTTCATCCTGTCGCAAATCCCACGCGTGTTGACCCTCTCAACCCGCCTGCCGGTCAAGCAGGGGCACCGCGTCTCCGAGACCGCACTCGTCACCCTCGAGGGCCGGGCGAACGCCCTGGCCACCCGCTTGGTCACGGTAAACGGCATCCCGGCCAACTGGTCGGCTTGGGAGGCGACTTGGAAAGCCGATGCCGTTGAACTGCAGTCGGGGTTGAATCACCTCTCCGTGAGAGCCTTCGATGCGAGCCATGCCGAGCTGGATCACCTCGAGTTCACGGTCTGGCACATGACCGGCTCGCACCAGCCGGTCGACGCGGACATCACGACCGACACGGTGCTGTCCGCCGCCGGCGGCCCGTGGTTGTTCCCCGGCGACACGGTGGTCCAAAATCAGGCCAAGCTCGCGATCGAGGCCGGGGCCATGGTCTATTTTGGAGAGGACGCCCAGCTTGAGGTTCGGGGCCGCCTGACGATCAGCGGCGAGCCGGACCGGCCAGCCACGCTAACCGTACCCCCCGGCACGGGCCACCGCTGGCGCGGCATCCGGTGGATCGGTTCGACCCAGCCCAACCGGCTGGCCCACGTGAACATTGCCTCCGTCGCGGCCGACACCCCCGCAGTGCAGGCCGACGGCTCACGGGTGGAGTTGTCCGGCGTTGCCTTCCGTGATCTGCTCGGCACAGCGATCCGGTTTTCCGACTCGGCGTTGGTGGCCACCGATTGTTCGTTCGAGACAGCCGCAACAGCCGCGCTGCCGGTCGTGACCGGCAGCGGTTTTTTCGGCGACACACCGATACTCTTTCGTGGCAATCACTTTGCCGCGAGCGATCGCCCAGCCCCGGTCTTTGTGTTCGACGGCCAAGGCCGACCCGGCGCTTGGCTGGAGCTGCGCGGCAACCGGTTTTCCGGGGGCACCCGGGAGGCGGTCGCGTTGTCCGGTTGCAACAGTTTCCTGTGGGAAAACCGGTTCCACAATTTCCGCCACCCGGAATCACCGGCCAAGCAGTCGGCGGTGGTTTCCATCAGCGGCACGCCGGGCGGCGCTTGGCCAAGCGCGGTGCTCGCCCGCAACCGGCTTGGCCAAGCGGACGTCGCGCTGCGGCTCGCCGGCCGCGTGTCGCTGGCGGCGCACGACAACCGGTTCTCCGACTGCGCCGCCGGCGTTGCCGAGTTTGTCGGCGTGCCCGGAGGCGGAAAAAACGAATGGACGAACAATCTGTTCGAGCGCTGCGCGGCGCTGTTCCTGCCGGGCGCGGACGGCGACGTCACGCACAGCCTGTTTGCCCAAACGCCGTTCCGGCCGGGCGACGGCAACATCGAGGCTCCCGCCACCGCCGCCACCGGGTTGGGGCGGCACGGCGGCGATATCGGCCCCGGAGGCGGCCGGCTCCTGCTCGGCGGCGTGCCGGTCTCGCCCACGCCCAACCGTGACGAGGCGCTCGCCGTCTGGGGGCCGGGCCTGTCGCATTACCGGTTCCGGCTGGACGGCGGAAAGTACGGTGAACCGAAACCGCTCTCCGAGCCGCTCGTTTTCTCCGTCGCGGCGGAGGGGCAACACACGCTCGAGGTCCTCGGGCGGGACGCCGCCGGGGAGTGGATGGCGTCGCCCCACATGCTGACGTGGACCGTCTCCGGCGAGGCCTCGCCGCTGCTAATCAGCGAGGTCGTGGCGGTGGGCGCCGACTGGGTCGAGATTCGAAACCGCAGCCGCTTCAGCGTGAACCTCTCCGGCATGAGCCTCTCGGACGACCCGGGCGATCCGGCGAAGTTCTTGTCCCCCGACGGGGGGGTACTCGGGCCCGGCGGCCGGCGGGTCGTCTCCGCCGTGAACCAAGAGGCGCCCGGCTGGAGCCTTGGCTTTTCGCTGGCTGACGGCGGCGAGTCGGTCGCGCTGTTCGACCTGCCGGCGCGGGGCGGCCGGCTGCTGGACGTGGTGGTGTTCGGCCCGCAGCTCTCCGGCCGCTCGATCGCCCGGCTGCCGGGGGGCTGGGGGCTGGCGCTGCCCACGCCGGGGCAGGCCAACCGCCCCGCCCCGGCCGGCCCGGCCTCGGCGCTCCGCATCAACGAGTGGCTGGCCAAGGGCGCCGGCCCCGGCAACGACGATTTCGTGGAGTTGTTCAACGGCTCTGCGCTGCCGGTGTCGCTGCGGGACGTGTCGCTGACCGACCGGCCCCTGCGGCGGACAACTCACCGGCTGTTCCCCGCGCTTGCCTTCGTCGGCGCCGGGGAGGCGGTGGCGTTCCGGGCCGGCGACGGGGCGCAGCGGCTTGGCTTTCAACTCTCCTCCGACCAGGGGCTGATCGCGCTGTTCAACGCCGACGGGGCGGTGATCGACCAGGTCTGGTACGCCCCGCAAACGCCGGGCGTGTCGATGGGTCGCGTGCCCGACGGCACCGCCGCGATCGAGGCGTTGCCGCTCCCCAGCCCCGGCTCGCTCAACCCGGCCAAGCCACTCATCCACCCGTTGCCTACCGAGATCACCCTCGTCGAGATGGCCGCCCGGTGGCGCTACCGTCAGGCCGACGCCGCGCCGCCGGCCGACTGGGCCAAGCCGGGCTTTGACGATGCCGCTTGGCCAAGCGGCCTGGCGCTGCTGGCCCAGGAATCCAGCCCGATGCCGGCCCCGGTGAACACGCCGCTCGCGCTTGGCCCGAGGACGTTTTATTTCCGCACACGGTTCAACTGGAGCAGCGACACCCCGCCAACCCGGCTGCAGCTTTCGGCAGTGGTCGATGACGGCGCGATTTTTTACCTCAACGGCAAAGAAGCGTTTCGCCTCGGCATGCCCCCGGGTGTCGCGCCGCACCACGGGATGCTGGCCGGGCGGAACATCATCGACGCCACGCTCGAGGGGCCGTTTGACCTCGACCCCGCGCTGCTCCAGCCGGGCGAAAACACGCTCGCCGCCGAGGTGCACCAAGTCAGCGGAAACAGCAGCGACATCGTGTACGGCCTGCGGCTCGAGGCCACCGCCGAGTCGTCTGGCGCCGCGCCGGGAGTCGTGATCAACGAGTTGCTGGCAGACAATCGCTCCCTCGCCGCGACCGGCGGCGGCTATCCCGACTGGGTGGAACTCTACAACCCGCACGCCGATCCCGTGGACCTGTCCGGCATCGGGCTGAGCGACTCGCCCGACTCGCCGCACCGCTACGTCTTCCCCGACGGCAGCGTGATCGCCGCCGGGGGCTATGCCGTGGTCGAGTGCAATCCCGGCCAGCCGGCCTCCGCCACCAACACCGGCTTTGGCCTCAAGGCCTCCGGCGACGCGCTGTACCTGCACGACGCGCGGGCGCGCGGCGGGGCGCTGCTCGACGGCATCGAGTACGGCCTCCAGGCCCCGGACCTGGCGCTGGGCCGCAACCCGTTGGCCCACTCGGAATGGGGGCCGGGCGAACCCACCCCGGGCGCGTCCAACAAGCCGCTTGCCACCGGCGACCCGGCCCAACTCCGAATCAACGAATGGATGGCCGACCCGGCCAACGGCGACGATTGGTTCGAGTTGTTCAACCCCACCGGCCGGCCCGTGGCCCTCGGGGGATTTGCCCTCTCCGACGATCCCGCCAACCCGGCGCTCCACCGGGTGCCGGCCCACAGTTTCATCGGCGGCGGTTTTTTCGCGCACCAAAAACTCATCGCCGACCGGCAAGCCGGGCGCGGCGCCGATCACGTCTCGTTCAAGCTCCGCGCCAGCGGCGAAAGCATCACCCTGCACGACGTGGACGGACGGCTGATCGACGAGGTGACGTTCGCCCGGCAGGCCGAGGGAGTCTCCGAGGGGCGCTTCCCCGACGGGACCGGCGCGATCGCCCGCTTCCCCGGCCTCGACACGCCCGGCACCCCCAACCGGCTCGACGCCAACCTCAACGGCCTGCCGGACGACTGGGAGCAAGCCCACGCCGTTGGCCCCGATGGCGCCCCGCTCGATCCCGACGGCGACGGCCTGACGAATCTCGCCGAGTATTACGCCGGCACCGACCCAACGGACGCCGCGAGCCACCTCGCCCTGGAATCGATCACCGTCACCGGCGACACCGTCCTCGTCCGGTTCATGGCATATGCCGGAATCGCCTATCGGCTGCAGGCCCGCGACGACTTGGCCAACGGCAATTGGCGCACCGTTGGCCGACTCGATCCAAGGCCAAGCGCCGGCCTCGTCAGCCTCCCCGAGTTCCGGCCCGGCCCGCGGACGGCCCGCTACTACCGCATCGAGGTTCGCGAGCCGTGATCAGCGGTCGCGCAGCAGCCACATTTTCAGCGTGCGGCTGACGAGCGCCGGCTTGTCGTGGTGCACGAAGTGGCCCGCGCCCGGGATCGTCACCAGCGTCAAGTCGCCGTCGAGCCACTCCCACGTGCGGTTGAGCGCGCCGTGCAGCAGCGCTTGGTCGTCCAGCCCGTGGATCAGCAGCACCGGCATTTTCAATCGGACCGGCCCGGAGGCATCCTCCTCGTACGGCGGCTTGGGGTAATTGCGTTTGTAATAATTGAGCATCGCCTCGAAGTCGGAACGCTTCATCGCCTCGATGTATTTCGCCCGCTTGGCCTCGCCCTTCACCCAGCCGGCCAAGCGCTCGGCGCTCAGCAGCTTGTGCGCGCCCGGCAGTTGAAACGCGCGCGCGTACTGGCTGTTGCGCTGCTGGGCCGGGTTGTTGGCCAGTTCGCGGTTCAGCCCTTTTGGATGCGGCAGGTTCAGCACGGCCAAGCGGTCGGTCATCTCCGGTTTTGTCATGGCAAACGTCCACGCCACCATCCCGCCCCAGTCGTGGCCGACGATCACCGCCTTCGTTTCGCCCACGTCGCGGATCACGGCCGCGACATCAGAGACCAGTCTCGGAATGGCATAATTTTCCAGCCCCTTCGGCTTGTCGCTGCGATTGTAGCCGCGTTGGTCGATCGCCACCACGCGGTGCGTCGATTGCAGCGCCTTGATTTGATCGTTCCATGAATACCAAAAATCCGGAAAGCCGTGAATCATCACGACCAGCGGCCCAGCCTCGCCAGCGGTGACGTAATGAATCTTCACCCCGTCATTGTCGGCGTAATGATGCGTGACAACCGCATCCTCGGCCTGGGCGGCGAACGCTGCGAATGAAAGGGCCGCAAACGCGGCGACCCGTCGGTAAATCGTTGTGAGTGACATGAGTTCAGGCAGGCTGTTTCCCCGCTTGGCTTGGGTCAAGGCATTTGCCGCTCCGCGCTTGGCCGACCTTGCAAAAGCGCCACAGTCGGCGACGATGGGTGGCAGATGAAATGCTGCCGCACAACCCTCCCACGACTTGGCCAAGCGGTCGCGCTGGGCTGTGGCGTGCTGCTCGCCGGCTGCGGCGCTGGGCCAAGCGGCGACGGGTTTGAGAGCGCCATTTTCTCCGAAGTCCGCGTGATCGGCGGCCGGGGGAATGCGCCGGGCCGGTTCGTCAAGCCGCGCTCGGTGGCGGTCGATCGCGCCGACAATGTTTACGTCTGCGACATGACCGGCCGCGTGCAGAAATTCGATCCCGAAGGCAATTACCTGCTGCAATGGCAGATGCCGGAGATCGAGCGCGGCCGGCCCAAGGGCATGGCGCTCGATCACGAGGGGAACATTGTCGTCGTCGAGCCGCACTATTCGCGGATCAATCACTTCACGCCGGAGGGCCGCCTGGTGTCGCAGTGGGGCCGGCACGGACGGGAACGGGGCGAGTTGTCGTTCCCGCGTGCGGTCGCGATCACGCCAGACGGCTCGGCGTTCGTCAGCGAGTTTCAGATTGTCGAGCGACTGCAAAAATTCGGCCTGGCCCGCGAGTCGGTGCGGGTCGAGATCCGCGGCGCAGGCCACGGGCCAAGCAAGTTCAATCGCGCCGAGGGGCTCTCGCTTGACGCCACCGGCAACCTGTACGTTGCCGACTCGTGCAACCACCGCGTGCAGGTGTTCGACGGCGACGGGATGTTCCTGCGCGAACACGGCGGCCCCGGCACGGCGCGCGGCGAGTTCAGCTACCCGTACGACGTGCGGGTGGACGAGCAGGGGCGGCAGTACGTCTGCGAGTTCGGCAACAGCCGCGTGACAGTGCTCGACGCGGACGACCGGGTGCTGGAAATCATCGGCAGCGCCGGGAGCGCCCCGGGCCGGTTCAACAATCCGTGGAGCCTCGCGCTCGACTCGCGCGGCAACCTGTACGTCGCCGATTCACAGAATCATCGCGTGCAAAAACTGATCCGCCACGAACCGGCAGCGGAGTTTCAAGTTTCAAGTTCGAAGTTTCAAGGTGAAGGAGCTACCCGCTCCCCCTTGGCCAAGCGGGGCTGGGAGGGCGCGGGAGGGGCAAGTTCCACCTTGCCCCATTTGATGTTTTGTTTGGGGCGAGGTGAAACCCGCCCCTTCCAAACGTTGGCCAAGCGCTCCCGTTAAATGAACTTTCAATTCACTCATCCCGTTTGGCTGCTGGCGTTGCCGGTGGCGCTGGGCTGGGTGACGTGGCTTGCGTGGAAGACCGATGTGCAAATTCAGGCGTGGCGCCGCTGGCTCGCGTACGGGCTGCGCGTGTTGGTGGTGGGCGCCGTGGTGCTGGCCCTCGCCGGTCTGCAGTGGAACAAACCGCAGGAGGGGATGAACGTCTATTTTCTGATCGACCGGTCGCAGAGTGTTCCCGCGCAGGAACAACAGGCCGCGCACGAGTTGCTGACGTCGGCCGAAAAAAAGCAACCGGACAAGGCCGGCCTGATGGTGTTCGGCACCGACGCCGGCATCGAGACGACCCTCACGCCGGTGGGTCTGCAGACGAACACCATCCAAACGGTCGTCGGCGAGGACCGCACCGACATCGCCGGGGCGATTCGCCTCGGCACGGCGGCGTTCCCGGAGACCGGCCAAAAGCGGCTCGTGCTTTTCTCCGACGGCAACGAAAACATCGGCGACGCCGTGCAGGCGGTGATGGCGGCCAAGCCGCTGGACGTGTCGGTGGACGTGGTGCCGCTGGGCACGCAGGGCGGCGGCGACGTCTCGGTGCAGCGCCTGGCCGTGCCTGGCATGGTGAAGAAGGGCCAGCCGTTCGACGCCCGGATTTTTGCGCTGTCGGACCGCGAGCAACCGGCCAAGGTGCGGCTCTTCCGCAACGACCAGTTGCTCGGCGAACAGGCGGTGCGCCTGGCCAAGGGCAAAAACCTGTTCCGTTTCCCGCAGTCGCTTGGCCAAGCGGGGTTTTATTCGTACGAGGTGCAGATTGATGCCGACGGCGACCGCATCCCGCAAAACAACCGCGCCTCCGGCTTCGCCAACGTGCGCGGCGAGCCGCGTGTGTTGATCATCTCGTCCGACCCCGGGCGCGACGCACCGCTGGCCAACGCCCTGCGCGGCGCGAACCTCGAGGTGGAACTGGGCGACCTCTCCGCGCTGCCCGGCTCGCTGGCCGGTCTGCAGGCGTTCGACTCGATTTTTCTCAGCAACGTCAATGCCGGCGACTTGGGCCGCGATGCGATGCTGCGGCTCGAGAGCGCGGTGCGCGACTTCGGCGTGGGGCTGGTCTGCATCGGCGGCGACCAGGCGTTCGCGGCGGGCGGCTATCGCAACACGCCGCTCGAGCGCGCGCTGCCGGTGAGCATGGAGTTGAGCAGCAAAAAAGTCCTGCCGCCGGGCGCGCTGGTGCTGGTGATGCACGGGATGGAGTTTAACAACGGCAACCAGGTCGCCCGCCAATGCGCCGTCGGCGTGCTCGACGCGATGGGGCCAAACGACGAGCTCGGTGTCGTGCTGTGGGACGGACAGGATCGCTGGCATTTTCCGCTGACGAAGGTCGGCGACAAGCAGGAGTTGGGTCGGCAAATCATGGGCATGAACCAAGGCGACCTGCCGTCGTTTCAAAACGTGATGACGATGGGTTTTCAGGGGCTTCAGAAATCGACCGCCAGCATCAAGCATATGATCCTGTTCAGCGACGGCGATCCCGGTGCGCCCAGCGACGAGTTGATGGCGAATTTCCGCAACGAAAAAATTACCGTCAGCACCGTGCTCATCGCCGGGCATGCCGGGCCGGACACGATGATCGAGATCGCCGAGAAGGGCGACGGGCGGTTTTACAACATCACCAACCCGGCGCAGTTGCCACAGATTTTCCTCAAGGAAACCGCCGTCATCCTGAAGAGCGCCATTTACGAGGAGCCGTTCACGCCGCAACAGGTTGCCACCAGCGAGGCGCTCACCGGCTTCGCGGCGGGCGGCTACCCGGCGCTCCTTGGCTACGTGGCCACCAGCGAAAAACCGCGAGCCGAGACGCCGCTGCTCACCGCACAGGGCGACCCGCTGCTGGCGCATTGGCAGTACGGCTTGGGCCGCGCGGTGGCGTTCACCTCCGACGCCCGCGCCAAGTGGGGCAGCCTATGGATCGGCTGGGCGCGTTACCGGACGTTTTGGTCGCAGTTGGCCAACTGGAGCTTGCGCCGCGTCGAGACCGGCGACCTCGACGCCCAAGTCGCCATCGAGCACGGCAGCGGCCTCATCAGCGTCGAGGCGATGGATGCCGGCGGCAACTACCGCAACTTCCTCGACCTGCAAGCCGCCGTCGTCGGCCCCAAAGGCGAACGCGAGCTGGTCCCGCTCAAGCAGACCGCCGCCGGCCACTACGAGGCGGCGTTCGAGACTCGCGAAACCGGCGCCTACCTTGTGCACCTACGCGAGTTGGAAAACGGCGAACTGCGCTCGTCGCAGGTCATCGGCGCGAACCTCGACCACTCCCCGGAGTTCGCCGAGTCGCGCCCGAACCTCGCTCGGCTCGAGCGCCTGGCGGAGGTCGGCGGCGGCAAGCTGCTCAGCCGCGACTTCGCCGCCGACAACCCGTTCGAGCGCGACCGGCGCAAGACGTTACAGCCGGTCGATCTTTGGGAGTGGCTGCTCAAGTTCGCCGTCATCCTGTTCCCGATCGACGTCGGCGTGCGCCGCATCCAGCTCGACTGGGAGGAATGGCGCAAGGCCACCGCCCACCTCCGGCGGCTGCTCTTTTTCTGGCGGCGCAAAGAGCGGCAAACACGCACCGACGAGTCGCTCGCCTCGCTCCTGGCCAAGCGCGACAAAGCCCGGCAAACATTCCAGCGCGACAAGCCAAGCGCGCCCGATCCGCGCCTGTTCCAGCCGGAGCAAACAGCGACGGAAGTTGCCGCCAAGCCAAGCGCGGTCGCCGAGGCCAAGCCGGAGGAGCCAGGCCAAGCGGACGAGGAAGACTCCACCACTAGCCGCCTGCTCGCGGCCAAGCGCAAGGCGCGCCGCCGTAAAAAATAACCATGCCACTGTCGAACCGATCGTTGCGGCGCGGCTGGCTTTGCCTCCTGTTTTTTGCCGCTGCAATTTCCTCCCCGGCGGAAGTGCTCATCAACGAGATTCACTACCACCCCGCCAACGAGTCGGTGAACGAGGAGTTCATCGAGCTTTGGAATTTCGGCAGCGAGCCGGTCTCGCTCGACGGCTGGCAGCTCAGCGCCGGCGTCCGGTTCACCTTCGGCAAACTCACCCTGCCACCCGATCGCGGATTGGTCGTCGCGGCCAACACGGCGCGGTTCGCCGAGCTGCATCCCAACGTAAAAAATGTCACCGGCAACTGGCTTGGCCAACTTGCCAACAACGGCGAAACCATCCGGCTCATCGACGCCGCCGGCAAAACGGCGGACAAGGTGCGCTACGCCACCGAGGGCGACTGGGCGCAGCGCGTTCGCGGCCCGCTGCACGGCGGCCATCGCGGCTGGACCTGGCACGCATCGCACGATGGCGGCGGCCATTCGCTCGAGCTGATGCAACCCGGTTTGTCCAATAACCACGGGCAAAACTGGCGCGCCAGCTTGGCCAAGCGCGGAACGCCCGGGCGAGCCAACTCCACCAAAACCGCCAACCTGCCGCCGATGATTCTCGACGTGACTCACTCGCCCGCTGTGTCATAACTCTATGAAAATGTCCTCTTTTGAACTCGCTTAAAATGTCCTCATGG
>JACNJE010000133.1 GCA_014382705.1 Verrucomicrobiota bacterium | reverse complement strand
GCTAACCACAGTCTAGCGCCTCCCCTTCGGTGTCCTTTCTTAATGAGTCAACAGGCGAATGGATACGAATGAATGCGAAGAGGTTGGTTGGGGCAACAATCTGCTTGGCCAAGCCGGAATGTAAGGGTGATCGAGCCTGCGACGTTTGTCACGATTCCGGCGGAAAGGCTAAACATGGTCGCACTTCATCCGGAATATGTTTTAGACGAAAAAGACAATCGCAAAGCCGTCATGTTGCCCATGAGCGAGTGGGAACAGGTCGTCAGTGAGTTGGAGGAACTGGACGATATTCGAGCCTACGATCATGCAAAAGAGCAGGATTCGGAGGCGATCCCGCTCGAGCAAGCCGTTCACGAAATCGAACAGGGCGATCCATGAACTACACGGTCAATATTTTGCGGGTTGCCCAAAAGCACTTGCGAGAATTGACCAATTTCAGAGGAAGAGGATCATCGATGCCATCTTCAAACTCGCGAAACACCCTCGCCCTTCTGGTTGCAGAAAACTGACCGGACGGCCCGCTTGGCGAATCCGTGTTGGGCCGTATCGTGTGATTTATGAAATTCATGATAACGGTCTGGTCGTGCTGGTGGTGACAATCGGAGATCGGAAGGACGTGTATCGTTAGCCCAATCAGTCGGAAAGTTGACTCAATATAGAGGGCATCGTAGCGATTGGCCAAGTAGGGCAATGTGGGACATTTTGACCTAGTTTGAGGTTTTGGGTTGCCTTGGGAATAAGTGGGCGTAAAATCGCGCCAGTTTGTCCCAATTGGGACGCTTGGATTTGAACGCTAAAGAACAGCAGGCTTATGGTGAGGTCATTCGCATTTACGACCAAGGGCAGGTTGCACAGCAAGGACATCGAGTTGTTCCTGATGCCGACGCTGTTGGCGGACACCAATCTGTTCCTGTGGGTTGACCTCGAAGATCCGACTCCGCAGGAGACCGATTTTCTCCTCAAGAACGTCTTCCATTTTCACCCCCTCTCCATCGAGGACAGCGTGAAGGAGAGTCCGTCGCCGAAGGTCGAGCAGTATCTGCCGAAGGAGATGGACGAGTTTTCGCCGTACCTGTTCATGGTGATTCACGCGGTGGACTACAGCCGGAAGGACGGGGTGTTCGCGACGTCGGAACTGAGTTTTTACCTGGGCAAAAATTTCCTGGTGACGTTTCACAGCAAGCCGTTGCGGCCGGTGGAGTTGGCGGCGGAGATGTGCCTGCGCAACACGGCGGACATCGCGACGGAGCCGGGGCGGGTGGCCCACACGCTGCTGGACTTGATCGTTGAGAACTACAAGCCGGCGCTCGACGAGCTGGCGATGGAGGTGGCGGAGGTGGAGCAGCGGGCGCTGGCGGATCCCGGCAAGGAGACGCTCAACACGATTCTGCAAACCAAAAAGGAGGTGCTGCAGTTGCGGCAGATCATTGGCCCGCAGAAGGAGGTGCTCACCCGGTTTGTGCGCGGCGAGTTCAAGCTCGTCCAGTCGCACCTGATCCCGTACTACCGGGACGTGTACGACGGGCTGTACAACATCAGCGAGTTGGCGGCGCGTTATGCGGAGTCGCTGACCGGCGTGCTGCAGGTGTACCTGAATATGTCGTCGAACAAGACCGGGGAAATCGTGAAATTGCTGACGGTGTTCACGGTGATCACGACGCCGATGATGCTGGTTGGCACGTGGTACGGGATGAATTTTAAGAACATGCCGGAGATTGCCTCGGGCACAACCGGCTACATCGTGGCGTTGGCGGTGACGGCGGCGTCGACGCTGGGCACCATCGTTTATTTCAAACTCAAAAAGTGGCTCTGAGCCGCATGCCTTCGACCAAGTCCAGTTTTATCGAAAAAGTCCTCGGGCGCATCGACGCGCTCAATCCGGAGAACTTGCAGTCGTTCGTCGAGAGGCTGGCGCGCGACCGTTCGTTTCTCGAGACGTTGTTCAACACGATTGAGGACGGTGTGCTCGTTGCCGACCCGGAGGGGAGGACCACTTACCTCAACGCTGCAGCGAGTCGGTTGACCGGTTTTGACGAGGACGCGGCGATGGATCTGCCGGTGGAGCGGCTGTTGCCGGAGCTGGATTGGGCGTCGCTGCAGGCGGCGGATCACGAGGGCGGCCGGAGTGTCGTGCGGCGGGAGTTCGAGCTGGAGTATCCCCGCAAACGGTTCATCCGGCTTTACGCCGCGCCGCTCGACGGCGAAGCCAAGGGCAGCACCGGCATGGCGCTGATTTTGCACGACGCCACCGAGGCGCGCGAGCAGACCCACGAGGCGATCGAGAGCGAGCGCATCCAGGCGCTGACGCTGCTGGCGGCCAGCGTGGCACACGAGCTGGGCAACCCGCTCAACGCGCTGAGCATTCATTTGCAGTTGATGGAGCGGGAGATCCGCAAGCTTGGCCAACCGGCGGCCGGTGTCGGGGATCGGTTGGCCAAGCGCGACGGCGACGCCGGTGAGGTGGGCGAGATCGCGGCCAAGCTGGAGAAATACATCGGCGTGGCCAAGGGCGAGGTGAACCGGCTCGACTACATCGTGACGCAGTTCCTGCAGGCCATCCGCCCGAGCAAGCCGAAGCTCAAAAAAAGCTCCCTCACCGACACGATCGAGGAGACGATCGAGCTGCTGCGCCCGGAATTCGACAACCGAGGCCAAGCGCTCAAGCTGGAGTTTGCGAAGGCGCTGCCGTTGGCCCTGTTCGACGCCGCGCAGATCAAGCAGTCGCTGATCAACCTGATGAAAAACTCGATGCACGCGATGAGCACCGGCGGCGAGTTGACCCTCCGGACCGGCGAGGCCGGCGGCGGCGTCTGGGTCAGCCTGACCGACACCGGCGGCGGCATTCCGCAGGAACAGATCAAGCGGATCTTCGAGCCGTACTACACCACGAAGGAAAAAGGCTCCGGGCTCGGCCTGATGATCGTGCAGCGGATCGTGCGCGACCACGACGGCCGGCTGGAGTTGGTGAGCCACGGCGGCAAGGGAACGACCTTCCGGATTTGGCTGCCGATCGAGGAACGGCGGCAGCGGCTGCTCGAGACGGCGGCCAACGAGGCATGAACCCGAATCTGCTCATCGTGGACGACGAGAAGCCGACCCGCGACGGCCTGCGCGCCGCGCTGGAGGATCGTTACGAGGTGTACGTCGCGGAGGATGCCGCCTCGGCGGCGAACCTGCTCGAGGCGGAGTCGTTCGAGGTGTTGCTGACCGATTTCCGGCTGCCGAATAACGAGGACGGCATGAAACTGATCGCCCGGGCCAAGTCGCTGGCCAAGCCGCCGATCTGCATTTTAATGACCGCCTACGGCTCGGAGGAACTGGCGGTCGAGGCGCTCAAGCAGGGTGCCGACGACTATTTGGCCAAAGGCCGGATGCAGATTGACGAACTCGAGACGCGCATCGCCCGTGCGCTGAAGCTGCGCACTCTCGAAAGCGAGAACAAAACGCTCAAGCAGCAACTCAACAAAAAGTTCGGGCTCGAGAATATCATCGGCGAGTCGGAGCCGATGCAAAAAGTGATGGATATCGTCCGGCAGGTCGCGCCGTCGCGGGCGACGGTATTGATTCAGGGCGAGAGTGGCACCGGCAAGGAGCTGTTGGCCAAGGCGATCCACCAGCTCAGTCCGCGTTCGGCCAAGCCGATGGTCACCGTGCACTGCGCGGCACTCTCGCCGACACTGCTTGAGAGCGAGTTGTTCGGTCACGAGAAGGGGGCGTTCACCGGCGCACACGAGCGACGGGTCGGGCGGTTTGAGCAGGCCGAGGGTGGGACGTTGTTCCTCGACGAGATCGGCGAGATCGACGAGACGACGCAGGTCAAGCTGCTGCGGTTTCTCGGCGAGCGAACGTTTGAGCGGGTCGGGGGAAGCAAGACATTGTCGGCGGACGTGCGAGTCGTCGCGGCGACAAACAAAAACCTGAAAGAGTTGGTCACCAAAGGCGAGTTTCGCGAGGATTTCTATTTCCGACTGGGCGTGGTGGAGCTTTGGGCACCGCCCCTGCGGGAGCGCGCCTCGGACATCCCGATGCTGGCGCTGAGTTTCCTGCGCGAATTCGCCGAGGAAAACGCCAAGCCGGTGACCGATTTCACGGCTGAGGCGCTGGAGGCGATCATCCGTTACACTTGGCCGGGGAACGTGCGGGAACTGCGTACGGCGGTGGAGCACGCGGTCGTCTTGGCCCGGGGCGACATGATCGAGTTGGCCGGCCTGCCGCAGTCGGTGCAGAGCCGCGGCGTGATCCAGCATGAAAAACAACTGGCCCAGCCGCCCGCCGACAAGGGCGTGACGCTCGAGGAGGCGGAGAAGCAGCTCATCATCCGAACGCTGAAGGAGTGCCGGGGCAACCGGACGGCGGCGGCGCGGAAAATCGGAATCAGCCGGCGGACGCTTCACCGCAAGCTCAACCGCTACGGCTTGGAGGGAATTTGAACGCGATGCGGCATGAGCGCATCCAAGGGTGACCGAGCTACGGCGCGGCGGCAGATGTTCCGGGTTCAACAAATCATACACAGCCTCGAGGAGGGCAAATGGGCCAAGCGCATCCGTGGCTTGGTGTTGCTGTTGCTGATCGCCAGCCTGGGGCTGGTTTACAACCTGAACCTCACCCAGAATTTCACGTCTCCCGAGGCGATGGATGCCGCGCAACTGGCCCGCAATATCGCCGAGGGACGCGGCTATACCACGCATTTCATCCGGCCGCTGAGCGTCGATCTGTTGCGGCAGCACGGCTCGATCTCCGATGAGGTGCCACGCGCGGCACTCCCCGACATCACCAACCCGCCGTTGTACCCGCTGCTGTTGGCCGGGTGGATGAAGGTGCTGCCGTTCGAGTTTGAAATCGACCTCGAAAAAGCCAACGAGTTCAGGCGATATCAACCGGAGATTCTCATCTGGCTGCTCAATCAGGCGTTGTTTTTTGTGGTCCTGATTCAGATCTTCCGGCTCGGGGAAAAGTTGTTTGACCCGCCGGTGGCCTGGTGTGCGGCGCTGCTCTTTTTGGGGACGGAACTTTACTGGAAGTTCAGCACCTCGGGCCTCCCGATGATGCTGTTGCTGGTGCTGTTCCTGGCCTTGGCCAAGGCGCTCGTGAGGCTGGAGGAGCGGGCGAACGACGGGGAGTCGCGGGGCGGCGGCTGGATTGCCGGGATGGCGCTTTGGGCCGGGGTATTGGCCGGGCTGGGCGGGTTGACCCGCTACGGCTTTGCCTGGGTGATCCTGCCGGTGCTGGTTTATCTCGGCTGTTTTTTGGGGCGGCACCGGGGCCGGGCGCTGGCGCTGGCGCTGCTGGGGTTCCTGCTCGTGATGACGCCTTGGCTGGTGCGAAACGCGCAATTGAGCGGCAACCTGTTCGGCGCGGCTGGCTTGGCCCTGTACGGGGAGACGCACACCTTTCCGGGAGACTCGCTCGAGCGGATGCTGTTTTATGAGCCAAGCGCTGCACCGGTGGACGGCGAGGTGGGATTGAAGGTACAGGTGACCGATCAAGTCGGCTTGTGGGACATCGGCAACAAGCTGAAGCGCAACCTCCGCCATCTGCTGGTTCATGAGTTGCCGCGATTCTCCGGCAGTTGGATTGCGGTGGCATGCCTTGTCGGCTTGGTTGTGCCATTTCGGAGCCGGTCGCTGCGGCGGCTGCGGGTATTTTTATTGATGACACTCGCGATGCTTGCGCTTGGCCAAGCGCTTGGCCGCACGCATCTCTCGTCGCCCAACGGCACACTAACGGAACTGCTTGGGAGGTCGCTTGGCCAAGGCGCGCCGGTGACCCCTGTGTCGGTCGTGACCGGCGAAAACCTGTTGGCCATCCTTGGGCCGGTCTTATTCCTGTTTGGCGCGGGGTTGTTTTTTTCGCTGCTGGATCAGTGGAAGGTGGATCTGCCGGAAATGCGCCTGGCCGCTTCCGCCGGCCTGGTCGCGGCCGCCTCGCTTCCGATGGCCTTGAGCTTTCTTTTGCCGCACCCTTTTCCCATCGCCGAGCCGCTGTACCCTCCGCCGCAACTGCAATACCTTCGCCACGTTCCGGTCGAGCATGGCTCGCCCGAGATAAAACAGGACGACCTGGTGATGAGTGATCTGCCTTGGGCCGTGGCATGGTATGGCAATCAGGATTGTGTCTGGCTGACCCAAACCGTGCAGCCGGATTTTTACGCCTTCAACAACCGGTGGCCGGTGAGTGCGCTCTATTTCACCGAGGCCACCACCGATCATCGGTATACCGCCCGGGCGCTGAATGCAAACGAGTTGAACTGGGAGCGATTCATGCTGGCCATGCAGATCAAGGGGGATTTGCCCGAGGGTTTCCCCCTGAAGGCGGTTTCAAACATATTCTCGCCGGGCCAATGGCTCTTTTTCACCGCACCGGAAGAACAGCCATAGATAACGGGTATCGACAGGGTTGAGATGATGAAAAAAGTCGAAAAACTTTTGCAATTGGGGTTGACAGCGGCGGGAGAGCGTCGAGAATGCCCCTCCATTCAGCCCTGCTGACCGATTGGGGTGATTGACTGTGGGAATTCAAACAAAGACATGAACAAGAAAATTGTCACCTTGGGAGTTGCCGCGCTGGGAGTTGCCGCTGCGCAGGCTGCCGACGCCGGCAAGATCTGGGAAGTCACCGCTTCGCTGCGGGGATTTTACGACGACAACTACACGACTTCGCCCGAGGCGCTCGCCGAGGAGAGTTGGGGCATCGAGGTCAGCCCGGGGATCAGCCTCACCATCGGGGAGGGGACCGACATGGAGCTCAGCGCCAGGTATGCGTTCGGGATGCGGTACTACGAAGACCGGGTAAGCGACAACGAGGACTACGGCCACGAGTTGGGCATCAGTCTCAACAAGGCGTTCTCCGACAGTTCGAGTCTGCAGTTGGCGGATAGTTTTGTGGTCGCGCAGGAACCGGAAATCCTGAATGGCGGCACTCCGCTGCGCACCGAGGGCGACAATCTGCGCAACACCTTCTCGGCACTTTACAGCCGGATACTTACAGAGAGCATCGGAGTGGATATCGGCTATGGGAATTCCTTTTACGAGTTTGAAGAGGAGTACCATTCCGCGCTGCTGGATCGCTCCTACAACGAGGTCAGTCTCGACGTGTTTTACATAACGCCCCGGACGAAATACTTCACCGGATACAAGTTCTCCTCGACGGACTTTGATGGCGACGCCCAGTCCCTTCCGGGTCTGGAGTTCAACCCGGAAGCACGTAACAATCACGCCCATTACGGCTATGTCGGGGCGATCCATCAGTTGAACAAGTTTTTCCTTACTGATGTGAAGGCGGGCGTTCAGAATGTTGATTATTACGATGCCGATCTTATGCCCGGGATGATTCCCGATGACGAGACCAGCCCGTACGTCGATGCACGGATGGAGTGGGGATACGACGAGGGATGCAAACTCGTGGCGGGGGTGAGCCTCGTCCGGGGAGCCACGGATCTTCAGGCCGCCGATCAGGAGATTACCTCGGTGTACGCCCAGGTGCTTCACCAGATCACTCCCAGCGTTCACGGCAGCCTGACTGGGCGTTATCAGGATTCCGAGATCAGCGGCGGCGGGGCGCAACTGGACGGCAAGGAGGAATCTCTCCTGTTGCTGGGGGGCAGCCTGACCTATGCCATCGCTGACAACATCTGGGCCGAGTTGGCCTACAATTACGACGAGTTGGACTCGGACATCCCGCACCGCAGTTTCGAGCGCAATGTCGTGGCCGTGGGCATCGGCGCAAGTTATTGATTGTTGAGGTTCTGCAACGAAAACTTTTCACGGGAGGCCGGAACTGTTTATCTGGCCTCCCTTTTTTTCTGGGTCGTAGAAAATGGATAAAATCCCTAGCACAGATCAGTCGTCCGACAAGCTCCACATTCTGGATTACTGGCGGATCATTCGCGTTCGGTTCATTACCATCCTGCTCGTTTTTTTGCTGACGGCGGTGACGACCACCGTGGTGACGTTCCTTCTGCCTTCGACGTACATGAGCCAATCCCGGATTTCCGTCGAGAAGGACACCTCCGACATTGCCCCGTTGCTTGGCATGCAGACCGGGCCGACGGCGTTTGATCCGTACTTCATCCAGACTGAGTTTGAAAAAATCCAGTCGCAGAAGGTTCTCGCAAAAGTCGTGGAGAAATGCGAATTGACCAAGGAGTGGAAACCCGTCAACAGTGATTCGTTTTCCGCTGTCCGAGCCAGGAAAATCCTGGAAAAATCGATTGATATTCGCCAATACCGCAATACCAGCATCATCGAGCTTCGGGCGTACGACCGGAAACCGGACTTGGCCCAACGAGTTGCTCAGGCCCTAGCCGAGGTCTACAGGGATCACAGGACGAGTTTGCAGAAGGATAGGGTGGAAGAGGGTATTAAGGCACTGAACAAGCGGATGGAGGAGGTCAACGAGGATATTACTGGCATGCAGGGCAAGGTGGATCGGTTGCGAACCGACCTTGGCATTTCCGATGCGGCCGGGGAGGAAAGCTACTCCATTATCGAGCCGGAAATCGTGCGACGCTACGAGTCGGAGCTGATCACGGCCAAGGGGGTTCACACGACACAGTCCACGTTGCTTGAGGGGCTCAAGGCGCAGTCGGATGAGGAGTTGCGCGCCTCCATCCTGACCGCCCATCCGGACGTCCAGTTGGATGCCCTGATCCGGGAGTTGCACACCGGGCAGCAGACGTTGGCCAATCAAAGCATCGATTTGGGCGATCAGCACCCGAGGATCAAGGGCTTGAAGAAAGTGGTGTCCACGCTCGAGGGGCAGATCGATGACCGTATACAGGGGGTGCTCGCGGGGTTGGAATTGAGGGTGAAATCGTCCAAGGCCCAGGTGGAGCAGTTGCAGCGGGATGTCGCAGAGGCCAAGCAGCGGGAATCCGATATGCGCGAAAAGGGACGGGAATATTTTGACGCCAAGCGGGAACTGTCCAACACCACGCGCATTCGGGACACGATCCTGTTCAGAATCATGCAGGAGGAGGTGGATTTGGAACTGCCGAAATCCTCCACGGTGGAAATCATCGACGATGCCGATAAGCCCGAGAAGGCGGTGAAACCAAACATCCCCCTCAACATCGCGCTGGGGATGGTGGTCGGCCTGATTTTGGGCGTGGGCCTGGCGTTCTTCATCGAGTATCTCGACACCAGTGTGAAAACGATCGACGACGTCGAGCGTGCCCTTGGTGCGGCCGTCCTCGGTGTCATTCCCCAAAATGTGGGTTCCCTCCTGGACGAGGGCGATGAAAGCCCCCATGCGGAAGCGTACCGCGTGCTGCGCACCAACATCCTGTTTGCCGGGCGTCAGTCTGAGACCCAGACCACGTTCAGCGTGGTAAGCGGCGGTGCGGGCGAGGGGAAGACCACAACCATGTTCAACCTGGCAGTGGTGTTTGCGCAGCAGGGCGACCGAGTCCTGATTGTGGACTCCGACCTGCGCCGGCCTTCGATGCATCGTTACATGAAGGTAACCAACAACATTGGACTGACCAACTACCTGCTTGGGCAGAAAACCATCGACGAGGTCATCCAGACCTCGGAATTGCCGTCGCTCCATTTCATCCCCAGCGGCAAGCTGCCCAGCAGTTCCATGGGGATTCTTAGCTCGGCCAAGATGAAGGAGTTCGTGGCCGAAATGAAGAGTCGGTACGACTACGTGTTCCTGGACGCCCCACCCATCATGGGGGTGAGCGATGCCTCCGTCCTCGCCAGCATGGTGGACATGTGTGTGTTGGTGGTGCAATACCGCAAATACCCTCAACTGATGACTCAGCGCGCAAAGGAAATGGTCACCAAGGTCGGTGGTGATCTCGTGGGCGTGGTGCTCAACAACATCAACATTTCCCAGGATTCCTATTACTACTATTACAGCGGCTATTACTACGATTACTACTACAAGAGCCGTGAGAAGGAGGAGGAATCGGCTGACGATGCCAAGGACGGGAAGAAGGAGCCCAAGTTGCTGGCCAAGGCCGATGTCGGCGGGGAGGATGAAAAGCCCAAATATTAAGGGCGCTGGAAGGGACTGGGTGATGGGTTGTTCTAAAATGGAGTTGATAAGCTGTCTGATGAAAAATGTTTGCAGGGGGTTGCTGGTCGCAATCGTGTTGGTGTCCACGGGTTGTGAGACCCCCCGGCCACAGCCCGTGAATCCGGGAAGCGGGACGAGTGACGTGCCGGCACCCGTCAACTCCACGGACAGTCTCGAGCCCGGAAACCAGATCACCATCACCTTCAGCGGGTTGAGCACCATCCCGATCCCGTACGGCTGCCGCATCCGGGAGGATGGCACCATCAGTCCCCCCTACCTGAAATACCCGGTCACTGCCGCCGGGAAAACCGTTGGCGAACTTGAGCGCGAACTGGAACGGGCATACGTGCCCGACATCTACAAGACCATCAACGTCACCATCAAGACCGCCGATCGGTTCTTTTACGTGGGGGGGGAGGTTCGGCAACCCAGTCGCCAGATCTTTATCGGCCGGATCACGGTTACCCAGGCCATCCAATCCGCAGGGGACTTCACCGATTTTGCCGATCAGAGGGAAGTCCGGGTGATCCGCGCCAACGGCAAGGTGGATATCGTTGATTGCAAGGCGGCTTTGGATGACCCGACAATGGATCTGCCGGTGTACCCGGGCGACAATATTGTCGTGGAGCGGCGGCTTTTTTGAAGATACGACTCGAACGGGTTGACCAAGCCACGGCGGGAGACTCTATTGAGGCCGGCCGTTTTCCGTTTGCGCTTGGCCAAGCGAGGGAGTGCGACCTGCGTATCGATGCCAAGGGCGTGTGGGGTAAACACCTGACACTCGACAACGAAGGCGACAACGGAATTGTTGCAACCCCATGCTCCGACGCGCTGGTGATTGTCAACGGCGATGCCCACCGCAACAAGTTTCGCGTGAACCACGGTGACCTGTTGGAACTGGGGGCGGCCAAGTTTCGATTCTGGTTCGCGCCGCTTGGCCAAGCGGACCGTCGCGGCTTGGAAGGCTGGGTCTGGGCGGCCCTGCTCCTGTTGGCACTTGGCCAGGCGGGGGTGGTCGTCTGGCTTCTGAACTCAACCTGATAACACACCCAACTCATTGGCTGTCATTGAGTTAATGACGTTTTTCATCGACCACTGAGGTCGCTGGTTTTCGGCAAAAAGAATCTGTCGATTGACAGGGCGGGCATATTATGAAACAGTTTCGGGCTGTCCTGCGTATAACGCGGGACTTTCTTCTTGGGGCATAAGGTGGAATGTACCCACGTCCGATCGAAATAAACGGAATGGCAACAGCAAAAAGCAAAAAAACCGCAGCAAACAAAACAGCCACAAAAAAGGCACCGGCCGGTAAGGCCAAAAAATCCGCGCGACCCAAGGCGACTGGCGTGAAGAAAAAAACAGCCGCCAAAAAGGCAGTAAAACCAAAGGCCAAAAAGTCGGTGGCGAAGAAACCAGCCACAAAAAAGAAGGCTCCGGCCAAAAAAGCCGTGGCCAATAAGGCGGCGAAGCCTGTTTCCAAGGTTCCCGCGAAAAAGGCACCGGCAAAGGCAACTGCTTCCCAAAAGGCGGCGAAGAAACCCGCACCCAAGGAAGACAAGGCGAAGGATCAGGAAGTCACGCTGACTCCTGAGGCGGTGGACAACGTCGCCGTGGGGGGAGACGTGGCGGAGGCACCTTCGAAGGAACCCGACTTTTCCAAGGATGAGGAATTTAACCTGCCGGAGAAGATCATGGAATTGGTGCAGTTGGCGCAGGACCAGGGTCACCTGACCATTTCCGACATCAACGAGGCGCTGCCCAAGGAACTGGTCACTCCCGAGAAACTCGACGAGGTGTTCGCCAAGTTGAAGAGTCTCGAGGTGGAGATCGTTGAGCAGTTGGACGCGGCACCCCGCCAGAAGCCGGTGCAGTCGGAGAGCGAGGCCGAGAAAAGCCGGCTGGACATTCTCGACGACCCGGTTCGCATGTACCTCAAGCAGATGGGGCAGGTGCCGCTGCTGACGCGCGAGCAGGAGGTGGAGATTTCCAAGCGGATTGAGGCGGCCGAGTTGGAGGTCAAGCGCATCCTTTACAGTCTTGGCTTCACCGCCAAGGAGCACATTGCCCTGGCTGAAAAGCTGACCGCCGATCCCCCGAAGGAGCGGTTCGACCGGGTCACGGTCGACAAGGTCATTGAGACCCGCGAGAAGCACATCAAGGCGCTGCATCGCCTCATCAAAAAGGTCAGGGAGGAGGACACCGAGGTGGACAAAAAATACACCGCTTGGCGTCGTGCGGCCAAAACCAAGGCGAAAAAAGCCGCAGAGGCATTCGGAAAACTGAACGACAAACTGCAGAAAAACTTCCCGAAATTTCTCTTCAAGCAAAAGGTCATCGAGGAAATGGGGCTGGTCGCGGACAACATCCACGACAAGATGCAGCAGAATCTCCGGGCGATTGAGCAGTTGCAGCAGGCCCCCAAGTCGCCGCAGACTGACATGATGCTCAAGGGCGAGGAGGGCAAGTTGACTGCTCTCGAGTCCTTCGTCCGCAAGCCGGCCGAGGATTACCTCACGACTTACGAGGAACTGCAGCATTTCGCCCGCAAGGCCCACCAGGCCAAGAGCGAAATGATCGAGGCCAACCTGCGGCTTGTGATTTCCATCGCCAAGAAATACACCAATCGCGGACTCTCCTTCCTCGATCTCATCCAGGAGGGCAACGTTGGCCTGATGAAGGCGGTCGAGAAGTTCGAGTACCGTCGCGGCTACAAGTTTTCCACCTACGCCACGTGGTGGATTCGGCAGGCGATCACCCGCTCGATCGCCGACCAGGCGCGGACGATCCGAATCCCGGTGCACATGATCGAGACGATCAACAAGCTGATGCGCGTGCAGAAGCAGCTCGTTCAGGAATTCGGCCGCGAGGCCACGCCGGAGGAGATCGCCGACGAGATGGAACTGGCGGTCGACCGTGTGCGGGCCATCATGAAGATGGCGCAGCAGCCGATCTCGCTGCAGGCGCCCGTCGGCGACAGCGAGGACACCAGCTTCGGCGATTTCATCGAGGACAAGAGCGCCGAGAACCCGACCGACATGGCCAGCTACGGCATCCTCAAGGAACGGCTCGGCGATGTGCTGACCTCGTTGAGCGAGCGCGAGCGTAAGGTGCTGGAGCTCCGGTTCGGCCTGGCCGACGGCTACTCCCGCACCCTCGAGGAGGTGGGCAAACAGTTCAAGGTCACCCGCGAGCGCATCCGGCAGATCGAGGCCAAGGCATTGCGCAAGATGCGCCACCCGACGCGTATCCGGCAGCTTTCCGGCTTCCTCGAGCACGAGGAGTTTCACGCCTCGCAGGTTTAGCCCGGCAAAAAGCCCTTCCACCCGGAGGGCTTTTTTGTTTCCACTTGGCCAAGCGCACATGGAGTCCGCATCACACATCCCCCGAGCCGAGGCGTTGTTCGACCTTGGCCAGACGGAGCACACGAGCCTGTTCGACTCGCTTGGCCAGGCGTGGGAGGTGCTCCCGCGCATCGGCGACTATCTTCGCGACACCCTGCGGGTGGCACAGCTTGGCCAAGCGCACGCCCAGGCGGTGATCGAGGGTGATGTGTTCGTCGGCGAAGGCACGGTGATCGAGGCAGGGGCGCTGATCCGTGGGCCGGCCTGGATCGGCCGCAACTGCTGCATCGGCCACGGGGCGACGCTGCGCGGCAACGTGATTGTTGGCGACGACTGCGTGGTCGGTCACGCGGTCGAGTTGAAAAACGCGGTGCTGTTCAACGGCTGCGACGTGCCGCACTTCAACTACGTCGGCGACTCCGTACTGGGCCACCGCGTCCACCTCGGCGCCGGCGCGATGCTGTCCAACTACCGGCTGATCCGTGGCAACGTCAACGTCCGCACGGCCTCCGGGACGCTCGACAGCGGCTTGGCCAAGTTTGGCGCGTTGATCGGCGACCGGACCGAGATCGGCTGCAACGCCGTGCTCAACCCCGGCGCGATCATCGGCCGGGACTGCCTGCTGTACCCGAACGTCACCTTCACCGGCGTGCTGCCGGACAGGCGCTGGGTCAAACACAAAACCGAGCTGGCGGGGGTCGAAAAACGGGAGGCCGCCGGGTGATCCGGTTCATCGATGAGGAGCAGAGCACCGGGCTCGACCTCGTTGTCGAGATCGAGGCGTTTTTTTCCGAGACCGGCCGGTTGTCGCAGGCGAACAATTTCGAGTTCCGACCCGAGCAACAGGAGATGGCTGTCGCCGTGGCCAAGGCGCTGAAGGGTAGCGAGCACCTCATCGTCGAGGCCGGCACCGGCGTTGGCAAAAGCCTGGCCTATCTCGTCCCGGCCATCCTTCACGCGGTCGGCCAAAATAAAAAAGCAGTCATCTCGACCCACACGATCAACCTGCAGGAGCAGCTCACTGAGAAGGATCTGCCGATGCTGAAACAGATCCTGCCGGTGGAGTTTTCTTACACGATGCTCAAGGGCCGTGGGAACTATCTCTGCACCCGGCGATTGCAGCGCGCGCGGCAACAGGCGGCGACACTGCTGACCTCCTCCGAGATTGAGGAACTTGCACGCATCACCGAATGGGCGAAGGAGACCACCGACGGCAGCCTGTCCGATTTCGACATCACGCCCGACCCGAAGGTGTGGGACCTCGTCAACTCGGAGCGCGGCCTCTGCTCCACCAAGCTGTGCGGCCACGGCTCCGACTTTGGGAAAACGGGGCAGACCTGTTTTTACCAACGTGCCCGCAGCCGGATTCTCTCCGCCGATGTGCTGGTGCTGAACCATTCTTTGTTTTTCAGCCTGCTCGGCGACGACGGGCGCGACGACGATGAGCCCCGTGAGGAGGAGGGCGTGCTGTTCAAAAACGATTTCGTGATTCTCGACGAGGCGCACAACGTCGGCCCGGTCGCTTCAAGGCACATGGGCGTGAGCGTCTCGAGCGGCCAGATTCGGTTCAACCTGCAGCGGCTGTGGAACCCGAAAACCAACAAGGGGCTGCTTGGCCTGCTGCGCGAGGCGAAGGCGACGCGGATGGTCGAGGACGCCTCGGCAGCGATGGAGCAGTTCTTCGGCGAACTCGAGGTGGCGTGCGATGAACTCGGCGAGAAGCAGGCCAAGGCCAGCAAATTTGGCGGGAACAAAAACCGCATTTGGAAGGAGTTGCGCGTGCGCAACCCCGGTCTGGTCGACGACACGCTCACGCTGTCGCTCCAGCGGGTGCGCGAGGCGCTGGTTCAGGCCCGCGACGGGATCGATGACGCCGACACCGGGCAGGAGTTGGCGGAGTTCAACCGGCGCGTTGGCGAGCTGCGTGACGGTGTGCTGTTGTTCCTCTCGCAGGCGTCGGACGAGCACGTTTACTGGGTGGAAAAATCCGGCAAGGCCGGGATGACCTTGTCGCTCAACGCTGCGCCGGTGGATGTGGCGGTTCATCTGCGCCGTCGCCTCTTCCGCTGCAGTTCGCCGGTCGTGCTGACGAGCGCCACCCTGGCCTTGAGTGATTCCACCTCGGGAGGGGCGAGTACCACCTCACCCCAAAAAAACGGACTCAATTATTTCGCTGGCCAAGTCGGCGCGGAACAGGTCAACGCACTGCAGGTCGGCTCGCCGTTCGACTACGAGCGGCAGATGAAACTGTACATCGCCGGCAAGATGCCGGACCCGCGCGAGCCGGAATATCGCGATGCCCTCGCAGGGCAGCTCCGCCACTTCATCGAAATGAGCGGTGGCCGCGCCTTCGTGCTGTTCACCAACTTCAAGCTGATGCGCGAGGTGGCGGAGGAACTTGAGGGCTTCTTCGCCGATCACGGCTGGGACTGTCTCGTGCAGGGTGCCGGCGTGCCGCGCTCGACGATGCTTGAGCGGTTCAAGCGCGACGAGCAGTCGGTACTGTTCGGCACGGACAGTTTTTGGCAGGGCGTCGACGTGCCGGGTGAGGCGCTGCAAAATGTCATCATCACTCGGCTGCCGTTTGCCGTGCCGGATCATCCGTTGGTCGAGGCAGCGATCGAGGCAATCGAGGCTCGCGACGGCAATCCGTTCATGGAGTTTTCGCTGCCGGTGGCAGTGCTGAAATTCCGGCAGGGCGTCGGCCGGCTCATCCGCACCAAGAGCGACGAGGGCATCGTCGTCGTGCTCGACAGCCGCGTGTTGACCAAGCGCTACGGAAAAATCTTCATCGACTCCCTCCCAAAATGCCCGACCGAGATTGTATAATATTGGCGATTGGCCCGTCGGGAATTGAACAGGCCGTGCCACGAGGGCATCCTAAACCGCGATGAGAGCCAGTGGTCTCGGTTACCTTTTCCTGCTGTCACTTGCAGGCAACCTCAACGCGCAGTTTGACGACCCGTTCGGCGGCGGCCAGGCCGGCGGCATCGCCAAGCCGGCGACCGTGGCCAAGCTGCTGCTGTCCCACTCCGAGGCTAAGCCGGGCTCGACGGTGATGGCCGGGCTGGAGTTGACAATGGACGACGGCTGGCACACGTACTGGATCAACCCCGGCGAGGCCGGCATCGCGACCGACGTCGAATGGACGCTGCCCAACGGCGTGAGTGCCGGGCCGATCCAGTGGCCAACGCCGGAGAAGTTCACCGCGCTTGGCTCGATCGGCTACGGTTACCACGACAAAACAATCCTGCTCGTGCCGCTCACCATCGGCGCTGACGCCGCGCTTGGCCAAGCGACGATCTCCGGCAAGGTCAGTTGGCTTGAGTGCAAGGAACTCTGCATCCCGCGCGACCAGCAGGTGAGTGCAATGTTGACGATCGCAGGGAGAGACGCACGCTCGGCGGACGCCGCCAAGCTGGATGCCGCAAAACAGAAACTCCCGAAAGTCGATGCGAAGTTGGCCGTCAGCGCTCGGTGGGATGGCGAGGCCAAGGAGGATGAGCGATCGTTGCTGATCGAGTTTGACGCTGGCCAAGCGGGCACCGACGCCGATTTTTTCGCACTGCCGTCCGACGGGTTTGAGGTGTCGCCGGAAAGCGAGGTGGCCGCCGCCGGCGCTGCAAACGTTCGCATCAAAAAAACGGTGATGAAGTTTGAGGGCGCTTGGCCAAGCGAAGTCTCCGGCTTGGCCGTTCGCAACCTGAAGGATCACGACAAGACAGAAGCATTCGAGGTCAAGTTCCCGATCTACACCCTCACCTCGGGCGATGCCGGGACGACGGTTTTGCAGACCCCGCCCGGAGCCGACAGGCCGCTCTGGCGGATGTTGCTGTACGCCTTCATCGGCGGACTGATTTTGAACGTCATGCCGTGTGTGCTGCCGGTGATCTCGCTGAAGATTCTCGGGTTCGTCAACCAAAGCAGGGAGTCGCCGGCGCGCGTGCGGCTGCTCGGAATGCTGTACGGCGCGGGGGTGGTCGTGTCGTTTTTGGTGCTGGCCGGCGTGGTGATCGGCGTGAAGAGCGCGGGCGAACTGGCAAGCTGGGGCATGCAGATGTCGAACCCGCAGTTCGTCGTGTTGCTGACCGTCCTCATCCTGCTGGTGGCGCTGAATCTGTTCGGCCTGTTTGAGGTCACGCTCGGCTCGGTTGGCGTTGCGGCCGGGTCCGTGGCGGGCCGGGAGGGGGCAGGGGGCGCGTTTTTCAACGGCGTGCTGGCCACGGTTTTGGCGACGCCTTGCACGGCACCGTTCCTCGCGCCGGCGCTGGGCTTTGCCTTCACGCAAACCGCCGCCGTGATCGTGCTGATGTTTGTCACCGTCGCGCTTGGCCTCGCGTTCCCGTACGTCGTGCTGAGTTGGAACCCCAAGCTGCTGCGTTTCCTGCCCAAGCCGGGGTCGTGGATGGAGCGATTCAAGGTGGCGATGGGTTTCCCGATGTTGGCCACGGGCATTTGGCTGTTCACGGTGAGCATCGACTATTACGGCGGCCGGGTATTGTGGTTCGGCATTTTCCTGACCGTGATTGCGATGGCCGCTTGGGTGTTCGGCGAGTTTTTTCAGCGCGGCATCAAGCGGCGCGGCTTGGCGCTAGGCATCGCTGGGGCGCTGGCGTTGGGCGGGGTCGTGTTCGGCCTCGAGGGGCAGATGCAGTGGCGAACGCCGGTTGATCCGTCACAGGCCAAGGCCGACGTGGTGCAGGATTTCCCCGGCGGCATCCGTTGGCACCGCTGGTCACTGGAGGCCGTGGCCGAGGCGCGCGAAGCGGGCCAACCGGTGCTGGTGGACTTCACGGCCAAGTGGTGCCTCACCTGCATTGCCAACAAAAAAACGAGCCTCGACATCGAGTCGGTGCGCACCCTGTTGGCGAAGAAAAATTTTAAGGTGTTCCGGGCCGACTACACGCGCCGACCGGATTATATTACGAAAGAACTGCACCGCCGGGGCAGGGCGGGTGTGCCACTGGTGCTGGTTTTTCCGCGCGACAAAACATCACAACCGGAGATGCTGCCCGAGTTGCTGACTCCCGATATCGTCCTGAGCGCCCTGAACAAAGCCGCTGGTTGAGCTGCTTGGCCAAGCGCTATTCGTCGAGGATGCCGAGGTCTTGGAGGAACGGCTTGAGCGAGCGGGGGCGGCCGAGGAATTTCTCGATCGACTCGCTGACATCGCGAGAGTCGCCCACTTCGTAAATCTCCCGCCGCAGTCGCTGTCCGGCTGTTGCGTCGAAGTAGCGCTCCGGCGCGTTTTCAAAAACCGTGGCCATGTCGGCGGAAATCGAGTCGGCCCAGGCGTAGCCGTAGTAGCCGGCGTCGTAGCCCATGAGATGGCCGAAGTAGCCGACGAATGACGTGTTCTCTTGCGGCTTGAGATAGACGGCCTCGGTGATCTGGTTGGACAACGCCACCGGCTCGACGATCTTGGCTTCCTCCTCTGTCAGCGAGTGCAGAGTCAGGTCAACCAGCCCGTACGACAATTGGCCGCGGTAGTGCCGGGCGACGGTGGCTTTCTTTGCCTCCTTCAGTTTTGCCAGCACGGCTTCGGGGATTTTTTTCGACGGATCGCGGTAGTCGGCGGCGAAGGAGTCGAGCACAGTCTTGTCCCAAATCCAGTTCTCGAGCATCTGCGACGGCGCCTCGACGAAGTCGCGCGGCACGCTCGTTCCGGCGAAACGCGTGAACCGAGTCTGCGTGAGGATGCCGTGCAGCGCGTGGCCAAACTCGTGGAACAACGTCTCGACGTTGTCGTGCGAGAGTAGCGACGGGGTGTCCTTCCCCGGCGTGGGGAAGTTGCAAATCAGCGCGACGGTGGGCCGCTGGTAGGTGCCGTCCGGCAGCCGTTTTCCGGAGATCAGCGGGAACATCGCGAAGTGATTGTACTTGCCGTCGCGCGGGAACATGTCGAGGTACAGCGCACCCAGCGGGTTGCCGGTGGCGGCGTCGTAAACAAGGTGCAGCGTCACTTGCTCGTGCCATTTGTACGGCGCGGTGGACGCCACAATCTTCAGGCCGAAGATGCGTTCGTACACGCGAAACATTCCGTGCAGCGTCTGTTCGTACGGGAAAAACACGCGAAGCTGCTCGGTGTCCACGGAGTACTTTTCCTTCTTCAGCAGGTTCATGTAGTAAAAGGCATCCCACATTTTCAGGGTGGCGTCGGGGTCGCCGGTCTCGCGGCGTTTCAGCGTGTTGAACTGCGCGAGCTCGGCCTGCCACTTCGGCTCGAGGCCGCTCTTGAGGTTCATCAAAAACTCGCGCGCCGTCGTGCCATTGCCGGCCATCTTGACTTCGCAGCGGTAGTCGGCCCATGTCTTGTAGCCGAGCTTGGCCGCGATGGTGGCACGGAGTTGCAGGACCGTTTTTAGCAGCGGAATGTTTTGCTCGCGGGCGAGCCGCTTGCGTTCGCCGGAGAACCGCTTGCGCGTCGCCTCCGGCTTGGCACTGCGCATGACGTTGAGGTAGTGAAACGTCACGTTGGCCTGCAGCGTGTATTCGTCGTCGCCGGTCTTGACCTGCTCGAGGAAACTCCCCGGCACCCCCTCGAGTTGTGCGGCGGTGAACTTCAGTTCCTTTTTGGCATTGGTGATGTTGGTGCGAAACTCGGTCGTCGCGGCGGAAAGTTGCTTGCGGAGTTGCTCAACCTCATCCCGCTCGGCCTTGGCCAGGTGCAACCCGGCCCGGCGGTAGTCGCGCAGCGTCTGTTCGAGCAGTCGCTTGGCCTCGCCGCTCAGCTTGGGCTTCGAGTCGGCGTACGCCTTGATCACGCGATAAACATCTTCGCGGTAGTCGAGGCCGACGGCCCACTCGTCGAACCGCTTGATTGCCTCGGTGGCCTGGGCGCGGTGCTCGGCGTTCTCGCTGGTTTCCTTGAGCATGTAGGTGCGGTTGGCCACGAGCGACAGGTCAAACGCCAGATCGTCGATCGCGCCGAGCGTGTTATCGAAGGTCGCCTCGCTTGGCTTGATCGTGCCGATGGCGTCGAGCCGCTTGTCGGCTGCTGCGATGGCTGCGCCGACGGCGTCGAGCGAGGCCTGCGGCGTGGTCTCAAACGGCGGCAGCGAGACCTGCGTGCCGTTGCGCTTGGCCAAGCGCTTGAACTCCGCCCAGTCGCCGGAGAACCCGGCGGGGGTGCTGGTATTTTTTGGGGTGGAACAGGCGGCAAGAGTGCCGGCGACAATAAACAGTGCGATGCGAATCAACATGGCCGCCAAGCTACCGTTGGCCTGCGGCTTGGCCAAGCCGTTTCACGGCATGACGATGCCGGCCGCCGCCGCTTGGCCAAGCACGGGGGTGGCAACACGACGCGCCTTGATGGCGACGTACGGTGGAATGTATTGGCTGCGATGCCGGAACGTTCCCGGCTCGGCGGCGGGATCGCCGTGCCTCGGCTCGGCAACATCCTCGATCACGAAGCCGGCGCGGCACAGTCCGCCGACCAGTTCCTCCCAGCGATGCACGAACTCGAGCGCGCCCTTTTCCCGATGCTCGAACTCGCCGTGCAGCGGCGGCACCGGCCCCGTGGCATAATAACCCTCGGTGACGGCGTAGCCGTTCGGGAACGGCGTCGGCGCAGCTTGGAGGTTGAGCGGCTGTTTGTGCTGGCTGAGGTACTGCCCGCCGACGCGCAGCACGCGGGCGATCCCGTCGTAAACCTTGGCCAAGCTTGGCACGTAGCAGGTGCTGACCGGCTGGGTGACAAGGTCGAACGACGCGTCGGCGAGCATCGGCAGATCGTCCATCGACGCGGCGATGGTCTGCAGTTCGAGACCGCGCTCGCGGGCAACACGTTTATCCTGCTCGAGCATCGCCGGGCTGATGTCCACCACCGTCACCTTGGCCCCGGCGGCGGCGTAAAGCGGTGCCTGCAACCCGCCGCCGCCGGCGAGGCAGAGAACCCGTTTGTCCTCGAGCCCGCCGTCGATCCAGCCCCGGCCGTTGATGGCCTTCAGCGGGTCGGCGAACTCGTCGTCTCGCGCGGTTCGCGTGTGCAGCAGGCCGTGCCGGGCGCGTTCGTCCCAGACGCGGCGGTTGTGGTCCTGGGTGATTTCCACGCAGGCGTTTTAGCCTTGGCCGGGCGCTTGGCCAAGCGCGATTGGTGATTTGCGTTTCCCATCGGCTGCATTTCTGTTACACCCCTCCGCCATGTCATTCAGTTCGCTGGGGCTTTCCGACAACATTCTCAAGGGGATTCGCGCGATGGGTTACGAGGACCCGACGCCGATCCAGCTGCGTGGCATCCCGCTGTTCCTCGAGGGGCGCGACCTGATCGGCAGCGCGCAGACCGGCACCGGCAAGACGGCGGCATTCGGCCTGCCGATCCTCACGAAACTCGACAAGCCGTCGGACACGCCGCGCGCGCTGATCGTCGAGCCAACGCGGGAACTCGCCTCGCAGGTCGAGACAGCGTTCCGGGATTTCTCACGGTATTCAGACCTGCGGACGACGGTGCTTTATGGCGGCGTCAAATACGGCAAGCAGACCGACGCGTTGAACAACGGAACGGATATCGTCGTCGCCACGCCGGGGCGGTTGCTCGACCATGTGTCCCAGAAAAACCTGACGCTCAAAAACATAGAGTACCTCGTGCTCGACGAGGCCGACCGGATGCTCGACATGGGCTTCATGCCGGACGTCAAGAAGATCATTCAGAAATGCCCGGAGAAACGGCACACGTCACTCTTTTCGGCGACCATCCCGCCGATCATCGAGACGATCATCCAGTGGGCGATGAAAGACCCGGAGACCGTCGAGATCGGGATGCGCCGCTCCGTGGCCGACACCGTATCGCACGCGGTTTATCCGGTGGCGTTCGACCAGAAAAACGACCTCGTGTTGGCGCTGCTCGGGAAGGTGGACTTTGATTCGGTCATCGTCTTTTGCCGTACGAAGGTGGGCGCCGACAAGGTGGGGAGCCTGCTGAAACGCCAGAATCATTCCGTGGCCATCCTCCACTCGAACCGAACCCAGGCCGAGCGGGAACGGTCTCTTAACGGCTTTCGGGATGGGAAATTTGAGGTGCTTGTCGCTACCGACATCGCCTCGCGCGGGCTGGACATCGCCAACGTCAGCCACGTTGTCAACTACGACGTGCCGCAGCACCCCGAGGACTACGTGCACCGCATCGGCCGGACGGGGCGGGCCGCCGCCACTGGCGATGCCTTCACCATCATGGTGGCCGAGGATCGCCAGCATATGGAGGCGGTCGAGCGGTTCATCGGCAAAAAAATCAACCGCGAAAAAATGGACGGCTTCGACTACAAATACACCTCGCTCTTCGATGACGGGAAACATGGATCGACTCCGCGATTCCGCGGTGGCTCCGTTGGGCGGGGCTACTCCTTCGGCATGTCCACCCGCAAGGGCGGAGGCCGCAAGCGCCGCCGGTAACTTTTGGGAGGGACGAGTTCCACCTCGTCCCAATTAACATCGAAACGGGCAAGGTGGAACTTGCCCCTCCCGCGCCCAAGGCGGCACGCGGGCGCTTCCCGCTTGGCCTAAATCCACCCCCGCAGCTTGTAGTAAAGCCACCCCAACTGCTCGTGCGCGTACATTGCCAAGGTGCGAAATCCAGAATACCACGGCACGAGATAAAAACCCCAATGCGTTTCCAGCGCTGAAGTGCCGACAAAATCCGCTCCGACTGGCACCACCTCCAAGCCAACTTTTTCAAACAACGCCACCGAGCGGCGCATGTGCCACGCGGACGTCACGAGTATGATTTTGTTCCAGCCCTGCTCCTTGGCCAAGGCGGCGGTGTTTGTCGCTTCATCCCGCGTGTGCAGGTTTGCGCTCATATCGAAAATCGGCTGTTGAAACGGCTTCCAACTCTCGAGCCAGTTTTTCAGCAACGTTCCTTCCCCATGGCTCCCACCGATCACCAGCGCGCCTCCCTTCCCGAGCCGCACCAACTCGGCCGCCATCACGTAGCGATCCGCTGCATCGTGCATTTCGATGTTGAACGGCGCACTCGAAACGTAGCTGTGCCCACCGCCGAGCACGACCACCGCATCGCACCTGGGCAGCGCACCCAAGTCCTCGATGGCGTACGGCTTCTCGAGGCCGGCCAAAAGATAGGCGGGGAGTTTCGTGCTGCCGACGAGGGTGATGAACAGCGCCAACCCACCGGTGAACATCGCCTGTCGGCGCTCTTTTTTTATCAACGCACGGATGCAGGCGATGAGCAGCACCAGCCAAATAAACCCGATCGGCTCGACCAGTCGTCCCACGGTTTTCGACAAAAAATACATCACGCGGCGCGCATGCTTCATCGAATGGGCCGTCGTTGCCCAGCACAAAACGCCGGATTGAGTTTTCCCGGCCAAGCGAGCAACCTTCGCGGCAGCATGAATGGAAGGTCGTACGCAATTCTCGCAGCCTTGCTGGCCGGAGCCGCGATTGGCCAAGCGGCGAGCCAAGTGCCGTTGTCGATCACGTCGATGGCGGCCAAGGCCGACGCGGTGGTGCACGGCAAGGTTGTCCGCATGACCTGCCAGCGCGACGACGATGGACGGATTTTCACCAAGGTGCATTTGCAGATCCTCGAGCAGGTGAAGGGCCGGCAGCGCGGCGGGACGCTGGTGGTCGTGCAGGGCGGCGGCGTGCTGGGTCGGCGGATCGCCCGCTCGCCGCTCCAGCCGACATACCGGGTCGGCGGCGAGGTGGTTGTGTTTGTGATGGTCAATAGCCGGGGCGAGGCGGTGACGCTGGGGATGAATCAGGGCAAGTTCGACGTCGCCAAACAACCGGAGAGCGGCTTGGCCACGGTACGGAATCCGTTCCACGGCTTGGCCAAGCGGGACGACCCGCGTGCGGTGGTCAAGCGCGCGCTTGGCCAAGCGAAGCCGCTGACGCTCGCCGAGTTGAAGCGCCACGTGAGGAGGGGCGCGAAGTGAGTCGCTGGCTCGCAATCGCCGCCACGCTTGGCTTGGCCCATGCCGCCACGGCGTTCGTGCTTTTCAAAAACGACGACGGCCAGGCGCTGCGCTGGCGGCTCGACGACTTGGATCCACTCGTGCATTCCAACGTGGTGAACCGTGACACCCGCGCCGTTCGCTACTACTTGGCCAAGGACGCTGGGTCGGCAAAAAATGCCGAGACCGAATTAAACGCTGTGCGCGCCGCGCTTGGCCAATGGCAGTCGGTGCCGGGGACGATCTTGAAATTCGAGGAGGCCGGCCTGGTGCCGCCTGGCGTGGACGTCAACGGCGAGGACAACACGAACGTCGTTTACTGGGTGAAGCAGGCGGCCGCGAACGGGGCCGTGTGGGTCAACAACGAGCGGACGGAGATCAGCGGCGCGTTGGCGGTAACGTTCCCGATGTACTTCGACGACCACACGATCGTCGAGGCGGACATGGTTTTCAATGGGGTCGATCACCGATGGTTTGCCGACTACGACAATTCGTTCTCCGCCGACAACTTTGTCGAGGCAGTCGCGCTGCATGAGTTTGGCCATTTCATCGGGCTACAGCATTCGCCGCTGGGGGCGGCGACGATGTTTTCGCGAACCGGTGCCGGCGTGAGCCTTGCGGTTGGCCTGTTGAAGGACGAGGTCGCTGCCGCGCAGGCGCTTTACGGCGAGTCGGCCGCCTTGGCCAGGCTCGGCTCGATCGCCGGCAAAGTGACGATGGGGCGCGGCCTCGTTTTCGGGGCCATCGTGCTGGCCGAGGATGCGCACGGGAATATCATCCAGTCGACCGTCACCGAGCGCAACGGCCGGTACGAACTGACCGCACTCCCCCCGGCGACGTACCGGCTGCGCGTGGCTCCGCTACATTCGCCGGACACACAGCCCCAGCCGCTCGTTCGCGACATCGACATCTCGATTGAGCACGACGGTTCCGAGACCAATTTCCGGCCAACCGGAGTCAAGCAAGCGGTGGTTCACCCCGGATCATCGGCGACGCTGGATTTCGCGGTCACCAAGGGCAGCGCACCGTTTTATATCTCGGCAGTGAGGCCGCCCACGAAAAACCAAAATTTGCTTGAGCTGGCGTTCGAGCCGTTCGCGCTCGAGCGTACCGGCAAAAAACTAACGATCGGCGTGTACTCCCCGACGCTGCCGACGAGCGGGGCGACCGTGCGGCTCACCGGCGACGGGGTGGTTTACGGAAAAACGACCTACGACCGAAACGCATTTGACGGCTTCAACCTGATCTCCGTTGAAGTGACCGTGTCGAAGAATGCCGAGCCGGGCGTGCGGAGTCTGTTCGTGCAAAAAGGAAACGACGTGGCGCAACTCAACGGCTTCGTGGAGATTCTTTCCGGCGAGGAGGATTACAACTTCGACGGCTTGGACGATCGCTGGCAGCGGGAACAGTTCGCCGTTTTTTCCAGCGCCGAGGCCCACGCCGACGCCGACGCCGACGCTGACGGCTACACCAATCGTGAGGAGTTTTTAACCGGGAAAAACCCGACGGACGCCGACTCATTTCCGCTGTTGGAAATCGGCAGCATCACGGTCGATGAACAAGGCACGACGATCCAGTGGGGCAGCGTCCCCGGCAAGCGCTACCAAGTCTGGAGCAAGCCGGACGCCGCCCTGGCCAAGTGGAGCAAAGTAGGCGCCCCGGTCACCGCCCGCCGGTCGTTTACGTTTTTCATCGACCCCAGCGAGCGGGAGAAATTTCAGTTTTACAGAGTAGAAGCTCTTCCTTGATTTTTAGAGAGGAGAATTCAAACATGGATGGACAGGGTGGACAGGAATAATTTTTCTCATCCTGTTCATCCTGTCCATCCATGTTAATTAAAAAACCGTTTTAGAAAACAGCCGGTGTGGGAGTTTTTGGCTTGGGCGATCTCGGGCGGCGTTCCCTGGGCGATGATTTGGCCGCCGGCCTCGCCACCTTCGGGGCCGAGGTCGATGACCCAGTCAGCCGCGGCGATCAGGTCTAGGTTATGCTCGATGACCAGCACCGTGTGGCCGCCCTCGACCAGGCGATGCAGCACCCCGACCAAGCGGCGCACGTCGGCCATGTGCAGTCCGATCGTCGGTTCCTCGAGGAGGAACAGATTCTTTTTGGTGTCGGCTTTGAGGCGAGTGCTGTCGCTCAAGCCGCTGAGCAGGTGGGTGACGAGCTTGACACGCTGGGCTTCGCCGCCACTGAGCGTGGGGCTGGTTTGGCCCAGCTTGAGGTAGCCCAAGCCGGTATCTTTCAGCGCCTTTAGGGCACGGTGTATTTTTGGGATGGCCCCAAAAAAAACGGCCGCCTCGTTGACGCTTAACTCGAGTACCCCGGCGATGGTTTCGCCGTTGTAAACGATGTCCAATACCTCCGGGCTGTAGCGGTTGCCGGCGCAGGTGTCGCAGGTCATGAAGGCGGGCGGGAGGAAATTCATCTCGAGCTTCACGATCCCTGCGCCCTTGCACTCGGGACAGCGGCCTTGCGGGCTGTTGAACGAAAACCGCGCCGGGCCGAAGCCGCGCATCCGGGCTTCCGGCACCTGCGCGAACAGTTGGCGGATGGTGTCGAAAAAACCGACATACGTCGCCGGCACCGAGCGCGGCGTGCGGCCGATCGGCGACTGATCGACCTCGTGCACGGCTTTGATTTGCTCGATGCCGCCGGTTGTTTTTTTGCGCTTGGCCTTCAGCGCGGCCTGCACGGTGGGCAGGATGCATTCGCGCACGAGCGTACTTTTGCCGGAACCGCTCACGCCGGTCACGGCGGTGAACCGCCCAAGCGGCACGGCGACGGAGAGGTTTTTCAAATTGTTTTTGCTCAAGCCGCGAAAGACGAGCGACGGCGTTTTGTTTCTTTGGCTGGCACCGCGCCGGGTCAGGGGCGGGGCGGTCGGTCGCGCTTGGCCAAGCGCCTGGCCACGTTCGTGTTGGCGGGCCAACTCGATGCCGGTCAGCGATTTTTTGTTTCGCAAAATCTGTTTCAGCGAACCGGCGGCGACGACGTGGCCGCCCTCGGCGCCGGCGCCGGGGCCGAGGTCGATGATGTGATCGGCGCGTGCCATCGTGTCCTCGTCGTGCTCGACGACGACGACCGAATTGCCGCGCGAGCGGAGTTGCTCGAGCGCGCCGAGCAGTTGCTGGTTGTCGCGCGGATGCAGGCCGATGGTCGGCTCGTCGAGCACGTACAGCACGCCGCTCAGGTTCGAGCCAAGCTGCGCGGCCAGGCGAATGCGCTGGGCCTCCCCGCCGCTGAGCGTGGTCACCGCGCGGCCAAGCTGCAGATAATCGAGGCCGACCTCGCGCAGAAAAGTCAGTCGCGAGGCGATCTCCGGCAAAATGTCGCGGGCGATTTCCGCGCCGCGCCCCCGCCACTTGAGCGTGGCAAACAGCTCGCTCGCCGCCCCGACACCGGCTTGGGCGAAGGCGTCGATCGTTGGCTCGGCGGGAAAGTTGCGCTTGGCCAAGCGCGGCAGCGGCAGGCGGACGGCGCGGGCGAGGGGAGCGAGCCGCGCGCCGTTGCAGTCGGGGCAGGTTTCGCGGCTGTCCTCCTGCCAGCCGAACCACGTTTCCTCGACCGCTTCCTGTGCGTCGCCCCGCTCGATGTTCGGGATGTAAAAGGTCTCGCCGAAGCCCCGGCAGGTCGGGCACCAGCCCCGGGCGGAGTTGTAGCTGAAATCTTTCGGATCGAGCGGCGCGAACGACCGGCCGCAGCCGCCGCACGAATTGCTCGTCGAATGGACGGTCTCGCCGCCGGAGTCGTCGACGGCGAAGAGCGTACCCTGGCCAACGGCGAGGCATTCGGCGACCCGTTCGGTGGCGTTCTTTGCGCCGCGTTTTTTGAGCCGACCGACGACGGCCTCGACGTCGTGTTCGCTGTAACGGTCGAGCCGCAACGGCTCGGCGGTGGGATGAAACTCGCCGTCGGCGCGGACCTGTTCGTAGCCGTGCCGCGCGGCCCATTCGCCGACGTCAGTGTGGAAGCCTTTGCGGTCGCGGACGCGCGGGGCGAGCAGCAGCAGGTCGCCGCGCTTTTTGGCCTGTGTGATTAGGCTGCGGACGAGTGAGTCGAGCGTTTGCGCCTGCACCGGCAACTGGCAGTCGGGGCAGTGGATGACGCCGAGCTTGGTGTAGAGCAGGCGGATAAAGTGGTAAATCTCGGTGACGGTGGCGACGGTGCTTTTGCCGCCGCCGCGCGAAATGCGCTGCTCGATGCTGACGGTGGGCGGCAGGCCGTGGACGGCATCGACGTCGGGCCGGGGCATTTGCTCGACGAATTGCCGGGCGTAGGCGTTGAGCGAGTCGAGGAACCGGCGCTGGCCCTCGGAGAAAAGAATGTCGAACGCGAGGGTGCTTTTGCCGGAACCGCTGACGCCGGTGACGACGACGAGCTGGTTGCGCGGGATGCGGACGGAGAGGCCGCGGAGGTTGTGTTCGCGGGCGCCCTCGACGGTGATCCAGCGGGAGTCAGCCGGCGTTTTGCTCCGCGCAGCCACGGCTCACATGCGGTCGGTGGTCTCGAGGCCAAGCGTCTCGAGGCCGGTGTTAAGCACTTGGCCGGTGAGATCGCAGAGGGCGAGTCGCTGCGTGCGGGTGTCGCCCTCGGCCTGAAGCACAGGGCAATTCTCGTAAAACGAACCGAACAAACCGGCGAGTTCGTAGAGGTAATTGCAGAGATAGTTCGGCCGGCACTCGTCGATGACCAACTCGAGCACGAGGCCAAAGCGCAACAGGTGCTTGGCCAGCGTAAGTTCTTCCGCTTGGCCAAGCGCGAACGTCGCGGGCCGTGTCAGCGACTCGTCGCCGAGCTTGCGGAAGAGGCTGCGGATGCGCGTGTAGGCGTACAGCAGGTACGGCGCGGTGTTGCCGACGAGTGCGAGCATGGTGTCCCAACTGAACACGTAGTCGCTCTGCCGGTTGCCGGAGAGGTCGGCGTACTTGATCGCGCCAAGGCCGACGACGCGCGCGATGGTGTGCCGCTGCTCTTCAGGGAGGTCGGGGTTTTTTTCGCTGACAGCGTCGAAGGCGCGTTGCTCGGCTTCGTCGAGCAGACCGGAGAGGCGGATGATCTCGCCGCTGCGCGTCTTGAACGGCCTGCCGTCCTCCCCGAGGATCGTGCCAAACCAAACGTGGTTGAGCTTCATGCCGTGGCTTGGTTTCCAGCGTGTGTACAGCTCGAAGAGTTGCTGGAAGTGCAGTTGCTGGCGGCCGTCAGTGACGTAAATAACCTCGCTCGGCTGCCAACGGTTTTGCCGGTGCTCGAGCGTGGCGAGATCGGTCGTGGTGTAGTTGGCCGCGCCGTCGCTTTTTTGAACGATGGCCGGATGTTTTTTGAGCGACTTGTGGTCGTTGAAAAAGACGACCTGCGCGCCGTCGCTTTCCTCGGCGATGCCTTGGGTGATGAGTTCGTCGACGACGCCCTTGAGGCGGTCGTTGTAAAAACTCTCGCCCAGCGTCTCGTCGAACTTGACGCCGAGCCGGCCGTAAATTTCATCGAACTGGTGTCGCGACAGGTTGATCATTTCGCGCCAAATGGCGAGGTTTTCGGCGTCGCCGTCCTGCAGTTTTACGAGTTCGTTACGGGCATGGGTGAGGACGGCTTCATCCGCGTCGCAGGCGGTGTTGACGAGCTTGTACAGGCGCTCCATCTCGGCGAGGGCGTCCTGGCCAAGGGCGTCTTTGTTGAGGTGTTCCTTCCAGCCGACGAGCAGTTTGCCAAACTGCGTGCCCCAGTCGCCGATGTGGTTGTCGGTGACGACGTTGTGGCCGAGCAGCCGGAAGACCTTGGCCAAGGTGTAGCCGAGGATGGTCGAGCGGATGTGGCCGACGTGCATCGGCTTGGCCACGTTGGGCGACGAGTAGTCGATGACGATCGTGCGCGGCTCGGCGGCCGTGCGGTAAAAAAGGTGCTCCCCCTTGGCTGCGCCAACGAGGACCTCGGAGAGGGCCTCGGTCTTGAGCCGGAAATTCAGGAAACCCGGCCCGGCGATCGTGACCGGCTCGCAGCAGTCAGCGACGTCGAGTTGCTCGATGACCTGGGCGGCGAACTCGCGCGGGTTGAGCTGGTTGCGCTTGGCCAAGCCGATGAGGGCGTTGGCCTGGTAGTCGCCGAACTTCGGCTCGGCGCACGGCCGGACGAGGACGCTCGAGACATCGGCGTCGGGCAGGAGCGCGTGGACGGCCCGTTGCAGTTTTTCCTGGAGGGCGAGATGGATCACGATTCGTATCGCTTGGCCAAGCGCAGTGTGGACGGCTTGGGTGAGTGAAAAAAGGCGAGGCTCAGATCTCCTGCGCGTCGCGGATGATCTGGTACATTTCGGCCGCGTCCTCGGCCTCCTCGAGCGACTTGCGAAATTCCTTCTTGTGCAGCACCTTCGCGATCTTGGCCAGCGTGTGGAGGTGTTTCTGGAACTGGCCCTGCGGCACGAGGAAGAGCATCACGAGGTTGACCGGCTGGTTGTCGAGCGCGTCGAAGTTCACGCCGCCACGACTGCGGCCAAACGCGCCGGTGACATCGTCAATCAGGTCGGTCGAGGCGTGCGGGATCCCGATGCCAAAGCCGATGCCGGTGCTCATCGAGGTCTCCCGTTTCTTGACGACGGAAACGATCGCCTCGCGGTGATCGGAGTCGACTTGCCCGTTAGCGACGAGCAGGTCGATCAGTTCCTCGATCGCCTCCCAGCGGTCGGAGGCTTTCAAGTCCGTGACAACCTGTTCCTTGGTGAGAAAATCAGCCAACTCCATGATATGCATCCAGCACCGTGACCCGGCCCGGATTTGCTACCTTTTTTACGGTAGGCATACAAGCGCGAACTTCATTGCCAAAACTCCCCCCAGGCGACAGACTGCCGCTGCCCAAATGAAAATGACTATCAAGCGCAGCGCAGCCGTGGCGGCGGCGTTGAGCATTTTGGTCGCCGCAGGACAGGCCGAGCCACCGGCCAAGCTGCCGTCGGTGGAGGTCATTCTCGAGCGGAACATCAAGGCGCTGGGTGGCGAGAAAGCGATGCGCCAGCTCAAGAATCGGGAGGCCCGGGGGAAGATCGAGTTGGCGGCGTTCGGCGCGGCGATCCCGGTCGTCCTGCGACACGCAGCGCCCAACAAGGAAATGATGGAGCTGACCATCGAGGGGCTGGGGACGATTCGAGACGTGTTCACCGGCCGCAAGGGCTGGACGGAAACACCGGACGGGAACGTCATCGAAAAAAAAGAGCGCGAACGGGCCAACAAGAAAATCGACGCCGATTTTTACGCCTACCTGAACTTCAAAAAAAACTATCCCAAGATGGAACTGCAGGGGATGAAAGAGGTCGCCGGCAAAAAAGTATTTGCCGTGAAAATGACGCCGAAGAAGGGGGACGCAGACACGTTTTACTTTGATGCGGCAACGGGGCTGGTGGCCGGGATTTTCTCCACCGCCGAGATGCAGGGGCGGGAGGTGAAAACCAAGGTGCTGTTTCGGGACTACAAAACGGTGGACGGGGTGAAGATCCCGCACGTGCTGGAACTGGTGGAGCCGTCGTTTGCGGCGTTCACGATCCGGCTCGAGTCGGTGAAGCACAACGTCAAGGAGACGGCCAACTGGTTCAAGAAAACCAAGTGAGCGAGCGGGAACAAATCGCCTCACAAATCGTGGCCGACGGGCTGGTGGCGATCGTGCGCGTGCCCCGGCCGGAACTGGCGTTGCCGCTGGCCAAGGCGCTCGTCGCGGGCGGCATCCGGGCGGTGGAGCTGACGATGAGCATTCCCAACGCGCTCGAGGCGATCCGCACGGTGGATCGCGAGCTGGGCGGCGACATCCTGCTTGGCGTCGGCACGGTGACCGACGACGACACCTGCCGCGCGGCGATCGACGCCGGTGCCAGGTACGTGATCAGCCCGATCACCCGCCCGTCGCTCGCCGCGGCGGCGCACGCGCTGGATCGGCCGGTGATGCTGGGCGCCTACACGCCGACCGAGGCGCAGGCAGCGCACGAGGCCGGCTCGGACTTCGTCAAGATTTTCCCGGCCGACACGCTCGGCCCGGGCTATATCAAGTCGCTGCTCGCGCCGTTGCCGCACCTGAGAATCGTCCCCACCGGCGGGGTGAACCTCGACACGATGGAGGCGTTTCTCGCGGCCGGCTCGGCGGCCTTGGGCGTCGGCTCGGCCCTGCTGAAAAAGGAACTGGTTGCCGGGGAAAACTGGGCCGAACTGGAGCGCTTGGCCAAGCGATTCGCTGACAAACTGGCTGAATTGAAAGCCAGTCCGGGGCGTTGACCCGTCCGGCCAATTTGGCTTTACGACAGGGAAGGATTTTGATACGCAACGTGTGTGAGTGAGATGCCCTCCATCGGGTTCATTGGTGCCGGCCGAATGGCGACCGCCTTGGCCCGGGGCTTCGTGAACGCCGGCCTGGTTCTGCCGGATAACCTTATTGCCAGTGATCCGGTTCCGGCCGGGCGCGAGGCTTTTGCCCAAGCGCTTGGCTGTAAGGCGACCGATACAAACGCGGATGTCCTGGCCAAGGCCAAGGTCGTTGTGCTGGCGTTCAAGCCGCATCAGCTTGACGAGGCGACCGAGCCCGTGCGCGATCAGTTCGACGAAAGCCACCTTGTGATTTCCATCTTGGCCGGCGTGCGGCTGGCCAGGCTTGATGAGGCGTGCGGTGGCCAGGCGCGGGTGGTGCGCGTGATGCCCAACACGCCGGCGCTGGTCGGCGAGGGCGCCTGCGGCTATGCGCTTGGCCAAGCGGCCACGGCGGACGACGGTGCGTTGGTCGAGCGGCTGCTCTCCGCCGTCGGCATGGCGTACGAGGTGAAGGAGCCGTTGATCGATGCCGTGACCGGCCTGAGCGGCAGCGGCCCGGCGTACGGCTACATGATCATCGAGGCGTTGAGCGACGGCGGCGTGGCAGCTGGCCTGCCCCGGGACATCGCGACCAAGCTGGCCGCACAGACGATGCTCGGCGCGGCGAGGATGGTGCTTGAGACCGGACTGCATCCCGGCGAATTGAAGGACATGGTTTGCAGCCCGGGTGGCACGACGATCGAGGGCGTGCACGAGCTGGAGGAGGGCGGCGTGCGCAGCGCGCTCATCAACGCCGTGCGCGCGTCGACGGAGCGGGCGGTCGAGCTGGGACAGGAGTAGGCACCGATGGCGTACCCCCCACCAACCGAGAAGCAGGCCCGGATCCTCTGGACTTCGGTGACGGCGCTGGCGGTGGGGGTGTTACTGGCCCTGGCAGCCCTGCTGACACTGGGCATCGCCTGGGGGGTCAATACGCTCTCCTCGGTCTTGATCCCGCTGGCGATTGCCGGGGTCATCGCCTACCTGCTTGACCCGATCGTGGACTGGTTCCAGAAAAAACGCGGCTTCAAGCGCCAGAATGCGATCATCATGGTGTTCTGCATTGCGGTGCTGCTGGTGGGGGGCATGGTGGCCTCGGTGGTGCCGTCGTTGATTTCGCAGGTGGGCAAGCTCTCCACCGAGTTCCCGAAGAAGGCCGAACAGTTCCAGAAAAGCGTCAGTTCGATTGTCAGCCCGGCCAACACCTCCACCAACGCGCCGGCCAGTCCGGGCTGGTTCGAGGCCCCGCGGGAGTGGATAAAGAACGTCGGCGTGACCAACGAGAAGGCGCGTGAGTTCACGGTGGACGCCGTGAAAAAAATATCGGCCTGGGCGCTGGAACAGTTGAAGAAGGTCATGTCGCTGTTTGGCTTTCTGGCCGGTCTGGCGTTGGTGCCGGTGTATGTGTTTTACTTCCTGCTGGAGAAGCGCGGCATCAAGCGCAACTGGACCGACTACCTGCCGGTGCGCGAGTCGCAGGTGAAGGAGGAGATCGTGTTTGTGCTGCGATCAATCAACGACTGCCTGATTGTGTTTTTCCGGGGGCAGGTGCTGGTGGCAATGTGTGTCGGGGCGCTGCTGACCGCCGGGTTCCTGATGTTCGGCCTGGATTACGCCATCCTGCTCGGCGTCATGGCCGGGCTGCTGGGCATCATTCCGTATCTCGGTGTGGCGTTGAGCATCATCCCGGCGTTCGTGCTGGCGATGATTCAGTTCGTGCCGGATGGCGGCTGGCTGATGCCGGTGCTCGTCTTGGTTTGGTTTGCGGTGGTGCAGGCGATGGAGGGGCTGTTCATCTCGCCCAAGATCATTGGCGACCGGGTCGGGTTGCATCCGCTGACAATCATTGTCGCCGTGATGGTCGGAACCACCCTGCTGGGGGGCATCATGGGCGGAGTGCTGGCCATCCCGTTGACCGCCGCGCTGCGGACGCTGATGTTCCGTTACGTCTGGAAGGACCGGGTGCATTCCAGCGGGGCACCCGCAGCATCGTGAGCAACGAGACACCACAACCGGACACACCTCCCAGCGGGGAGCGGCTGCACATTTATTTCCTGCCCAACCTGATGACGGCGGGCAACCTGTTGTGCGGGTTCCTCGCGCTGACGTTCATCGTGCAGGTGGTTCCCGATCCGGCCGGGTCTGCGGGGCCGGTTTTCAGTGCTGCGGACATCGAGAAAATCAAGAACGCCCTTTGGCTGATTATGGGGGCGTTTGTGTTCGACGGACTGGATGGGCGGATCGCGCGATTGGTTGGCAAGGAGAGCCCGTTCGGGCTTCAGTTCGATTCGCTGGCGGATATCATCTCGTTTGGGGTTGCGCCGGCGTTCCTGATGCAGAGGGTGATCCTGCACGACTTTAACATTGTGAGCGAACGGCTTGGTCTGGTTGTGGCGTCGGTCTATCTGCTGTGCGGCGCACTGCGGTTGGCTCGTTACAACTGCCTCGCGGCGATGCCCGACTCCGGGAACAACCGGGAGTTCCTCGGTTTCCCCATCCCGGCCTCAGCGGCGATGGTGGCGTCGTTGACGATGTTCTTGGTTTGGCTCGAGGAGAAAAATTTGCCCACCAGCTCCTGGCGCTGGGTGCTGCTGGCGGTGTTGGTGTTTCTCTCGGTGATGATGGTCAGCGAGGTTAAGTACCCATCATTCAAAAAACTGGATTTTCGGTCGCGCCGGCCATTCACGAAGTTTGTCGTCGCGGTGGTGGTGGTGGCCTGTTTCGTTTTTTTGTGGAAATACCTCGTGCCGATCGTGCTGCCGCTGATCTTCACGTCGTACCTGGTTTACGGGTTTGTGCGGCCACGGTTGTCGCGAAAACTGAGGAGGGAAATTGAGGAGGACTTTGACGACGAGTGATCCCGCGAGGCGGCTTCCATGACTCCCGCCGATTATGCCATGGCGGTCGGTGCCGGGGTGCTGACCGGGTTCGTGTGTGCGGTGCCGGTCGGCCCCATCAATGTCGCCATCATGGAGGAGGGCATCCACACCGGCCGGAAACGGGCGCTGATCATCGCGGTGGGGGCGCTGCTGATGGAGATGATTTATTGCGTCATCGCCTTCGGCGGGTTTGCCAACCTGTTCGAGGATCCCACGCTCCGGGCGACGGTGGAACTGGTCAGTTTCCTGGCGGTGACCTTCTTCGGGATTCGCTACCTGATGACGGATACCGTGACCGTGCAGGGCAAGCGCGCCCGGATGATCGAGCAGCGGCTGCACCCACACACCATGTTCTGGACCGGCTTCGTCCGGGTGCTCGTCAACCCCAACGTGCTCCTGTTCTGGATCATGATCTCGGCGGTGCTGCTGGCCAACGGGACGTTGCAACCGGCATGGCAAAGCCGGATGTCGTGCGTCGCCGGGGCCGGCTTGGGCATTGCCGCCTGGTTCCTGCTGCTTGTGTTTGGAAGCGCCCGGGTGCGGAACCGCTTCTCCGACCAGACGCTCGTCCGGTTTTCTCAAGTCTCGGGGATACTCCTGCTGTTGCTGTCGGTCGTGATTGCGGTTCGCCTGATCGACACCGTCGCCCGGCAGGGCAGTTGACGCCCACTTGGCCAAGCGCTTGGCCAAGCGGGCGTTCACCCTCATTCGGCCTGCGACCACCGGAGAAGATACTCTTTAGGGATCATCCCTTACGCCTGCGACAGGTTTCGTTCCTATTGCGTCATGGCCAATTCCCCCGTCATCACGGGCCATCCCCTTGGCGTCAGAAGGTGTTCCGATCGAGGAACAGGTCATCCTGATCGCGGGACAGGCCTTTCCGGTTGCGGGACAGGCTATCCCGGTTGTGGGACAGGTCATCCCGGTTGTGGGACAGGTCATCCCGGTGGTCGCGCGTCGAAGACGATGCAATTCATACGGCTGATTGTTCAAGGTAACCCGAAATATCAGGAGGCGCTTCAAGGCGACGAACGGATCCAATCGTTGCTGGAGAACTACGGCAAAACGGGGGCACTCCACTCTCACTGGCAATGGCTGGCGTGGGTTTTTGTCGATCTTATTTATCAAACACCTAAAATTGCGCTATGGAAGCATCTAAAAAGGTTGAGGATGACGAAGCGATCAAGAGGACCATCCAGCACTACATTGATGGAGCAATATCAGGTCGTGGAGAAGATATGAAACCGGCGTTTCATGAAGGTGCAACAATTTTTGGCTATGTCGGGGATGAGTTGTTCGCTGGCCCAATTCAAGGGCTTTTTGATTGGAATGATCAGAACGGCCCAGCAAAGGAATTAGTGATTCGAGTTGTTGGCGTCGATATCTTTGAAACCATTGCTATGGCTCGGCTTGAATGTGACAACTGGACTGGTCACAAGTATACAGACTTCCTCTCATTGCTTAAGGTCGATGGTGAGTGGAAAATAATGAACAAGGTTTTTCACCTTCACTCTTGATCAAGGGCGAATGTGAGGATGAGGTGTTTTACTTCCTATCAGCTTTCGGTTTTCCACCCGTCTTGCCGCCGTGTTTGCGTAGGAGGTCAGCGGTTTCGGTTTTGTTAAAAACAGAGGTAGCGTCTAGCGGCGTTTCCCCATCTTCATCCTTCGCATTTACATCCGCACCTTTGGCGATGAGCAGTTCGACGACTACCTTGCGACCGTTCAATGCCGCAAAATGCAACGATGTTTTTCCATCCTCATTCTTCAAATTTAAATTAGCACCTGCGACAATCAGCAGTTCGACGATTTCCTTGTGACCGTAAGCCGCCGCATAAAGCAAAGGAGTCCCGCCATCATCAGACTTTGCGTTCACATCAGTACCAGCAGCCAAGTGTTGCTTGACGGCTTCGATGTCACCTTTTGCGGCAACATGAATGGATAGTTCTGCGCCTCTTTTGCCGCCATGTTTGCGGAGGAGGTTGGCTATTTCGGCTTTTTTGCGCTGAGTGGCATGATCTAGCGGGGTAAGGCTGTTTTCATCCTTCGCATTCACATCCGTACCTTTGGCGATGAGCAGTTCAGCGATTTCCTTGCGACCAGAAAGAGCCGCCTGGTGCAAAGGAGTCATATCCCGCTTATTCTTCGCATTCACATCCGCACCTTCGGCGACTAGAATTTCGGCGATTCCCTTGTGATCGTAAATCGCCGCAAGATGCAAAGGAGTATATCCGCCCTGCATCTTCGCATTCAAATCCGCACCAGCAGCAATCGCCTGTTTTACCGGTTTAATATTTACCGTTTTTTTGGAGCTTTTCCGCACAGCCTCAATTAGCGCACGGTCTGCTTTTGGGTTTGCGGGTTTAACATCCTGCGCTTGGGAGCACGCAGTGGGTTCAGCAGATTGTGTTTCTGGTGGAGGAGACGACTCTTGAGCCTCCACACACACCACCAGAAGCACGGCTGCGATTGTTGTTCGTGGTCGTTTCATAGTCCTGACGTGCGTTAAATAATAGAGAACCATTAAAACAGTACAAGACTGAATAGCCATGTTGGCTGAACCATGTCTATTCTCGGTACGGCGCTTGGCCAAGCGGCCGGCCCGAATTTGAGGCAATGCACGGTTCGTGATTCACGCCTCCGGCTTCATCCCCGGCAGGGTCGGCATGAAGCCATGCCTTCGCCTCCTGTCATCACCCCTCAATTTCCTGCTCGCGACGTCTACCGGGTAAGTTATTTTGCCCCCATTCTCGGGGCTTGTTTTCGTTGGGCACTTTACCTGGAGTTAGCACTCTGGGCTGTCACATGACCGCACCTTCGGTGCTTTGTATTGGGCTTGGCCACAAAAAAAGACCGGCGATTGATCGCCGGTCTTTGGTTTAAAGGGTTCGAGCCTGGGCTTATGCCAGCGCCTTTTTGGTGGTCTTGATGATCGCCGCCGCGATCTTGTACGGGTCGCCGTTGGACGCCGGGCGGCGATCCTCCAGTCGGCCCTTCCAGTCGTTCTGGATGGTGGCCACGGGGATGCGGATCGATGCGCCACGGTCGAATTCGCCGTAACTGAACTTGTCAATCGACTGCGTCTCGTGAAGCCCGGTGAGGCGTTGGTTGTTGTCGGCACCGTACACGTCGATGTGCTCGGCGATGTTGTTGCCGAACTCCTCGCAAATCTTCGTCATGAGATCCTTGCCGCCCTGATCCCGCATGGCTCCGTTGGAGAAATTTGCGTGCATGCCGGAGCCGTTCCAGTCGCCGGTGACCGGTTTTGGGTGCCAGTTCACCGCGACACCGTACCGTTCGCCGATCCGCTCAAGAAGATACCGGGCCAACCAGACTTCGTCGCCGGCGCGGCCGGCGCCCTTGCCGAAGATCTGGAACTCCCATTGGCCCATCATCACCTCGGCATTAATGCCCTCGACGTTGATGCCGGCGTCCAGACAGATCTGTAGGTGCTCGTCGACGATGTCGCGGCCGACCGCGTTGGCGGCGCCCACGGAGGTGTAGTACGGTCCCTGCGGGCCGGGGAAGCCGTTCTTCGGGAAGCCAAGGGGGAGGCTGGTGTCGAGGTCCCAAAGCACATATTCCTGCTCGAAGCCGAACCAGAAATCGTCGTCATCGTCGTCGATGGTCGCCCGGCCGTTGGATTCGTGCGGGGTGCCGTCGGCGTTCATGACTTCAGCCATCACCAGCCAGTTGTCGGAGCCGACCTTGTCCGGGTCGGGATAGAGGGCAACCGGGTTGAGGAGACAGTCGGACGCGTTGCCTTCCGCCTGCTCCGTGGAGGAGCCGTCAAAGGCCCATTCGGGGCATTTTTCCAATGTTCCATCAAAGTCGGTCTCGACCTTGGTCTTGCTTCGCAGGCTTTGGGTCGGCTTGTAGCCGTCCAGCCAGATGTATTCCAGTTTTGCTTTGCTCATGATTAGTAACAGGTAAAAAAGCGCCAAGCCGCCCGCAACCATGCCAAGCGACAAAACAAGGGCCTGTTTAAGGCCCCGGCCCATTAGGGGTGCTTATGACTTGGGTTATCAAGTCTTTTTTGGCGGCAACCCGCCCTCCGGACTGTTCCACCCGCCACAGCGCTCCGCCATCCCGGAGATGGCATTTTCCGTGCCAAGCGTCCCGGCTCCCGCCGTCGCGCCGGGGTGACAACGCCATTGAATCCAGTTTTCCGCGCAAACGAGGCGGTTCTCCCGAATCAATTGGGCCAGCGCTTGGCCAAGCGCGGCCCGGCGGACGGCTGTGCCATCTTGGTTCCCCTGCGCAAAAAGAAACAGGGTGGCCAGAAGCTCAGCGCTTGGCCAGGCGCGATTCGGCTTGATTGATTGGGCGGTGGCACGGACAACCGTGCGCGCCGTCGCCGATTGGCGGGGTGCACACGGATATGAAGCAACAAACCATCGTCACGCTCGATCTCGAGGGGGTGCTGGTGCCGGAGATTTGGATTGCCGTCGCGCAAAAAACCGGGATCGAGCGGCTCAAGCTGACCACGCGCGACATCCCGGACTACGACGAACTGATGAGCGGCCGCCTGGCCATCCTCGCCGAGAACGGTCTCAAGCTGGCGGACATTCAGGAGGTGATCGGCACGCTCGAGCCGCTGGAGGGGGCCAGGGCGTTTCTCGACGAGCTGCGCTCGATCACGCAGGTGGTCATCCTGTCGGACACGTTCGAGGAGTTTGCCGCGCCGCTGATGCGGCAACTGGGTTGGCCGGCCTTGTTGTGTCACCGGCTCGAGATCGACGCCGACGGCCGGGTGGCCAACTACCGGCTGCGCCAGCCGGATCAGAAACGCCGGGCCGTGGCGGCGTTTCGCGGGCTGAACTACAGGGTGATCGCCGCCGGGGACTCGTACAACGACACGACCATGCTCGGCGAGGCCGACACTGGATTCCTGTTCCGGGCCCCGGACAACGTCAGGGCCGAGTTTCCGCAGTTTGAATCGGCTGAGGGATACGGTGGATTGATGGCCCTGATTCGGGCCGAGCTCGAGGCGTGAACTTGGCCAAGTTAATGCTCGGAACGGTTCCATCGGAGAGGTTGGTAAAATTTTTTTCATTAAGATGGATAATCGTTTGACACGCCCAAAAAGATTGCTACTTTCGCCGACGCCGCCCCCGTCCCTTGGGGGCGATTGGGGCATTATTATTCAATATTCTCGATGAGCGAGACGACTGCTTCGGAGGCCAAAACGGGGTGCGATTCCCAGCCCTCCGACATTTCAGAGGTGACGATACGCCTCGCGGGCAACTCTCAGGATGGTATCCAGTCCATCGGCGGGTTCTTGGCTCGCTTGGCCGGGCGGAGTGAGCGGGAGGTCATGACGATGATGACAATCCCGTCGACCATCTCGGGCGGGTCGTCCATTTTTCAGGTGCGCCTCGGCTCCGGCGAGGTGCTCAGCCCCGGTGACAAGGCCAATGTGTTGTTTGCCTTTTACCAGCACTCCTACGACAACCACGTCAACAACCTGGCGAAGGGGGGCATCCTGGTCTACGACAGCGACCACGTGGAGCCGCATGAAGAATGGCTGACCAAGTACCGGCACATCGGCATCGGCATCTCCAGCCTGACCATCGAGGCGATCGGCGGCACGGCCCGTGACAAGGGCAAGAATATCTTTGCGCTTGGCTTGATCGGACGGATGTTCAGCCTCGACACGGCGAAACTGGAGCGGCTGATCAACGAGCGGTTCGGCGGCAAGGGCGAAAGCGTCGTCAAGACGGCGATGGACGCCTTCCAGGCGGGTTATCGTTATCAGTCCGACAATATCTCCAACCTGTTTCGCCTGGCCCGGGGCGGTGCGGAGCGCTCAAACCAGGTGGTGATGTCTGGCAACGAGGCGATCGGCTACGGGTTGATCGCCGCCGGGGTGCGTTTTGGCGCCGGTTACCCGATCACGCCGTGGTCGGACATCATGGAGCTGCTTCGGCGCGAGCTGCCCAAGTACGGCGGGTCGTTCATCCAGTGCGAGGATGAGATCGCCTCTGTCTCGATGGCGATCGGCGCGAGCTACGGCGGGAACGTGGCGGTCACCGGCTCGAGCGGCCCGGGGATCTCCCTGAAGGCGGAGGCCATCGGCTGGGCGGTCATGGCAGAAATGCCACTGGTGGTGATCGACGTGCAGCGTGGCGGCCCCTCCACCGGGTTGCCGACTGATGTCGAGCAGTCCGACCTCAACATCGCCTGTTACGGGGGCCACGGTGACTCGCCCCGCGTGGTGCTGGCCGCCTCCGACGTGGAGGATTGTTTTTACACCGCCATCGAGGCGGTGAATATCGCCCGCAAATACAGCGTCCCCGTTTTCGTGCTTAGCGACCAGGCCATAGCCACCCGCATCGAGGCGTTCAACGAGCCGGATTTGAGCACGATTTGCAACGACATCGAGTTGGATTTGAGCCCCGTTCCGTCTCACAAGCCGTACGACTTGTCGTCCGGGGACGGGCTCAGCCAACACCGGGCTCCCGGTACACGGGTCGAGGATGGCCGTTACCCCGTGGTGACCGGCCTGGAGCATGACGAGTCGGGGCATCCTAGCGGGGATGCGGTGAACCACATCAACATGACCAAAAAGCGCCGCAACAAGCTCAAGACACTTGCGGACACCCTGCCCGTTCCGGAGGTGTTTGGGGAGGACTCCGGCGATGTGCTGCTGGTGGGCTGGGGGTCGACCAAGGGGCCGCTCCACGAGGCGGTGCAACAACTCAGCAACGAGGGCTACACCCTGTCCTCGATGCACATCAAGCACATCAACCCATTGCCAACCGGCTTGGAGGATATTCTCCCGCGGTTCAAGTCGGTGTATATCGTCGAAATGAACGACGGCGGCGTTTACGGCTACGGCCAGTTGGCTGGCATCCTGCGCGCCCGGTATGCCGATGCGCGCATCAAGGGCATCAACAAGACCGCCGCCCGGCGCTGGAAAGTTTCGGAGATCATCGAGCGCGTCAAGGCGCGCCTGGAAGAGGAAACCGCAGCAGCCTGATACATTTTTAAACAACATGAGTGACAGCGCGACATTGGAGCAGCCCCCGCAGGACGCCGGGGAACGCCAGCCGGTGACCAAGAAGGAGATCACCGCCGATCACCCAACCTGGTGCCCCGGCTGCGGTGATTTCTCCGTACTCTCCATCTACTACAAGCTGATCCAGAAGCGGAATATTCCCCACGAGAACGTGACCACCGTGGCCGGCATCGGCTGCTCAAGCCGGTTCCCGTACTTCGTGCAGGCCCACGGCGTGCATTACATCCACGGGCGCGCGTTGTCGTTCGCCAGCGGCCTGTCGATCTCGCGGCCCGACCTGCACGTGTTCACCTTCGGCGGCGACGGCGACGCCTTCTCCATCGGCGGCAACCATTTCGTCCACACCGCACGCAAGAACGTCAAAATGACCTACTTGGTCATGGACAATTTCGTCTACGGCCTGACCAAGAAACAGACTTCGCCGACCTCGCCGCTGGGCTTCAAGAGCAAGACCGACGGCTGGGGAGCGCTCGACAGGCCGATCAACCCGATGAAGCTCGCCATCTCGGCCGGGGCGACGTTCGTGGCCCGCACCACGCACACCAACCCCAAGCACCTGCTCGAGATGATGGACGCCGCGATGGATCACGACGGCTTCAGTTTCATCGAGTGCCTGAGCGAGTGCACCGAGTTTTACGCCGGCGCATTTGACAGTTCCAATCCCCGGAAGGGCGGCGAGTTCAACCTCGTGCCGGAGGATCACGACCCCACCGACGAGGCGGCGGCGTACGCCCTGTCCAGTGAAGATTTCCCCGGCCGTTTCGGCATTTTTTACCAGGTGCAGCGCCCGACAAAGAACGCTCTCGAGGCCGGCGTCATCGAGGCCGCCCAAGGCAAATTCGAGGGCCAGCCGTCCTCCGACATTCTTCAGGCCACCTTCAACAGGATGAAGTAATCCCATTGGCCAAGCGCTTGGCCAAGCGCGGGCGTGTCATTCACCGCCCGCCATTTCCCAGCCCGCACTGACGAGCGCCTTGTGGCCGCCGATGAGCGAGTGGACGTTCGTGTAACCCATCCGCCCGGCCACCTCCGCCGTGAGCACCGAGCGGAAGCCCCCGCCGCAGTACATGATCACCTCCGCGCCCTTGTCCGGCACCGCCGACTCGATGTCGCGCTCGAGGATGCCCTTGCCCAGATGAACTGCGCCCGCCGCGTGGCTGGCCAGCCATTCCGTATCCTCGCGCACGTCCATCAGGATCGCGTCCGGGTTGCCGGCCAAGCGTTCGCGGGCCTGGGCCAGGTCGATCTCGCTGACCCGCTCGCGCGCCTCATCGACCACCACCAAAAAACCGGGAGCATGTTGCATGGGCGGAAGGATGCGACCGCGCTTGGCCAAGGTCAACTGCGGGTCGGCCGCTTGGCCAAGCTTGCCCTTGGCGGCGGCTCGCCCCGATACTGGCCGGCCGAGGATGGAGGTCGAACTCATCACCATCGGCACCGAGCTGTTGCTAGGGCAGGTGCATGACACCCACAAGCAGTGGCTTGGCCAGCGCCTGGCCGGGCGCGGCCGTCCACTTTCCCGGCAGTCCACTGTGCCGGACGACGGCCCGGCGATATGCGGGGCGGTGCAAACCGCGCTGGGCCGGGCCGGCCTCGTCATCACCACCGGCGGGCTTGGCCCGACCGACGATGACCTGACACGACAGCTGCTGGCTGATCTCTTGAGCCGACCGCTGGGCCGGGACGCATCGGTCGCGGCGCAGATCGCCGACTTCTTCAGGCAGCGCAACCGCCCCATGCCGGAGTCGGTGCTGGTGCAGGCGCAGGTGCCGGAAGGCGCGGTGGTGCTCCCGAACCGGCACGGCACCGCGCCCGGCCTGGCCATCGAGGTGTCGCCCAACCCGTTCAAGGCAGGAGGCGAACCGGCGTGGCTGATCCTGCTGCCCGGGCCGCCGCGCGAACTGCGCCCCATGTTCGAGGAGCAGGTGCTGCCGTTCCTCGAAAAGCAGTGGCCGCTGCGGCACGGTTTTCACTGCCGGATATTGCGCAGCCTGGGCATCGGCGAGTCGATGGTGGAGGAGACGCTTCGCGGACCGCTCCGGCCGCTGGTGGCGCGCGGGCTTGAGCTGGGCTATTGCGCGCGCATCGGGCAGGTCGACATCCGGCTCAGCGGGAGCGGCCCGGACGTGCCCGCTCTCCTCGTGGAGGCGGAGGCGGCGGTCCGCGCGGCGATTGGCAAACATATTTACGGCACCGGCGACGAGACGATCGCGCAGGCGGTGGTCGGGCGGTTGATCGCCACCGGCAAAACCGTGGCTGTCGCCGAGTCGTGCACCGGCGGGTTGCTCGGGCACCACATCACCAACGTGCCCGGGGCGTCCGCCGCATTCGCCGGCGGCGTGCTGTCCTACAGCAACGCGTTGAAGCAAAAACTGCTCGGCGTGAGCGAATCAACTCTTGCGGAACACGGCGCGGTGAGCAAACCGGTGGCTCTCGGGATGGCAGCGGGCGCGCTGGAAGTGAGCGGGGCCGATCATGCCCTCTCCGTCACCGGCATCGCCGGGCCGGACGGCGGCACGCCGGAGAAGCCGGTTGGCACCGTCTGGCTTGGCCTGGCCTCAACGGGGCGGCGTCCGCTGGCGATCCGGAAGTTTCACCCCTTCGGGCGCGAGGTGTTCAAGCAAGCCACGGCGCACCAGGCGTTGGACCTGCTGCGGCGCAGGCTGCAGAAAAACGACTGAAGAAACCGGGGACTACTGGGCACCGTTGTCGCCGATGGCCTCCACCGGGCAACCCTCCATGGCTTCCTTGCACTGTTCCTCCTCCTCCTCGTTTTCCGGTTGCTTGGCGACGAAAGAGTAGCCGCCGTCGTCGTTCCGGGTGAAGCAGGTCGGTGCGGTTTCGCGGCAGAGATCGCAGTCGATGCACTGTTCATCCACAAAAAACTTGCCAGCGACGTTGTCCTCGTATTTGTCCTCTAGTTCAGCCATGTCGAAATCAATTTCGCGCCGAGGTGTTTACACGCTGCGCCGGCCGGTTTCAAGGGAACTTTGTCGTCGCCGGCGAAAAATCAACCCGCCGGGGACATGGCGCGCAGCTTGGCGGTGACGGCGGCGAACGACTCGATCGCCCGGTCGATCTCCGCCTCGGTGGTGTCGCGACCGATGCCCCACAGCGTCGTGCCCCTGGCCAGGTCGGCGTCTCGCCCGATGGCGCGCAGGGCGGGGGGCAGGCGCATCGACCGGGTTGTGCACGCTGCCCCGGCAGCGATCGCAATGCCCCGCAGATCCAGCATCAGCGCCTGGCCTTCGCCCTCGACACCCTCGGTGCTGAGGCTGAGTTGATGCGGCAGCCGTTCGGTGCCCGGCTCGGGGCCGTTCAACTGAACCCCGTCGACGGCCCGGCGGATGCCGTCGAGCAACCGCACCTGCAGCTTGGCCGCATCGGCCGCCGCTTGGCCAAGCGCGGCCATGGCCTGTTCGGCGGCCACGCCGGCCCCGACGATGGCGGCCACGTTCTCTGTCCCGGCGCGAAACTCATTCTCCTGCATGCCGCCGTGGATGAGATTTTCCACGCCGGTGCGTCGTTTCCGATACAGCACGCCGGCACCTTTCGGGCCGCCAAACCGGTGCGGGGCCAGAGCCAGCAGATCGGTGCCCATTTGCTGGACATCGATGGGCAGCCAGCCGCCGCTGGCGGTGGCATCCACGAACAGCGGGATGCCGCGCGCGCCGGTGAGTTCGGCCACCTCCGCGACCGGCTGAATAGTGCCGAGGTCAAGGTTCGCGTGATGCAGACAGACGAGAATGGTCTCGTCGGTCATCGCTTGGCCAAGCGCGGCGGGATCGACCCGGCCTTGGCCGTCGACGCCGACCTGCGTGTGGCTGAAGCCGTGGCTCTCCAGCCAGGCGATTGAGCCAAGGACAGCCGGATGCTCGATCGGGGTGGTGACAATGTGGCTGCCAAAACGCCGCTTGGCCAAGGCGGCGCCCTTGACGGCGTGGTTGATCGCCTCGGTGCCGCTGGAGGTGAACAGCATCTCCTCCGGCTCGTCGGCGTTGACCCGCTTGGCCAGGCGCGCCCGGGCCTCGTCGATGGCGTCGCGCGCCTCAAGGCCGTACCGATGCAGCGAGGCGGGCGCGCCGAACTGCGTGCCCAGCCAAGGCTGCATGGCACCGACCACTGCCGGCAGCGGCGGGGTGGTGGTGAGGTGGTCGAGGTAAATCATCTTGGCCCGGCGGGCGCTTGGCCGGTGGTCGCGGTCAATGCCTGCGCGTCTTAAAGGTGCGGCGGTGCCCGTTGGCGGGGATGCGGAGGGTGTACTGCTGCCCATCGGGGGCGACGGACATGTGGATGTGGTGCGCGTCGCAGTCGCGCGTGAGGTTGGCGATGAATTCGTCCGCCGTGTTGTTCTCTATGTCGGCCCGCAGGTTTTTGTGGAGCTGATACATCGCGCCGACCCCGGCGCCCTTGACGGCCGCAAAGGAGGAGGCACCGCAGCCTTTGGTCACGCCGTTGTTCATCACCGAGACGGTCGGCGCGAGGCTCCGGACAAAGACGGCGTTGTTGCTGAAGTCCAGCCCGTGATGGTTCACCTGGTACACGTCCACCGTGCCCACGCGGTTGAGCGGCGTGACGAGGCGCGCCTCGGTGTTCTGCGTGAGGTCGCCGCCGTCCCAGAACCGGAAGCCGCCCAGCTCGACCACCACGGCGATGCTGTTGGCGTTGTCGGTCGTGTCCTCCTTGATCCACTTGACCTGGTCGGTGAGTGGGTTGCGCGGCGTGCCCTTGGGGGCATCGACGAACTGCTGCATCGCTGCCATGCACCGCACGCGCACCTTGGGTTGGCCGGGCAGTTGTTTGAGAGGCAGCTCGGTGCCGGGCCGGATGACGTGGCGCTTGCCAACGCTCATGTTCCGGTACGGCTTGATGCGGAGCAAAAAGCTGGAGTTGGCCCGGCCGTCCGGGTCGCGTTCCGGGATGCCGTTGTCCCACACGTTTTTGATCGGCATTTTTTGCGACAACTCCGCCGCCCCGCCGAAGTGGTCGATGTGAAAATGCGTGACGATGAGATGGTCGATCTGCTTCACGCCGGCGACCTCGGTGGCTGCCTTGTGGATGCGCCCGGGATCACGCCCGCCCGGCATGCCGGTGTCGATGAGGATCGACTCGCCGGCGGGGGTGACGATCAGCGTGCCGCCGCCGCCCTCGACGTCCACCCAGTAAACGTCGAGAGTCTTGGAATCCTTGGCGACTGCAGGGCCGCCAAAGGCCAACGCCAACACCGCCGGAATTGTTTTAACAAACGGTTTGATTTTCATTCGAAACATTGTCGTGGCCGGATGGTGACGGAAGGGCAGGGGGGAGGCAAACCCGTTGTTGCGCTTGGCCGGGTGCGATTGGATTAAAAAGTGACCCCGCCCACGATTTCTCGCGGACGGGGCTGTTGAGCAATGAGCCAGCCACGGCTGGCAGGCGTTAATTTAATGCAGGTTCGCCAAAACCGGGTCATCGATAAAATCAATGGATGTATCGACTGAGTCGATGGCCAGACGGGGGCGTGAAAAACAAAACGGCGCGTGAGGCGCCGTCCTGCAAAGTGGGCTTGGCCAAGCGCTTGGCTCAGGCGAGCTGGAGTACGAGCCCCTGGTGGGCGTCGTGCCAGTCGCGGATCGCTTGGCGCAACTCCAGCACGGACTGTTCCATCTGCTGTTTCAACTCGCCCAGTTGTTCCTTGGTGGTGTCGAGCTGTTGGCGCAGCGCACGGGTGTATTCCTTCTTGGATTGTTCCCAGGTCTCGTGCGCCGCAGCGAGTTCCTCCTGGGCCTCGGCGAAGAGGCGCTGGGCCTTCTCGCAAATGGTCTCTTTGTGGACGGAAAGCCGCTCGTCGAGCCGCCGCTGTTTCTCGTGAATCTCCGCCACGGCGATGGTCTCATTCGGGACACGGCGGAGACCCGAGACGAGCCTGAGTTTCTCGAGCACGCGGATGCTCCACTTGGTGGGGTCGAACTGCCACGGCTTCACGCCGTTGCGGTAGTCGTGCTGAAACTCGTGGTGAAAATTGTGATACCCCTCGCCGAAGGTGAAGAGCGCCATGAACCAGCTGTCCTTGGCCGAGCAGCGGTTCGAGTACGGCTGGCCGCCCAGAGTGTGGCAGAGGCTGTTGATGAAAAAAGTCATGTGATGAACCATCACCTGCCGGGCCACGCCACCGATGAGCAACCCGGCCGCCGCGCCGACACCGCCTTCGGCTAGCCAGCCGATAAGCGCGGGAAGGCCGAAACCGACCCCGATCCCGATCATCCCCCACCATTTGTGTTGCCAGCGAAGCAGCGGGTCGGCCTTCAGGTCGTTGACATTGGTCAGTGGCACGTCGCCGCCGATCGGGCGGAATATGACCCAGCCCATGTGCGCGTGGAAGAACCCCTTCTGGATGTTGTACGGGTCGTCATCGTCGTCGGTGTGCTTGTGGTGGCGGCGATGATCCGAGCACCACTCGAGCGCGGAGTTTTCCATCGCGGTGGCCCCGAAGATGAGCGTGAACAGCCGCACCGGCCACTTCGCCTTGAACGACAAATGGGAGAACAGCCGGTGATACCCCAGCGTGATGCTCAGGCCGGAGGCGATGAACATCCCGGTGAAAAGCGCGCCGTGCAGCCACCAGTTGATCTGGCCGCCAAAGTGGTAAAGGAAAACCGGCAGGCCGATGAGGGTGGTCAACACGGTGCCGATGAGGAAGATCGCGCTTGGCCAGCGCAAATCCTGCAAACGATATTGTATGTTCATGGTATTGGGGTGGATCGTCGGGTCGACCCAGCCTCGGACGCGGAGACGGTGCATCTGCATCCGGGGGGTGTAAACACTTTTTTTGCACGAATTCATGCCTCAAATTACGCCAAAAAACCTTCCCACTTGGCCTGTTTTCGCTACTTTTTTCGGATGCTGTTCCGCAAAACTGTTTTTTCCCTCGCCGCCGCGCTCGCATTTTTCTGCCTGGCCAAGCCGGAACCGGCGGCCAAGGCCAAGCCAAACGTGCTGTTCATCGCCGTGGACGACCTCAACAACGACCTCGGCTGCTACGGCCACCCGCTCGTCCAGTCGCCGAACATCGACCGCTTGGCCCGGCGCGGCATGCGCTTCGATCGCGCCTACTGCCAATACCCCGTCTGCAACCCGAGCCGCGCCTCGCTCATGACCGGCCTTTACCCGGAGCAAACCGGCGTGCTCTCCAACGCCGGCGACTTCCGCAAGCGCCACCCGGACATCACCACCCTGTCGCAGCACTTCATGAACAACGGCTACTTCGCCGCGCGTGTCGGCAAGATTTACCATTACGGCGTGCCGCTGCAGATCGGCACCGACGGCAAGGACGACCCGGCCTCGTGGAACACCGTCGCCAACCCGATCGGCATCGACCGCACCGAACTCGAGCCGGTCGCCACGCTGCAAAAGGGGAAGTACGGCGGCACGCTGAGCTGGCGCATCGTCGAGAGCCGCGACGAGGACCACACCGACGGCAAAGGCGCGCTCGAGGCAATCCGGTTGATCGAGCAAAACCACCCCGACAAAACCGGCAAGCCGTTCTTTCTCGCGATGGGCTTCTTCCGGCCGCACACCCCGTACGTCGCCCCGGCGCATTACGCCAAGCTCTACCCGCTCGACAAGATCGATCCCGTGCTGGAGCAGCCCGGCGACCGCGACGACATCCCGCCCGCCGCCCTCGCCGACCGGGCGCACCAGCGCGAGTTGAGCTTGGCCAAGCGCCGGGAAATCATCCAGGCCTACTACGCCTCGATCACGCTGATGGACGCCTGCGTCGGCAAACTGCTCGACGCGCTCGACCGGCTCAAGCTCGCCGACAACACGATCGTCGTTTTCTTCTCCGACCACGGCTACCACCTTGGCCAACACGGCCTGTGGCAGAAGAGCGACCTGTTCGAGGGCAGCGCCCGCGTGCCACTCATCCTCTCCGTTCCCGGCATGAAAAACGCCGGGCAGGCCAGCGGCTCGCTCGCGGAATTGACCGACCTTTACCCCACGCTGGCCGGCCTCTGCGGCTTGGCCAAGCCGGGCCACCTCAAGGGCCAAAGCCTCGAGCCGGTGCTGAACGATCCCGGGGCCGCAGTGCGCCAAGCTGCCTTCACCGTGTCCAACTCGCGGGGCAACATCCCCGGCCACAGGGGCCGCAAGCCGCTTGGCCACACCATTCGCACCCAGCGCTACCGCTACACCGAGTGGGGCGATGGCAAACACGGCATCGAGCTTTACGACTACCAGACCGACCCGGACGAATACACCAACCTGGCCAAGCACCCCTCATCCCAAAAAACCATCAAGCGAATGCAGCGACTCATGCAAACCACCCGGAAGCACACCCGCTGATGTCGATAGGACGGGCGGCTGGATTTACGGCTTGATCAGTTTGTCGTACTCGGTGTGGCTTCCAATCCAAAACCAAAGCAGACCGCCTTCCACTTCCACGGCGAGCGCTCTGTAATGGATGCCAACGCGGACGGCCCATTAACGCCGGATTTTTTTGAAATTCAGAGAAGGGTGGCTCGGACTTTTCTTGAGTAGTTCGAAGTTTTTGTCAGCGACTTTTTGAACTGGGACAGGGAGGGAATGATATGCAGACCAAAACGATGGACTGGCAAAGTGAGTCATAACTCACTCGATTTTCCTGCTTTGTGGTCAGCGAGGGCAGCTTGAGTGATCGCGTCCAGTTTTCCTGAGTTGGCATCCTCTTCAATTTGCTTGTCCCACGGTTCCATATCAAACTTTTCGTACCAGGCGCGAAACTGCTGCAATTTGTTTTCGGGCAATTGCTCGATTGCCTTTTCAATATCTTCAACGGCGTGAATCATTTCAGAACCCCCTTTGGGTGGCTATAACAACTGCGCCCGAACCGTGGCATGGCTCAATTTCATCGGCAAGACGTTACAACTTCACTTTCGAAAGCGCGGTGTCGAGGATGGCGAGGGCGTCGGCCATTTGTTCGTCGGTGATGGTTAGGGGCGGGGTGAGGGTGAGGGTGGTGCCGCCGGAGACCTTGAAACTCAGGCCGTTGGCGAGGCTGTCGTACAGCACGCGCTCGGCGGCGTTGGGGCTGCTCAACTCCACGCCCATCGCGAGGCCGAGTCCGCGCACGTCGGTGACGGCGTTGTGGCGCTGCTGCAACTCTCGCAGCCGCGAGACGGTTTTGGCACCCAGTTCGCGGGAGCGCTCGAGCAGGTTTTCCGACTCGATCACGTCGAGCGTGGCCAGCGCGGCTGCTGCGCCGAGCGGGCTTTTCTCGTGCGTGTAATGACCCAGCGCGCGGTGCGGCGCGATGTCGAGATCGGCGCGGGCAATCGTCGCGGCCATCGGCATCACGCCGCCGCCGAGGCCCTTGCCGAGCACGAGGATGTCCGGCGTCACGCCGCTGTGCTCGCAGCAAAACATCCGGCCGGTACGGCCCAGCGCGAGCGGGATTTCGTCGAACACCAGCAACGCACCGTGCCGGTCGCACAGTTCGCGCACGCGCCGCCAATACGCATCCGGCGGCCGGTCGATCGTGGTGCAGCGCATCGGCTCGGCGATCACCGCGCCGACGTCCCCCTCCTCGACGAGGATTTTCTCGATGGCCTCGGCGTCCGCCGCCGCGCTTGGCCAAGCGACGTGAAAACAGCCGGGCAGCAGCGGCCCGAGTCCGTCGCGAAACAGCGCCTCGCCACCGATCGAGATGGCGTCCAGTGACGCACCGTGAAACGCGCCGCGCATCGAGATCGTCTTGTGCCGGCCGGTGGCGTAGCGGGCGAGCTTCATCGCGATGCCGATGGCCGCCGTGCCGCCCGGCGCGAACAGCACCTTGGCCAGGTTGCCCGGCGCGAGCTTGGCCAGGCGCTCGGCGAGGGCGATGGCCGGCCGGTTGGTGAACCGCCTCGGGCAGAAGGCCAAGTCGTCGAGTTGCCGCTTGACCGCCTCGATGACCCTTGGGTGTGCGTGGCCGACTTGGTGGACGCTGTTCCCGTGAAAGTCCATGTACCGGCGACCGGTGGCATCGGTCAGGTATATGCCGTCGCAGCCGGTCAACTCAGTGAGGCACGGCGTGGAGAGCGACTGGTGCAGAAAGGCGGCGGAGTCGCGGGCGAGCGTCTCGCGCGTCGCGTCGTTCACGTTGGCCTGCTGCCAGGCGAGGCGGCGGCCGGAGAGGTTGACGTCCCCCTCGGTGCGGTCCGCCTGGCCAAGCGGGGCATTGGGCGATGACATGACGCCCCGACGCTAAGCCAACTTGGCCAAGCGGCAAAGCAATCATGCAGTCAAGCGGCCGGCAGCGGTCCGGCAGCAACGAGTTTTTTTCTGGCCGCATCCACCACAAGGTTCAGCCCTTCAAGGGTTCGAGCGCCGAGTAGGGTTTGATCGCCCGGCTCGGCAAAGACGACCTCGTCGATTGTGAAGGCATTGGCCACGCGGAGGATGGCAAACCCCACGCTGCGAGTAATCACTTGGCCGTTGGCCATCGCAAACCGCATGTCTTTCTTCTCCCGTTCCACGCCGATCTTTTCCAGTTTTTTGCTCGGCACCCATGTGTACTCGCTGCCGGTGTCCACCAACGCCTTGGCCAAGCGCACGGTGCGATTCCGGTTCACATGGTTTTCCACTTTGCAGCCGACGTGAAATGTGCCCATGCGAAAAGCCTATCATTGAGCCTTCATGGTTCAATTCAAAACTTGGGTGTTCGCGCACGATAAGCCGTTGCCTGCCGCGGTCGCCTGTCTCATGGTTGGCGCGGTCATGAAAGCGGTCGCACTCACGTCGCTCACGTTGCTGGCCGGCGCGCTGCAGTTTGCGCCGGCGGCCAAGCCGGAAAAACTGACGCCGCTGCGGGTGGATCTCGAGGCGCTGCAGTCGCCGGAGGGGCTGCGGCTCGAGCGCAAGTCCGACCGGGAGGAGACCGTCGATGTCGACGGCCGGGAGGTGGCGTTGCGGCATTTTGTGTTCCGGTTTTTCAGCCAGCGTTTCATGGACGAGGATTGGTGGCACGACGCACATTTGTTCATGCCGGTGAAGTTGCCGGACGCGGCCAACGGCAAACTGTTCCTCGCCAGCCACGTGGTGAACTGGCGCAAGGTTCCCGGTGTGCTGCTCGACGGTTACGGGCGGCAGACGGCGGCGCGCGTCGGCGTGCCGGTGCTGGTGTTCAAGCCGAACCCGGTGCAGCAGGAGTTCGCCAAGCGCACCGGCCTGAACTCGGAGCGCGAGTGGCAGGACGCCACGTTCGATCGGTTCCGCGAGAGCGGCGACGCAAACGTGGTGTCGTTTGCCGGCATCATGAAAGCCAAGTGGCGCGCGTGGACGGCGGCGGAGGCGGTGTCTGGGAAAGAATTCGACAAGGTAATCTTGGCCGGCGGCTCGAAGGGCGGCTTGTCGGTGCGGGCGATGATGAAATACGACCCGCGCATTGTCTCGGTGGTGTCGTCCGGATCGATCCCGTTTGCCTCGCCGGCGATGCTCCGCAAGCTCACCGTGCGTGACCCGCTCACGCCGCACTTGGTGGAGCAGTTCAAAATCAAGCCAAGCGACATCGCCAGCGACACCATCCTGTTCAACCTCGGCTCGAATGACTTCAACGCCCATCCCACCGAGGCGCGGCTGGTGATGGAGCAACTCCGGGGAGACGCGCGGATTTACGTGCATCCCAACGGCGAGCATCCCGCGCTGGCGCCGCAGCAGGTGGCGGCCATGCGCCTGTGGCTGCGGCACGTCTTCTTCGGTGACCCGTTGCCGGACGTGCGCCCACCGGTGGTCGAGGCGGGGGAGGACTCGCTTGGCTTCCGGGCCATCATCAAGCAGCCCAAGGGCGTGGAGGCGGTGGAGCTTTGCCATGCGTTTTACCGCGAGAAACCGTGGCCCGGCCCGGCCAGCCGCGAGCGCATGCCGCACAAGAACGCCGAGTGGAAAACCACCCCCTTGGCCAAGCGCAACGGCCACTACACCGCCACGCTGGAAACCAAGGGTGCGGACCTTGGCCGGTTGCATTATTACATCCGCACCCGCGTGCGGCTTGGCCAAGTGACCGGCTGGCTCTCCTGCCCTGTGCAGCAGTACCGGAAATCCGGGTGAGGGCGTTCGGTCGCTGCCCTCCCCCTATCGGGAAATCAGCAGGATCACGCGGTTCGGCTTGGTGGCGGAGGCGTGGTGCAAGAGGAGATCCTGTTTGCCGTCCCCGTTGAGGTCGGCCAGCCGTGACTGCGTTTCGTTGCCGGGCACATCGACCTCGATGATTTGCGGCTCAGCCGCCAGCAGATCCGGCGCGGGCAGGCCCGGGAAAAAATAGAGGGCGCCGCGGTTTTTCCCCACGACGACGTCGGTGCGGTTGTCGCCGGTCATGTCCCCCAGCAAAACCGACGGGTAAAAGCCGCGGTTCTCCCCGCGGATGTCGAAGTTGGCCTTGGCGGAGCGCCGGGCGTCGGGCTTGGCCGGGAAGGCGTCGCCCTCCATCCGGAAGCACTCCAGCTTCATTACGAGGGACCGTGCGACCAGAACCCGGAGCATCGTGACGACACTCAGCCGGATGTCGCCCCGCACGATGTCGGTTTTGCCGTCGCCATCCATGTCCTTCAGCCAGAGGGAGGAGTATCCCCCCGACTCCGCCCCGCCGGATTTGCCGCCAGGGAACGCCGCCGTGTTGGCGTTTGCCGAGAACCGGATTTCATTCTCGCTACCGTGGCCGAAGTAAACCCTGTACCGGCTCCGCATCTTGAGGGGGCTGCGCCCTGTGAGGGTGTGGGTGACCATGTCCGCGATGCCGTCGCCGTTCATGTCGGTGATCGTTTGCAGCACGGTCAGTTCCGTGCGCCGCCGGAGGCCCAAGAGCAGCGACCACGGGCTTTTGCCGGTGAACCCGAAGACGAGCGAGTAGGCTCCGTCCGAGTCGAACGGCACGTCGGTGGTGAACGACTTGGCCTGCGAATCAAACAGCCCCTGTTCATTTTGGTGATAGACATCGAAGTGATCCCCGTTCCAGAACACGAGATCGATGCGGCCATCCCGGTTGTGGTCCATCTGCCGGATGCGGTTCAGGTACCACGGGATGGTCAGCGGGTTCAGGCCGACCTCGCCGTAAGTGCGCGAGTCGTCCATGGCGATCGCGTCGAGGAACGGCTCGGGCGGGCCAAGTTTCACGCCGTCGGCAAACGTGCCGTCGCCCGTCTGGACAAACACCCAAAAGCCGTTGGCAGCCGGCACCACGATGTCGTCGGAGCCGTCGCCAGTCAGATCCCGTGTGATGTCAACGCGGGGGAGGTTGCCGTCGCGCGGCGGCCGGTAGTCCAATGCGACGTCCAGCAGCGGGCGCTCTTTTCCCGATTCCGGGTCGAACCAATTCAGCCGCCCGGGCTCATGCGTGATCAACCTGTCACGACCGCCGATGCGGGCCACGTCCACAAACGACACCCCGCGCCGCAGCTTGGTGTCGAGTTTTGGTACCCAACCGCTGTCGCCGAAAGCGAAGAGACGCAGGCGCCGGCTACCGTCCTCGTCGAGGTGCAGCACGGCGATTTCCGCCATGGTGCCGCCGAGGAAAAAGCCGGTCAAAACAGTCTGGTGTTCCACCGTGCCGGTGACGATCTCGTGCTGCTCAAAGGCGAATTGCGGCACATCGGGCGCATCCACCCCCATTCGCGTCGTGGCGCATCCCGAAAGAAGCACCCCTGCAATCGGAATGGCCATTGGATTGAGCAACCGTGAGAGGGCGAGTTGGCCAATGTTTTGCATCATCGAGGGACTTTCGCTAGTTCCCAAACAACGGCCGGCCGACTACCCGGGAAATCTTGATCGGGCCGAACACCCGGCTGTCATCGCTCTGTGCCGACAGCTTGTCGGACAATACAAACATGTGTCCCGGCGGCACGCGGCACGGTTGGTCAATGGCATACGAACCTTGCCGCCAAGCCGTCCAATCCCTCTCAACCCCTTTCTCCGTCAACACTTTCCCATTCACGGCGATCGATCCTTCATCAATTTGTATCTCGTCGCCTGCCACTGCGACAACTCTCGATACCCATGTTTTGGTTTCGTGATCGAACATCACAATCTCGCCACGAACCGGTTCGAAGCTCCAACTGGCTGCGCGGTTGACAAAGCACCATTGCCCATCATTGATTGCTGGTGCCATGCAGTCTCCACGCACCCGGAACGGCTTGGCGAAAACCTGCATCGCGATGGCCAAGACGGCAGCGATTCCGGCCAGCACAATAATCTTTTTCTTGTCTTTCATTTGTTGTGGCTCCGCACCACGCACCCACCAAGATAGGAGAAAAGAAAGACCGAGATCAGCATTCCTATTGGCACCCACAGCACCGCTGGATAGACGACGTAAAATGTGTAACCGGCCCAGGGCGTCAGCAGCAGGCCGATGCTGATCGCGACGCAGACCGTTTTCCCACCGGCAACCTTCGCGCCGGTGATGCCGCCAACAAACGAACCGAGCGCAAGCCCGAACATCACCACGAGCCATTTGCTCACCGGGGTGGATTCCACCCGCTCGGCCACTGCTTCCGGCGTGGCTGGATCCATCAACTCAACTGGCGTCGGCCGCACGGCATTATCGACAAACGCAACGAGAAAAAAGACCGCCGAGGCAACAATTGCACCCAAAATAGCTGCGAGAACTTTTTGCATGATCATTCCAACCCAAGGATTGCATCCCATCGGCAGTTGTCAAACACGCAACCACGCCTGGCCAAGCGTTAGAGTGGGCGGATGACGGAGATGCTGCGGTAGTAGTCGAGCAAGGTTTCCAGGCTGACGACGCCTCCGCCCATGCCGCTTTTTTTGACGCCGGCATAGGGGACGCCGTGGACGACCACGTTGTGCGAGTTGATCCAGCCGTTGCCCGCCTCGAATAGGGAGGCCACCCGCTTGCACCGCGCGAGGTCGCTGGACCAGACGCTGTTGGCCAGGCCGTAGTCGGTGTCGTTGGCCAAGCGGATGCCTTCGCTCTCGTCGCTGAACGGGGCGAGATAGGCCACCGGGCCGAAGATCTCCTCCCTTGCGGCGAGGTTGTCCAATGTACCGGCCAGCAGCGCGGGTTTGACGTAGTGGCCACCGTCGCATCCCTCGACCTTGGCAGCACCGCCTGCGAGCACGGTTTCCGCGCCGGCTGCGGTGCCTTTCTCAAGATAGCCGAGCACCCGCTTGTGCTGGGTGTCGCTGACGACCGGCCCCATTTGGGTCGCTTGGCCAAGCGGATGCCCGATCTGCACCGCCTTGAGCCGCTCGACGGCGGTGTTCACAAAATCGTCGTAGATCGATTTCTGCACCAGCCAGCGTGTGGCGTCGCAACAGACCTGACCGGTGTGGAAGGTGATGGCTTGGGCAAGTTTGTCGGCGGCATCGGGGATGTCGACGTCGTCGAACACGACCGCCGCGCCTTTGCCGCCAAGCTCAAGCTTTACCGGGATCAGGTTTTGACCGCATTCCCGCGCCACCATCCGTCCGACCTCCGGTGAGCCGGTGAAGGACATCCGGCGGAGATTCCGGTTTTTGGACAGGGCGGCGCCGGTTACTTCGCCGACGCCGGGAATGACGTTGATCACGCCGTCCGGGATGCCGATCTCCTTGGCCAAGTGCGCGACGTACAGGGTGGAGAGTGGCGTGTCCTCGGCCGGCTTCACCACGCAGGTGTTGCCGGCGGCCATTGCCGGGCCTATGCCCCAGCCACAGAGCAGGAAGGGAAAGTTCCACGGGACGATGAACCCGCACGGCCCCCAGGCGTGCCGCACCACCGACGCCTCATGACCAGCCACCGGGATTGCGGTGTCGAGAGACAGCCCTTGAGCGAGGTTGCAAAAATACCGGATGGTATCGATGAAGTTTTGAACATCCTCCTCCGCCTGTGCCGCGATCTTGCCGCAGTCCAGCGACTCGATTTGGGTGATGACGAGTCTGTGCTGCTCGACGGCATCGGCGAGTCGCATGAGGTGCACGCCGCGTTCGTTCGCGGGCAGTCGCGCCCAGTCGGCTTTGTCGAACGCTTCCTGCGCTGCCGCGACAGCCTGCTCGACGTCGTCCGGCTGCATATTGGCCACGGTGGCCAGCGTTTCACCGGTGCCGGGGTCGTGGGTGTCGAACGTGTCCCCGTTTGAGGCGAACACCTCCCGGCCGCCGATCGCGGCACCGTGGATATCTTTCGAAAGAAACGCCTCCACCTCGGGCAGCAGGGCTTGGCCGGCAATGGTTCGTGTACTCATGACAGCAGGATTTGAGTCCGCAAAGCGTGTCGGAACGCCCGGGCCGGGTCAAGCCATCAGGGAACGGCAACGGGAGTGGTATTTGGCGTTGCGTTCGGGTGCGGATGGGGGGAGGGTTTGCCCGACCGACAACCGAAACGAAATCTTATGTGCAAAAAAGTGATCACCGGCGCGCTGCTCGGCGGCGTGGTTTTGTTCGTGTGGCAGTCAGCTGTACACATGGCGCTCGGGGTGTATGACGATGCCTTTGTGAAACTGAAGGATCCCGCAGCCGTGGAGGCGGTGTTGAAGGAGAATCTCGAAGGCAGCGGGATGATTCTGATTCCGCTGCCCGAACCGGGCGACTCGGAAGCCGAAGCCGAGGCGATGGAAAAACTAACCACCGGCTTCAGCCTGTTTGGCACGGTGAACCGTGACGGGAGACACGGCTTCGGTGCCATGCTCGGCGTTCAGTTCGCCGTCAATGTGCTCGCCTCGGCGGTGCTGATGTTTGTGTTGCTGGCGGCCAATCCGCGCACGCTGGGCAGTCGCATCGCCTTGGTGCTTTGTTTCGCGGTGTTCGCGGTGCTGACCGAGTTGATCCCGAGCTGGAACTGGTGGGGGAACAGCCTGGATTACGTTGGCCGCCAAGTTGGCGAGCAGATCGTCGGCTGGGCGCTGGTCGGGCTGGTCTTGGCCAAGGTCATGGGCGGCAGTGCCCCGTCGGACGACTGACCCATGCGCCTGGCCAAGCGCCAACTTCGCGGCTTCACGCTGATCGAGTTGCTGGTGGTGATCGCCATCATCGCAATCCTCGCCGGGATGCTGCTGCCTGCCCTGGCCAAGGCGAAGGCCAAGGCAACCGGCATCAGCTGCATGAACAACCTGCGGCAGATGAGTTTCTCGTGGACGATGTACGCGGATGACCACGACGGCCGGCTTGTGCCGAACGCGGTGTTCCCGACGCGCAACCGGTCGTGGGTGAGGGGGTGGCTCAATTACGCGCAACCGGTGCCGGACAACACCAACACCGTGTACCTCATGCAAAGCCATCTCTGGCCGTACCACCGGAGTCTCGGTGTGTGGAAATGCCCCGCTGACATGAGCACGTCGCGGCACGGGGGCAAGCAATTGCCGCGCGTGCGGAGCATCGCGATGAACGGCTTCCTCAATCCGCCGGCGTTGCAGGGATGGCAGGCCGGCTTCCGGCCGATCCGCAAGCTCTCCGATGCCACCGGCAAGTCGTTGAGCAAGCTGTACGTCGTGCTCGACCAGCGGGAGGATCGCATCAACAACGGCTATTTCGCCGTGGACATGACCGGCTACAATCCCCGCATTCCCAGCTCGACGCGATGGGTCGATTACCCGGCCAGCTACCACAACAACGCCGCCGGCGTGACGCTGGCCGACGGACACGCGGTCATCAAAAAGTGGCTCGACCCGCGCACCTCGGTGCCGATCCGCAAAGGGGTCAATATCCCGATCTTCGTTCCTTCGCCAAGGAACGACGACATCCTCTGGCTACAGGAACGTTCCGCTCCGCCGAAGCGTCCCCGCCGCTGAACGCGCTTGGCCAAGCGCAAAACGGGACTCGTTTCGGCGCGGCAACTGTGGCTCAATTGCGTGCCGCAACATTTTTTCCGCAACATGAAAATGGTTTTATGCCTTTGTCTGCTGGTCGGCGGCCTCTGTTTGGCCGCCGCCGGCCCGAAACTGAATCTGGATGGGGAGGATGTCGTCGTGTTCCTCGGCGGCACAGACATGGTGCGCGCCCAGCGCAGCGGCCACCTGGAGACGCTGCTGGCGTGGCGTTTCAAGGATGATCCACCCCGGTTCCGCGACCTGTCGTGGGAGGCCGACACGGTGTTTGCGCTGGGCACGGAGACGGACCGCTGGCGCAGTGGCGGCTATCGCGGCGTCAAGGGACTGGGCAACCTGGAGGCGCAACTGGCCAAGCTCAAGGCGACGGTCGTGATCGTGCAGCTGGGCAAAAACGAGGCGTTTGCCGGGGCCGCCGGGGTCGATGCATTTGGCCAGGCGACCGACCGGTTGTTCGGCCGTCTCCGTGGCGACGGTTGCAGACTGGTGGTGGTATCACCAACCCCGTTCGGGGAGACGGTTAACGAAAACAATGGACAACTTTTGCCTAATTTGCGCGAGCGCAACGCCGACCTTGGCCGCTACGTCGACGCGCTCCGGTCACGGGCGGAAAAACACGGGGCGATGTTTGTCGACCTGTTCACCGGGGCCGAGGCGGCGTTCACGCGCAATGGCCAGCATATTGCGCCGGACCAACAGGCGGCGTTTGCCCTGCACCTGGCGGCGGCGCTGGGCGTGGAGCGGCCGGGCCGGTTCGCCGGCCTCGAGGCATTGCGGGCGGCGGTACGGGAGAAGCACCGGCTGTGGTACGACTATTGGCGTCCGGCCAACTGGAAATGCCTGTTCGGCGACGACAACCGGCGCGTGTTCAGTATCGGCAACCGGAAAAACGTCCCGAGCATCCGCGACGAGCGGGACAAGCTCCCGGCACTGATCGCCGCCGCAGAGGCAAACGTGGCCGCGGTGGCCAACGGCTTGGCCAAGCCGAAGGTTGCGGCGCAGCCGGAGTTGCCCCCGCCGACTCCGGCGAGTTCCCCGGAGGAGGAATTGAAGGCGTTCCAGCCGGCGGACGGGCTGGCCGTGAACCTGTTCGCGTCGGAGGCGCTCGGCTTGGCCAATCCGCTCGCGATGCGCTGGGATGCGCAGGGGCGGATGTACGTCGCCTGCACCTGGTCGTATCCGCATCTGAAGCCGGGCGAGATTCCTAACGACAAAATCATCCAGCTCACCGACACCGACGGGGACGGCCAGGCGGATCGCTCAACAGTGTTTGCTGACGGCCTCAACATCCCAACAGGGCTGGAGACCGCCGATGGTGGCGTGTATGTGGGACAGGCGACCGATTTGCTTTTTCTGAGGGATCTTGATGACGACGGCCATGCAGACGAGCGGCAAGTCCTGCTGAGCGGCTTCGGCACGGGCGACACGCATCAGGCGATCAACTCGTTCACGTGGAGCCCGGACGGCGAGTTGTTCTTCTGCCAGGGCGACGGCATCGAGTCACGGGTGGAGACGCCGTGGGGCGTTTCGTCGCTATACCAAGCGGGGGTGTATCGGCTGCGGCCGTCCCGCCTGCAACTCCACGGGTTGCTTGACGATTTCATGGGGCCGGGGAATCCGTGGGGCGTGGTGTTTGACGACTGGGGCCAGTCTCTGGTCGTCGATGGCGCGGGAGGCATCTCTTATCTCACGCCGGCATCAATTCCCGCAAAGCACCGGCTGCGGCTCGACCGCATCGGCAAGCCGGGCGGTTACTGCGGTGTGGAGATGATCAACGGCCGGCATTGGCCGGAGCCGATGCGCGGCCAGTTTGTGCTTAACGATTACAAGTCGAACTCTGTGCGCCGTTTCGCGCTGACGCCGGACGGCTCCGGCTACCGGCTCGACTGGAAGGAACCGGTGCTCAAATCGAGCCACAGGAAATTTCGGCCGGTGGACATTCGCATTGGCCCGGACGGCGCGATTTACATCGCCGACTTTTACAACACGATCATCTGCCATCAGGACGACTACTTCCGCGACCCGGCACGCGACCTGCACCACGGCCGCATCTGGCGGTTGACGGTGAACAACCGCCCGCTTGCCCCCAGGCCAAAGTTTGAAGGGGCCGACTCGACAGAGTTGGTGGGTCTGCTCAAGTCCCCTGAGCGGTGGACGCGGCAACAGGCCAAGTTCCAGCTTGTGCGACACTACAAACCATCTCAAGTGGGCAACTTGGCCGGTCATTTTGTGGCCGAACTGGAGAAGGACGATCCGCGGCACGACCGTCACCTGCTCGAGGCCCTGGCGCTTTGTGCGATGGCCGAGGCCGTGGAGCCGCGCCTGCTCGAGCGCGTGCTGCGCGCGGAAGACCCCCGGGCGCGCGCGTTTGCCGCCCGCATCGCGGGGCGCTGGCACGATCGCCTCGCCGACGCGCCCGGCCTGCTGAACATCGCGGCGGGCGACGCCCATCCGCTTGTGCGGCTCGAGGCGGTGTTGGCCTGCGGGCAGGTGCCGCAGGCTGCGTGCATCAAGTTGGCCGCCCTTGCCGTGACGAATCATCCGCGCGACAAGTGGATCGACTACGCCTTCACGCAGGCGGTGCGGCATCAGGAGCCGGTTTGGATGGCGGCGTTGACGAGTGGCGAACTGGATTTCGGGGACAATCTCCGCGCGCTGTCGGCCGTGCTGGAGAAGGGCGGCTCGAAACAAATGCTTTCCAAGTTGATCAGCTTGGCCCAGGCCGACGGGATCCGGGCCGACGGGCTGAAGGGGATTTTTCAGGGCATCACCAGCCTCGGCGGGCCGGGAGAATTGCGCCTGCTTTTCGAGCCGAGCTTCCACAAGACACCCGAAAGTCAGGCCGCAGCGTGGGCGGTGCTGAACGCCTCCCCGCGCGGTGTGAGGCCGGAGGGCGACCTGGCGGCGAGCCTTCGCCCAGCCCTAGCGGGTGGCCAAGCGCCATTGACGGTGGAGGCGCTTGGCCTGGCCGGCCGCTGGCGGGTGGTCGAGTTGCACGCCGCAGTGGCGGCATTGGTGGATCAAAAACAAACACCGGCGGCGATCCGTTTGGCGGCGGTTCGCACGCTTGGCCAACTGGGCGGCGATGACGCCCGGCGCCTGGCCAAGCTGATCGACTCCGCCGACGCGTCGGAGAAACTGAAACTCGCCGCGCTAGACAGCCTGTGCCGTCTGGACATGAGCGCGGCGGCGGCCCGGGGCGCGGAATGGCTGGCACTTGGCCAGGCGACGACCGGGGTGCTTTCCCCGTTTTTGAACCGTGAGGGTGGCGGCGCAGCGCTGAGGGCCGCCTTGGCCAAGCGCAACGTTGGCCCGGCAGCGGCGGCGGCGGCCTTGGCCAAGCTGCAGTCGTTGGGCAGCGGTGAGGCGGCGTTGATCGATTACCTGAGCCAGGTGGCCGGCATCAAAAACAGTGTGCCGCCGTACAGCGCGGAGTTTGTCGCGGTGTTGGCCCGCGAGTCGGCAATGGGCGACGCCGCGAACGGTCACCGGCTGTTTCAGGCCGTCGGCTGCGCGGTGTGCCATCGGATCGGCCCGGCGACGAATGGCGGCGTCCCGTTCATCGGGCCGGCTCTTGACACGATCGGCAACACGCTCAGCACGCAGCGGATCATTGAGGAGGTGCTTTGGCCGGGCCGCCACGTGAAGGAGGGATACAGCCTGACGCGGGTGACCACGAAAGCCGGCGATGTGCACGCGGGCTACGAGCAGCGGTCGCGCTCGGACGACGTGTTCCTGCGGCCGCTCAGCCAGCCGGGAACGATCCGGATCCCGCGCGACACCATCCGCTCGCAGGAGCAGCTGGGCAGCGCCATGACGGCCGGGCTCACCGCGGGCTTGAAGCGCGGGCAGTTGCGCGATTTGATTCGCTTCCTTGCCGGGCAGGGTCGAAATTGATTTGAAATGAAAACCTCTCTTTGTCTCATCACTGCCTTGGCCGCGGCGTGGTGCGCCGGTGCCGCCAAGCCGAACTTCGTCATCATCATGGCGGACGACATGGGTTACAACGCGACGAGTGCCTACGGCGGCTGGCTCCGAACGCCGCACCTCGACCGCATGGCGCGCGAGGGGATGCGCTTCACCGACTACCATTCGAGCGGCGTCGTGTGCAGCCCGACGCGCGCCGGGTTGCTCACCGGCCGTTATCAGGAGCGCGCCGGCGTGCCGTCGGTCATCAACGCCGACCCGAAGGTGCCGGATCATCACCGCGGCCTGTGGCCCGGCGAGCGGACGTTCCCGAAGCTGCTGGCCAAGGCCGGCTACTCGTCGGCCATTTTTGGCAAGTGGCATCTCGGCTACAAAAAGAAGTTCAACCCGATGCACCACGGCTTCGCGGAGTTTCGCGGATTCATCAGCGGCAACATCGACTACCGGTCGCACTACGACCGGATGGAGGTGTACGACTGGTGGGACGGCCTGGAAACGGCCGAGGAGGAGGGCTACTCGACGCACCTCATCACAAAGCACGCACTGCGATTCATCGACGAAAACAAGGCGCGGCCGTTCTGCCTGTACGTCGCGCATGAGGCGGTGCACTCGCCGTTCCAGGGGCCGGACAGCCCGATCGAACGCGGCCCGAAAAAGGATCGCAGCAAAAAGAAAACCCCGGTCGAGGAAGCCTTCGTGCAGATGATGAGCGCGATGGACGAATGCGTCGGGCAGGTGCTCGACAAGTTGGTCGAGCTGAAGCTGGAGAAAAACACGCTTGTGATTTTCTGCTCCGACAACGGCCATGCTTACATGGGCGGCCCGGAGGGATACCGCTTCCCGTTGCGCGGCCGAAAAGGCTCGGTGTGGGAGGGCGGCCACCGTGTGCCGGGCATCGCCTGGTGGCCGGGCCGGATTGCGCCGGGGCAGGTGAGCGACGAGATGGTCATCTCGCTCGACCTCATGCCGACGATGCTCGACTTGGCCGGGGTCGAGGCACCCAAGGGGCACGCGCTGGATGGTGTGAGCTTGCGGCCGGTGCTGCTCGATGGCGGATCGCTTGGCCAACGGCGGTTTTTCTGGAAAGGCCAGGCGCACCGCGACGGTCCATGGAAATTCGTGGTCGGCAACAAGGGCGGGCTGTTCAACCTCGATGACGACCCCGGCGAGTCGATCGACTTGGCCAAGCGGCATCCCGCCCGGGCCAAGCGCATGGCGGCTGCGCTGGAGGCGTGGAAACGGGACGTCGCCACCGGCGCCACGCCGCAGCCGGACCACGCCGCTGCCAGCCGCAACCGATGATGCTGGCTGCGTTGCGAACAGCGGATGTCGTTGTCCTGTTTGTCTACTTCGCGGTTTTAATCGGGGCAGGATTCTACTTTCGCAAGCGCAGCGGCACGGTGGATGGGTTCACCGTGGCCAACCGTTCGTTGCCGGGCTGGGTGGTCGGCCTGTCGGTCTTTGGCACCTACCTGAGCAGCAACACGTTTATCGGCGTGCCTGGACAGGCTTATGGCACCAACTGGAACGGGTTCGTTTTCAGTTTGTCACTGCCGATCGCGGCGTTCATCGCGGTGAAGTGGTTCGTGCCATTTTACCGCCGGCACGCCGGGCTGTCGGCCTACGAGCATTTGGAGACCCGCTTCGGTGCCTGGGCGCGGGTGTATGCGGTGGTCTGCTATCTGCTGACGCAGGTGTCACGGGTGGGGACGATCATGTTTGGCGTGGCGATGGGGCTGCACGCGCTGACCGGCTGGGACATCGCGGCGATCATTCTCGTCTCCGGCTTCGCCGTGACACTGTACACGCTGCTCGGCGGCATCGAGGCGGTGATCTGGACCGACGCCATCCAGAGCGTGATCCTCACGCTGGGGGCTATCGTGGTGGTCGTGCTGATCCTCACCGGCATGCCGGAGGGGCCGGGGGAGGCGCTTCGACTGGCCGGCGAGGCCGGCAAGTTCAGCTTCGGGGATTTCGGTGCCAGTCTCGCGCCGGTGAAGCCGTTTGCACAATCCACCTTCTGGGTCATGCTCGCGTACGGCATCGTGATGAACCTCACCAACTTCGGCATCGACCAGAATTTCGTGCAACGCTACCACGCCGCCGATTCAGAGAAGGCGGCCGGTCGTTCCGTCTGGATGGGGGCGCTGATGTACATGCCGGTGGCGCTGATGTTCTTTTTCATCGGGGCCATCCTCTTTTCCTACTACGAGGCCAAACCCGACCTGTTACAGGAAGTGAAATTGGCCAAGGCAAATGAGATGGTGGTGGAGGACTTAGGCTTGGCCAAGGGGTCGCCGGAGGCGCTCGCCGAGGCCAAGCGCTTGGCCGAGGAGTTGGCGCCAAACCAGTACGGCGACAAGGTGCTGCCGCATTTCATCGCGAACAAAATCCCCGCCGGCTTGGCCGGGTTGCTGATTGCTGCGCTGTTCGCCGCCGCGATGAGCAGCATCGACACGAGCCTGAACAGTTCCTCGACCATCGCGCTGCAGGATTTTTACCGGCGCTGGGCCAAGCCGGGTGCCGACGAGGCGCAAAGCCTGCTGTTTCTCCGGGTGATGACCGTTGTCTGGGGGGTCATCGGCACCGGCGTGGCGCTGGCGCTGATCGACGTGCAGGGCATCCTCGACGTATGGTGGAAGCTCAGCGGCGTGTTCGCCGGCGGCATGCTGGGGCTGTTCCTGCTGGGCTTTATCAGCCGTCGTGCCAACAACGCCGGGGCCGTCCTCGGCGCGGTCGTGGGCCTGCTGGTGATCCTGTGGCTGACGTTTTCGCCGGAGTTCACCGGCGACCTCGAGTGGCTGCGCAGCCCGTTCCACGCGCACATGACCTCGATCATCGGCACGCTGTCGATTTTCCTCATCGGCTTGGGGGCTTCGCAGGTTTTTGGTCGCAAGAGCGAATAAACTCGCCACCAGCAATGGCTCCCAGCAGACTCGGCCTCTTTGAGTCATGGCTGATTTTCCAAACGAGATACGAATCAACCCGGCTGCCGTTAACAAATTAATCGTTGGTGGGGTGGTGGTGCTGCTGGTCGGCTTCGGGGTAATGAGCAGTTTTTACAAGATCAACCCCGGCGAGCATGCTATCGTGCTGAGACTGGGCAGGTACATCGGCAACCCGGTCGTGGAGGAGGGCTTGAAATTCAACTGGCCGTTTGGCATCGACCGGGTGACAAAGGTCAAGGTTACTGAGTTGCGCAAGGCAATGTTCGGGTTCGACGAAACGTCCGCGAGGTCACGCACCCCTGCCCAGAGGGCGGCAGCCCAGATCGTCACTGGCGACCTCAACATCGCCGATGTCCAGTGGTTCACGCAGTACAGGGTTGAAAAGGCATACAATTATCTTTTCAAAGTGCTTAATGCGGAAGACACATTTCAAGACATGAACGAGGCGGTGATGCGTGAAGTGGTGGGGGATCGTACGATCAACGAGGTGCTCACCGTGGGGCGCACCGAAATTCAGGATGAGGTGAAGAAGACGTTACAGGAAATGGTCAACAAGTACGAACTGGGGATCATGATTACCCAGGTAATCCTGCAGGACGTCTATCCGCCTGAGTCTGTCAAGGAATCATGGAACGATGTCAACAAGGCCCAGCAGGAAAAATCCTCGATGATCAACAAGGCCGAGGCAGAGAAAAACACGGTCATTTACAAAGCTATAGGCGAAGCCAAGAGAACAATTTTAGATGCCGAGGGGTATGCCATTGAGCGCGAAAATAACGCCCAAGGTGACGCGGACCTGTTCAAGCAGGTTTTCAGCGCCTACCAAAAGGCGCCCGAGATCACCCGAAAACGAATCTACCTTGAGACCATCGGCAAGGTTCTTGCCACGCAACAGAGAGATGACGGCGAGGGAGGGTTTGTCGTGGATCAGGGGCCCCGCAAGATCATCATGGATGAAGATGCCAAGGGGCTGCTTCCGCTGTTAAACTTGAATCAGGAGGCCAAATGATGTTTAAGCAACTTATTCCAACTTTTTTCGGAATCGGGATATTCATCGCGGTTATCACATTTTTCTCGTCGATTTATATCGTCGATGAAACAGAACAAGTTTTTGTGACGAGGTTTGGCAAAACGGTACGCGAACCAATCAATGCCCCTGAGACCAAAGATGGAGAGGAAAAACCAAGCCAAGCTGGTTATTATTTTCGTGTGCCGTTTGTAGATAAGGTTCGTTCGTTTGATAAACGCTACCTCGAGTGGGACGGCAAGCCCAACGAGGTGAGTACCAAGGAAAAGAAGTTCATCTACATCGACACTTACGCACGATGGCGTATCGTGGACGCCAAGATCTTCTACAAAAATTTAGGAGACGTGGATTTTGCCAAGTTGAGACTCAATGGCATACTCGACGGTGCCGTGCGTAATGTCATCGCGGCGAACGATCTCGTGGAGGTCGTCCGTTCCCATCAACGGGAGAGCGTTGTCGCTGATGATCAGGTGCTGGACGACGGTTCCCAGTTAGTGATGTTCACGCATGGCCGCTCGAAGCTGGCACAGTTGGTGATAGAAGACGCTAACAAAAACCTGTTGCAGTTAGGCATCAAGTTGCTGGATTTCCGCTTCAAGCGGATTAACTACAATCCGGATGTTCAGAAGACAATTTTTGATCGCATGATTTCAGAGCGTTCCCGGATTTCCGCCACATTTCGTGCCGAGGGCGCCGCCGAGGCCGAAAATATCAAGGGATTGCAGCAGAAGGAGTTAAAAGAAATCACGTCAAAGGCCTATCTTGGGAAGCAACAGATTATGGGTGAGGCCGATGCCAAGGCGGTGGCCATCTATGCCGAGGCATTCGACCAAAATGCCGAGGCCCGTGAGTTTTACGAGTTCCTCAAGACTATGGAAACTCTGGAATCCACGCTGTCCAAGGATGACACTCTAATTTTCTCCACCGACTCGGACTTTTTCCGCTACCTCAAGCGATCCGCCCCAACGAAAGAATAACCCAAGCGCGTGGCCAAGCGGGCGATCGCGCCTCCCTCAAGCCAAGCGCAACTTTGGCCAAGCGGCGTTGTTTCAATGAGTTGCATCACCCGTCGGTGATGGTTATTTTCGTTCCTGTTTGATGAAACTCCAGCGGCTATTGTTGATTTCGGTCGTGGCAAATCTGGTTTGCCTCGTTGGCCTGTTTTGGCTGTCCACCGACCGGCAGCCGTCAACGGGATCAAGCCAGCAGTTTCCGGTTGCTGCCGCACCAAGCCAAGCGCTTGGCCAAGCGGCGCCGGTCGAGCGGGTCGTGCGCGAGGTCGAGCCGTTTCACTGGAGCCAGGTCGAGGCCGACGACTACCAGACCTATGTCGAGAACCTGCGCCGGATCGGCTGCCCGGAGGAAACCATCCGCGACCTCGTGAAGCAGGATCTCGACAAAGCGTACGACCAGCGCAAGGCCGAAATCTTGACCAAGGCCCCCGCTCGGAAGGATTTTTGGAAAACCGGCCATCCCAGCACCCTCTCCCAGCCGTCCGGCGCCACGCGCTCGCAGATGGCGAAGCTCGACCATGAGAAAAACCAACTGCTCGGCGAGTTGTTCGGAGCGGAGGGCGTGACGGCCATCAACCGGCCCGGCCCGTTGGCTCGCGCCCGATCGAAGGCCAAGAGCGGCTACGCGATGGATTTCATCCCGGAGGAGACCAAGGCTGAGTTGAACAGCCTCGAGCAGGAGTTCGGCAGCGAGCTGCTCCGGAAAATGGCCCAAGGCGCGAGCGACGCGCAGGACATGGCCGAAATCCGCCAGTTGCGGCAGGAGCGCGACACCCGTATCGCCACGATGCTGACCCCCGAGCAGAAAACGGAGTACGATCTGCGCAAGTCGCCCACGGCGGCAAACATGAGACTGCAGATGGATGGGTTCGATCCGAGTGAGGAGGAGTTCCGCGACATCTTCACGGCGCGCAAGGGGTTCGACGAAGAGTATGGCACGGTGCCCGGCTCGAGCATCTCACCTGCCGACGCCGAGGTACGCCAACTCGCCGAGTGGGAGATGAACGAGCAGATTCGCACCTCGCTGGGCGACGACCGTTATCAGGATTACATGCGCCATGTCGACTACGACTACAAGTCGATCCACAAGATCGCCGAGCGGCAGGGGCTGGGGGAAAACATCTCCGCGCAGGTGTACGAGATGAAGGGCAGCGCCGAGGAGCTTGCGAGGGAGATCCGCATGAACACCGGCCTGTCCGTCGAGGAGCGGCAGATGCAGCTGGGCCAGATTCACAACGCGACTTCGCTCAGCATTGAGTCGATGCTCGGCGGCCCGGGGGCGGCGGCGTTGCAGGGCCAGGCCGGCGGGCGGAACTGGCTCAACAACCTCGGCCGCGTCAACCCGCTTCCCATCGTCAAGCCGACCTTCCAGGTCATCACCAGCGGCGGCGGCGGCCCGTGAGACCGCCAAATGCGGTCAACGGCTTTCGATAAACTTCTCGATTGTCAGGTTAATATCTTTTGAAACCTGACGAAGCAAAAACGGGGAAAATATCCCGGCCCTTGTGATTTGGCACAGTCGTTTGTCTGCCGTCAGCGTGTCGAAACTGACAGTGGGAACCCCGTTGGCGAACTTGTGAAAATCCGAGGTTGTTCAACATCCGCATCACCTCTCGTGGTTTCAGGATGGGGATGCGGGACATTTGGGTTATACGCTTACGGTTTGCGTACCCACAAATTCCGTGTTCAGCCGAGGTTCTCCATCCTCCAAAAGCATGGCGATGACTTCCTGAAGGTTACTTTGCAGTTCATCCAAGGTTTCGCCTTGGGTGTGTGCACCGGGAAATCCGGGCACGTATCCCACGAAAAAACCGGTTTCCTGACATTTTTCAACCACAGCCGTGAACGCTCGCATGGCGTCAGGCTATCAAACGGGACGGCAAAGGCAATTATGAGTTTTGCGGTGGCACGACCAGGCGCAGCGCGCCCGGCAGCAGCTCGATCGTGGCGGGGGTGGTGCCGATGATGTCGCCGTCGGCCTGAAGTTCGGCCGTTGGCTTGGCATCGATCTCGAGGCGTTTTCCGGTGAAGTAGTCGACGCGTTCGTCCTCGACGTAACTTCCGCTGAGGATGCTGGGGAACCGCCGCACGATCTGCAGCCGGCCCAGCGCGTCCACCAGGCTGATGTTGAGCAGGCCGTCGTCCGGCCGCGCGCCGGGGGAGACGCGCATCACGCCGCCCGCAGCAAACTCGGTGTTGCCGGCGCAGACCTGAAACATCCGGCCCGACCGTTTGCCGCCGTCCCACTGCACCGAAAACTCCGGCGCGCGATAGCCGGCCAGCGCGCGGAACAGCCCGACTGAATAACTGAATCGCCGCCCAAAAAATCGCTTCACGCACGGCCCGGTTTTGCGGATTACCTCGGCGGCGAACCCGGCGGCGGCAAAAAGCAGCGCGTGCCGCGTGATCGGTTCCCCGTCCCGCACCAATTGCACGCGGACGATGTCGAGCGTCCGGGTGTTGCCGTTGGCCAAGGCGGCGAGGGCCGTCCCGAACTTGGCCAAGCCGAAGGTCAGGGCAACGTCGTTGCCAGTGCCGACCGGCAGCACGGCGAGGGCGGGGCGCTCGCCCGGCTCGACGGCCATCAGTCCGTTGGCCACCTCGTTGACCGTGCCGTCGCCGCCCAGCGCGGCGACGATCTCGAAGTCGGGGGCGTTTGCCTTGGCCAAGCGGGAGCCGTGCCCGGGGGATTCAGTCAGCGCGGGGGTCACCACTTGGCCAAGCGCCCCGAGTTGGGCCTGCGCCTCGGCCAACCGGCGCTCCCCCCGGTGCCGCCCGGCCTCTGGGTTGGCGATGAGCAGGATGCGCGTTGGAGGCATCGGCGGCGGTCAGCTCACCTTGCCGACCCAGTCGTGGGCGATGGCCTGCAAGTCACCGTGGCCGTTGGCCTGCGTGGCGCCGGGCGCAAAGTGGATTTGCTCGAGTTCACGAATGGTGCCCTGCAGCTGGTCGCGATGGGAGGCCGCCAGCGACTTCGGCGGGGCGGCATCGATGCGTTGCAGCAGATCGATGACGGCGAACGGCGTGCACTCCTCCGGCACCCGGTAAACCGGTGTTGCAATCTGGCCATCGTCGCGCTTGGCCACGCGCCACGCGCCAAGGCCAAGCAGCAGTGTCACCGCGCCACCAGCGATCCACGGCCAAACCGGCGGCGGATTCAGCACCAGCCCGGCCAGCGCCAGTTCGCTCTCCACCTCCACGAGGTCGGCGTCGCTGAATTGCTTGAAAACGGTCTTGGCCACCAAGCCGGTCGGTTGCGGAAACTTGAACGCGAGCGAGTCGCCGGCGTCGCCGCTTGGCTTGAGCGTGAGCAGCCAAGTGCGTTCGCTCACGGCGTTGACGCCCGACGCGCCCGACTCGACCCGCGCGACCGACAATCCTTGATCGTCGGTCTTGGCGATGTCGAATCCGGGAATGTCGAGCGCGACGAGCTTGTCGAGCGACGGCGTCAACCCCTTGCCGGTGGCGTGCAGCTCGAGCGTCAGTTCCGCGTTTTCACCGGCGAGGCGGGCGTCGAGCGTCTGCGTCAGTTCCAGCTTGTCCACCGGCCGGGCGGGGGCGGCCACAGGGCGGGCATCGACAATCTGCGTCGCGGTGGTCACCGGCAACAGCACTGGGCCAAGCGAGTCGTAAAAATCGAGATCCATCTGCAGTTCCGGGATGCGGTCGACCGAGGCGTCCATTGCCTTGAGCAGCACGTAGGCCAGCGGCGTCTCGCGCCAGCCCGGCTGGCCGACGGTGCGCGACTGGATTTTGTTGTCGTGAAACGTGATCGACTGCACCTCGAAATTCTCACCGAGTTTTTCGCCGAGATGCTCCTCGAGATCGTCTCGCGGCGCCTGCCGCTGGCCGGGGTAGCGCGGGTAAAAATACGGCGTGCCGGTGCTGCTGCCGCCGACGAGGTAGCGCGAAAAGCCGCCGGCCTCGCGCTCGATGTCGCTCGTGTGCCGCAGGCCGATGAACAGCCCGAACGGCACCGTGTGGCCGATCGCGTCGCTGCCGTCAATGCGCGCGACCAGTTCCACCTCGTCGAGCAAATCGTCGTAATGCTGCACCAGTTCGCGGGCCGGCTCGCCGGCGGGATGACCCTCGAGCACGGCGAGCGAGGCGCGGAGGTAGCGCGGCTTCAACTCCGGCGTGAGCTGGCGCGACGTGTTGGTCACCGACTCGCCGAACGCCTTCAGGTGACCCTCCGAGTCCGGCAGCACGAGGATGGCGTCACGGATTTTCTGCAGGTTGCCGATCTCCGGGATCTGCTGCCGGGTGACGTACGACAGGTCGCTCGCGCCGAGGTTGGCGTTGAACCAAAGCTGAAAGACGAGCGCGCTGGGCTTGTCGGCGGCGGCGGCGGTTTGCAGCGTGTACAGCGCGGCGGCCTCGCTGAAGCCGTCGAACGCCGCCTCGCGGTGCTTCACGTACACGTCGAGATCGGCCTTGTTGCCGTACTGGTACTCGGCGAGGTCGAAGTTCGCGGCGGCCTGCTGCAGCCGGAGTTGCCAAACATCCGGCTTGGCTGCAAGCCCGGCGTCGAGCAGCGCCAGCAGCGTGTCGTAACCGGCAAGCACCTCGGCGTTGATCTGCGAATCACCGCGCTTGGTGCCGGCCTGTTGCTGAACCTGCGGCGCGCGCCATGAGGTGGCCAGGCGCTGGCGCATCGAGTTCACCAGCGTGGCCAGCGACTCAACCGGCATTTTTTCCGGCTCGCCGAACACCGCGCGAATGTCGTCGAGCTTGTACACCTCGGCGAAACTGTGCGCGCCCTCGAACGCGGCGACGACAGCCTGCGGCTTGGGCGGATCGATTGGCAGCTTGGCCAGGCGCACGAGGATTTCGCCCAGCTCGCGAAGGTTGCGTTTCTGCTTGGCGCGGGTGAGGGGCGTGCCGCTTGGCCGTGACGGGATGTACATCGGCATGCCGATATTGGACATGCGCGGCGGCGCGCCGCGGTTGGGGTTACGGGCCTGCGCCCAGGAGGACAAAAGTGTGTTGGCAATCAAGTTGGCTATTCTCGGGTCGTGCTTGGCCAAGCGCTCGATCGCGGCGAGGGCCTCGACGATTTTCCGGGCCTTGAGCAGCGTCTCGGCAAGCGCCGCCATGGCACGGGCGCGGCGGCTTCCCGGCAGGGCGGCGAGCCACGCGTCGCCGGGGGCGTGCTCAAGAAGGATGGCCGGTTGAAGTGGCTTGTAGCGGCTGGAATTCTGCTGGGCCAACATCCGTTGCTGCTCGTAAACTGGATTGTAGACCATCGGGTTGCTGCGGTTGAGGGTGGGGCGGAAATTGTTCACCGTGTTTTCGGCCTCGATGAGCCACGCCTCGGCGGCGATGGTCAGCGGGAGTTGCCACTTGGCCAAGTCGCTGCCGGCTTCGGCAAGCAGCGCGCCGACGATCTGCTTGAGGCTGCGCAGGTTTTCGCCACGCGCGGTGAAGTTGGTGCTGCGAATATTGCGCTGCACGTCGGACTGCACGAGCTGGATCAGTTTCAGCCCGGAGCCGCCCTCGCGGAATTGCCGGCTCATCCAGTCGTCGGCTGTCGTCTTGGGCAGTTTCGCGACGAGCGTGAAGCCGCGCTTGATGCCGTCGAGCCGCTTGGCGTCGTCGTCGATGGTGGCGATCAGTTTTTCGTTGGCCTGCCACGCGGCGGACAAGTTGGCGGGGCTGGGTTTGCTGAGCCAAACCTCGGTGAGCAGCTTGGCCCGCATCTCGAGCGCCCAATCGTCATCGCTCTCCGGCACAAACTTCAGCGCGATCCGGGCTTGGGATTTGTTCGCCAACGGCTGCAGCAGTTGCGCGGCGCGCTTGCGGCCGTCCGGCGTGTCGCCGCCGAACTGGCCGACGCCGGCCTCGAGCCGTTCGGCCAGGCGCGACAAATTCGGCTGGCCCACGCCACGCAGCAGATTGCCCAGCGCGGCGACATCGGTCTCGTTGGGCTCGGCCGGGGCCAGTTTCAAAATCTCGACAAAATCCTCCTGCGTGAGCATCGGGCGCGGCTTGTTGGTGGGTTTCGGTGGCACCGGGGCACCGACCGGCATGGCCGGCATGCCGCTCGGCATCGTGGGCGCGGGACGGGTTGAGGGCGGTCGGAGCAGGGCGGTGATGAGGTGGCGGTACGCCTTCTCGGCGGAGCCGTCGAACGGCAGCGACCGGATGAGTTCGCCCAATTCCCCCCAAATTCCGGCATTGGCGAGCAGCCGGAACCGCTCCGCCGCCGCCTCGGCCTTTTCCTTTTGTGGTTCGGTTTTTTTTGTCAACGCGTCGAGCGCGTCGAGGATGCCGTCCGGCGTGCGGTCAAACTTCACCGCCGTCAACGCGGCGTGCAGTTTTTCCTGCGGCGTCTCCGGCTTGGCCGCCTTGAGTGGCGGCGGTGGGTCACCACGGTCGGGAGTGGCCGTTGGCTGGGGTGCCTTCGCCGGGAGGGCGCGTATCGGTTTCGCGGGCACGCCCGGCTTCACCCTGACAGCGGGCGTGACGACGGTTGCCCGGGTTGGCTTGGCGGGCGCTTGGCCAAGCGCGGCGAACGGCAGCAGGCCGAGGCCAAGCGCAAGAAGGGTGAAGCGGCGAATCATCTCGTGAGTTCCTTTGGAGTAAAAAAGAGCCGACTCACGCCGGCTGCTTGGGTGCGAAATTCGATTGTGCGTCCCAGCGATCAGGAGCCTTTGCCGTCGGGGCGTTTGCCGACGCTGGCGCCGCGGGCATCCTCCTTCTTTTTCATGTCCTTCGGCTTGTTGCTCTTCTTTTGGCCGCGGCATTTGGAGCAGACGTTTTTGTTGCCCTGACATTTCTTTGGCAGGGGGAGTGCCTGCACCTCGGACAAGTCCATGCGGGCGAGCCGCACGACGGCCTCGAGGTTTTTCTGGTGATCCTCCGACGCCTTGGCATCGGTCTTGGCGGTTTGCTCGGCGAGCAGCCGGAAGTTCTGCCGCGCCTTCTCGAGCGGCTCCGTCCATTCCTTCTTCTCGGCCAGCTCGAGGCGCATCAGCCAGCCGGTGTAATACTGCGCGCTGGCGAGTGAGGAGCGAACCTTGCTTTCCAAATCCCGGTCGTCGCCCTTGGCCGTTTCATCGAGGAGATGCTGCATCGAAAGCATGGCTTCCGGCAGTTCGCCGACGTGGATGCGGGCGTTGGCGCGGGCGAGCTGCAACTGCCGCCGCTTGGCCGACTCGGTATCCGGCAGGGAGGCAAGGGCGTCATTGTAGGCGTCGATGGCCTGTTGCCACTGATCGCCGGCCTCGAAGTCCAGCGCGGCCCGGATGCTGCTCCTGGCTTCCTCCCGCGCAATCCCCGCTTGGCCGGGGCCGAAGTGGTAGGCCAGTAACGCCACGGGCGTGAGTGCCCAAAGGAAGATGAGAAGGTTTTTTTTCATGCTTTTACTCAGTAATTAAGCCTTTTTTGACCGACGAACTCGTCCACTCTGCCACGGGCTACCGAAGAACGCAAGGCCGACAGGCAGCAATGCCAGCAGCCCGGCGCCGGTGGCCACGCAGCCCAGAGCCAGCTCGCGCCGGCCCTGTTCTCCGGGGTCGACGAGGTTGCGCACACCGGCCAGTTCGGCCAGTTGCGCGGTGGGGATTTGCACGTCGTTAACGTCTACGTACTCGCCGCCCAGGCGCTTGGCCAACTGCCGCAGTACGCGGGCGTTCTGCCGCGACATGTGGCCGTCGATGAACACGCCGCGCCGCGGGTCGCCCACGCCGGCAATGAGCACGCGGTTGATCGAGGGCGGCAGTTTCGGCAGGCCGGTGTCCGGCACGGTGTCGCCGTCGCTGACGATCAGCAGCGTGGTGCTGCCCGGTTCCCAGCCCTTGGCCAGGCGCACCGATTCCTCGATGCCGTCGATGAGACTCGTCTTACCGGGATCGAACGCCATGTCGAGCGGCAGGTCGTTGAGGATGTTCTTGACGACGTTCAGGTCGTGCGTGTCCACCACAACCGGCTTGGCCCCGGTGAAAAACGCGACGATGCTGATCCGCACCTGGTCGAGCGCGATCCGCTCGAAGAGCGACAGCAACACCTTGGCTCCGCGCTGGGCGCGCGTCCGTTTTTTTTGCTTGGCGGAATCGAACCCGCCGTCGTCGAGTTGCATGCTGGGCGACACATCCCAAGCGATGACCAAATGCCGGTAGCCGCCGTCGGGGATTTTGTCGAAGCTCGCCACGCGCGGCCGGATGAAAAACAGCGTCACCAGGCCCCACGCCAAAGCGGTCAGCGCGATCACGCGCATCGGCGGCGCGAGACGCGTCCACAGCCGCGCTTGGCCAAGCGGCCCGAACGCCAGCCGGGACACCCGTCGCGTGCGGCGCGCGTGCCACGCTTCCGCCAGCACAGCGAACACCCCGGTGCCCAGCGCCACCCAAACGGCCAGCGCCGCCGCATCGGTCGTGATGTCAGGAAGGTTCATGAGAGTTTCAAATTTCAGTTTACGGTTTCACAATGTCGCCGCTCCGCTTTGGCGGCGCCCTCCAAAAATGCCAGCCGCTTGGGGAGCACACGCGGCTCGCGTGTGGCGTCCGGCGGCTCGCCGGGCGCGGGTTGTTTTGGCGAGCCGCCAAAAACCGCACGCGGGCCGCGTACGCTCCCGTTTTAATAGGGGTCACCATGGCGTGAATCTGATGCCGAAGAGCGAGAGCAGCTGCAGGCCGAGCAGCGACAGGCCGGCGAGGGCGAACGGGCGGAAGTTGTCGGCCGGGATCGGCGCTTCCGGCTCGAACTTGGCCGGGCGCATCGAGTCGATCCGCTCGAACACCGACTGCAGCGCCCCGGGATCACCCGCGATGAACGCCTCGCCGCCGGTTCGCGCCGCGATGTCGTACACCTCCTGCTGCGGCTGGCCGCTGGCCACGTGAATGTAGTACAGAACGATGTCGGCCCCGCGCAGGTCGGCGGCGATCTTGTCGCCCTGTCCGCGCAGGTCGGCGCTCATGCCGTCGGAAATGAGGATGATCATCCGGTCGCCCTCCGGCCGGCCAGCGAGGATGCGGTACACCGAGCGCAAGGCGAGGCCGATGCGCGTTCCGCCCATGTACGGTGGCATGGCTTCCGGCTTCATGAACGGCGCTGAATGCTTGAGCGCGGAGAGGTCCTGCGTGAGCGGCACCCAGTGCAGCACCTCGGTGCCGAAAAGTGTCACGCCGAAGGCGTCGCCCTCGCGGTGGCCGACAAATTCCTGCAGCGCCTCGACCGCCTTGTCGCTGCGCCGCCCGTCGCCAAACGTCGCCGTCATGCTGCCGGAGACATCGAGCACGAACTCGATGTTCGAGAGCACGCGCTGGTTGCCTTGGCTGAGCGGGCGTTGCGGGCCGGCGAGCAGCACGATAGCCACGGCGAGCAGCAGCGGCGCGGCGAGATTCATCAGCTTGGCGATGCCCTCGAGCCAGCGGCCGCGCTTGGCCCCGGCGTGATCGAACGGCATGGCCAGCACCGTACCGCGCCGCCGCCATTCCCAGACCAACAGCAGCACCGGCAGGGTCAGCAAAAGCAACACAACTGGATGGGCGAACGTCATTCGGTGGGCTGGCGGTATGGCGCGAGCAGGGCGGGGATGTCCACGGTGGCGGTGCCGGGCGGGCGGTGCAGCCAATCCTCAAGGCCGCGCAGCAGCGGGCCGGCCTCGGCGTGCGCCTTGAGCTGGTGGTGCAGTTCGGCCACGTCGCCATCCTCCGGCAGTCCAAGCCGCTCGCGCCAGTGGGAGAAAATCATGCGCTCGAGCCGTGCCCGGCCGTCGGTGTCGAGGGTGCCGTTGGCGGCTTGCTCGACGAGGGGGCGCAGTCGTTCCGCCAAGTCCGGGCCGGAGTTGGCTTCCGCTTGGCCAAGCGGCGTTTTCTTTTTGCGGCCCAGCAGGAACAGCGGCCAAGCGGCGAGCAGCCACACGATGCCAATGCCGATCAGCCAGGCGGTGTAGCCGCCCGGCAGCGTGAAGTCGCCGGCCTCCTCCTCGATCAGCCTGCCGTCGTGATCCTCCTTCAGGATGCCCCGGATGCGCACCGGGATCGGCTGCAGGTTTGTCGGCGTCGTTCCATTGGCGTGGCGGAGGAAATTGGCCAAGTCGTACTCGCCCGGCACGAAGCCGAAGTAGCGCAGGTCGTACCGGTGGTCGCTGCCGTGCGGGAAGGTGTCGTGGATGCGGACGATGATTTTGGATTTGTCGCCGACGGGTGCGGCGGGGGGCTGCGCGCCGGGCAGGACGGCGGTGGGGCGGGCCTCCGTGGCGGTCTGCACCGGCTCCGGCGGCGCGGCGGCCGGCTTGGCCAAGCCGGCGAGAGCGACGGCGGCAACGAGTCCGAGTCTGGCCAAGCGCCGTCGGAGCGGTGCGGGAGCGTCTTGGAGTGCGGCCGTCCCTGCCGCTTTTGGGAGTGTTCCAAAGCGGTGCGGAGAACCGAACTCCGCAACGCTCGCGCGAATGCTTCGACTCCCTCTCCCAGCGGGAGAGGGCTGGGGAGAGGGAGAGAGCGTTCGATGATTTTTGGGGCGAGGTGGAACTCGCCCCTCCCCGCTCACCCTACACTTTATTTCATTCGCGTTTCTTCGCGTCCATTCGCGCTTAAAAAACAAGATTCTGGCCAGACGGTCGGTCATCGGGTGCCCCTCCCGAGGTTGTCGCGTTTGCGGAGGAAGCCGCGAAGCTTGTGCAGGAATGGCTCGTTCACTGGCAGCTCGAGATGGTCGATGCCGCCCCGGCGCAGCTCGGCGGCGGTGTCGTCGTCGCGGTACCAACGGCTCCAGCCGTGGCCGACAAACGTCTGGCCGGTCTCGGCTTCCTCGCCGCGAAAAATCCCGGCGCGCAACCGGCCGCGCTCGGCCGGGTCGGTGAGTTGCAGCGCCACGCAGTCGTGCTCTTGCGCGAGTCGCTTGAGTCGGCCGGTGACGCCTGGCTGGCGGAGGTCGCTCAGCACGATCAACATTGCGCGGTGGGTGAGCACGGCGGAGAGTTGATCCAGTTTTTCGGCGAAGGTGGTTTGTTCGTCGAACCGATAATGCCGCAACTGGTGCAGCCAGAGAAACACGCGGTGGCGCGACAGGCTCGGCTGGGCGTCGAGGGGGCGTTCGCCGCAGCCGACGACGCCGACCGGACTCATGCGATCCAGCGCGGCAAACGCCAGCCCACCGGCGATCTGCACTGCCCAAGCGTATTTGCTCATGTCGGTCGAGGCGACGCACATCGAGCCGGACGTGTCGATGAGCAGGTAAACCGGCATTTGCTTGGGCGCCTCGTATTCCTTGATAAACGGCCGGCCCATGCGGGCGGTGACGCGCCAGTCGATCTGTTTCACCGGGTCGCCGGCCTCGTACGGGCGGCTCTGCGCGTACTCGATGCCGGAGCCGACGAACGGCGATGCGTCGGTGCCGTATTGCAGACTGTCGGCGAGACGGCGGACGGCGATGGCGAACTGGCGTCCGTCCAGTCCGTCGCACGATTCGAGGCTGCCGGTGAGCGGTTTCATATGCTCTTGGCCAAGCGGCGGACCGGTCAGCCGGCTTCGGAGAGAATTTCCTTCAGCACGCTCACCCCGGAGACGCCCTCGGCCAGCGCCTCGTACTTGAGCCGGATGCGGTGCAGCAACACGTCCTCTGCCAGCGCGTACAGATCCTCCGGCACGACGTAGTCGCGGCCGTGGATGAACGCCCGGGCACGGGCGGCCTGGATCATCGCCAGCCCGGCGCGCGGGCTGCCGCCGATCTCGATGCTCGGGTGGCGTCGCGTGCGGCGCACCACCTCGACGGTGTGTTTTTGGAACACGTCACTCACATGCACCTCCTGCACGGCGGCCATCATCCCGACAAGATCGGCGACGGTGGCCACCGGTTGTTTATCGAGCAAATCAAACGCCGTGCGCGGCACTGCGCCGCCGTCCGTCCGCTGCAGGCCAAGCGAGAGGCTGCGCTGCAGCACGTCCTCCTCCTCGTCGGAGCTCGGGTAGTCGAGTCGGTGGCTAAGCATGAAGCGGTCAAGCTGCGCCTCCGGCAGCTCGAACGTGCCGCTCTGCTCGATCGGGTTTTGCGTGGCGATCACGAGGAACGGCGCGGGCAAGGTGTGCGTCTTATTGCCGATGGTGACCTTGCGCTCCTGCATCGCCTCGAGAAGCGCGCTCTGCACCTTGGGCGCGGCGCGGTTGATCTCGTCGGCGAGCAGCAGGTTGGTGAAGATCGGCCCAAGATGCGTGGTAAACTCGTTGTTGCGTTGGTCGAGCACCTCCGAGCCGAGGATGTCCGACGGCAGTAAATCAATCGTGAACTGCACCCGGCTGAAGCGCAGGTCGATCGCGTTGGAGATCGTCTGCACCAGAAGCGTCTTGGCCAGGCCGGGCACGCCCTGCAGCAGCAGGTGCCCGCCGGTGAACAGCGCGATCAGCAGCCGCTCGACGACCGTGTCCTGCCCCACCACCACCTCCGCCACGCGCTGGCGGACGTCCTTCACGAGATTGGCCTGAATCGTTTCCATGGCGAAAACCAAACGCACCCGTTGGTCAAGGGTGCCATTTCGTCGGCGCAGACCGTACGCCCCAACCACCGCTTGGCCAAGCAGGATTGGTTGGCGATTGGCCTGCCATTCGAGTAGGCTTTGCCGCCCAAGCCAGCCATGAATAGACTTACCAACTGGGTGCTGATGATTTGTCTGGGCATGGGGATGCCCCTGGCCATCCCGGCCACAAACGAGTCGATTGTTTCGGAACACCCGCGGCATGATTACTTCGGCGTCACCAACGTGGGTGAATTGGAGAAAGACCTTCGGCGGGCGCTCGGCGGTTTGGAGGGGTATTCATTTTCCCGGGGATGGTGGAAGTGGGATCGGTTGCGCCAGCGTTACGTGGATGGGGGGCGAAAGGACGAGAACGCCATCCGAATCCTGCGGGCGGTGTTTCGTGCGTTGATTCTCGATTGGCACGCGCGATGTGAGCAGCGCGGTGAGGGGGACTTGTTTTACATTTTCTTCACCACCAATAGCGGCAACAAAGTGCAGCGAAAGGCCACCGACGGCCGCACGCTCAAGCGGGATCATCATGGCGGCGGCTACCACGGCGGCTGGGGCGGGGCGAGTCGAATGCGAATCTATGAGGAGCTTGTTCGGCAAAAGATGCTGACCGTAGCGGAACAAGCGAGGATGAAAGTAATCGTCCACCAAAGTCTCAGTCCAACGTTTCTCAATTTCAAAAGCGGATCGCAGCATGCGGACAATCACTCGTTCGGTAACGGCGGCGGTGTGGCGTTGGGGATCAAGCTATTCCCCGACGCACCACAGGCGAAGGAAGCCCGCGCTTGGTTGGATCGAATATGGAATCATATGGCCGACTTCGGTGACTGGACGGAGTGGAACTACTATCCCTACGGCCCGATTTTCCTTCACGGGCTGGTCGATATCGCCGAGGCGACCGGGCGGCTCGAGTCGGAGAAAGAACTGATCGATGCGATTGGCCGGCGCTGCCTGCAGTTTGTCCATGGTAGTGGCGTGCGAGGCGGCCCTAACTGCGGGATCCGTCAACGGACGGAGCTGTCCGAAGTTTATGCCGATCCGTGGGACGTCGGATACTACAACGTCGAGACCTCCAGTCGTGATGCCCACTTTTGGTATCGCATGGCGCAGCACTACAAAAACCCAGAGTACCTTTGGGCGGCCGAGCAGGTCGCGTTGGGTGGTCGTCCGCCGAGTGGTCAAGTGCCGAGGCAATACCACGACGCCTACAACAAACGGTTCTCCTGGTTTGTTGAGCGCGGCATCGAGCCACGGGTTCCAAAAATGCACGCGAAGGTTGGCTTGCTCAGTGAGTTGAAAAACAAAATCAAGGAGCGCATTTATCTGAATAACGGTGTCGAGCCGGGCAAACCGTACGCCGCGTTTTTCCTTTACGACAAAAAAGACAGTCACTTGGACAACGTCTCCGGTTTTCTTTACGAGTACTCGTTCAACGGAGCCAAATTCCTCCACTCATCGGGCAAGTACAACAACGTCTATTCCGGGACGGACCTGCGCGGCGGTGGCAGCGGTAACGAGAGTCTGGACGCACTGCTAGTGGTTCACAAACGGCACCAGTTTCCGGTGCACCCTGATCGCAAAGGCGACGAGCGCGACTACCGGCGCATGTACATGGCCAAGCATCTGTCGGACTTGGCCCGCGCGGAAAACAATGACACCGGAGACGCCTACGGGCAGTTTGGTTTCGCTGAATATTTTGGGCCGAAAAGCCGGTGGATTCGCAAGGCGGTTTTAACCACGGAAGGGTATCTGATCGTGGCGGACGAATATCAGGTTGGCCAAGCGCTTGGCCAAGCGTATCACGCCGGGCCGGTCTGGCACTTGGCCCGGGAGGAGGATCGCAAGCTGGGCCGGCAGGATGAAAACTGGTTCGGCGCACCGGCCTTTGCACAGGCTTGGTGGCAGAAGGAAAAGATGGGGGTTGCTGTCCACATTCATGACCACCGGGACATGGTGTTCGGCACGATAAACCAACGTTGCTCGCAGGATCTCGACCTGAACACGACCGCCTACGCCTATCGCCCAATCAAGGCCGGGCGAACTGAACGATTTCTCAGCGTACTCGTGCCGCACAAGCTCGACACCCCAGCCGGGGCGGTGGTGCGTGGGGTCACAACGTCAGTCAGCAAAAAAGGGAAGTACATCGCGACGGTGGGCGATGTGAGAGTTGTGGTGAACCAAAAAGGAAACTGGTCGGTGACCCGTTAAGCAATGAACCGCGTTCTACTTTTACTGGGGCTGGTTTTGCTGGGGACACCCGTGTCGGCTCAGAAGGCGTTCACGCCGAAGCATCCGTATCCGGACTACTCCGGGTTTTCTGAATTCGAAATCATGGCGATGGCCGAACAGGTCCGCGCGAGCCGCCCGCAGATTCTTCGCGGTGGCTGGGAGTGGGATCGGTTGCTCCGGCGCTACATCGACGAAGGCCGCAAGGAGAGCGGCGCGCTCGAGGTGTTGCACGGTTACTTCATGAGCATCCTCGACCGCTACGACGAAGCGGTCCGCAAAGGCGAGGGAGACGAGTTTAATCTGCTGCCCGGGCATCGGGCTTGGGGCGCGGCGGGTCGCGTGAGGATCTACGAAGAACTCGTCCGGCAGGGGAGGCTCAGCGAAATTGAGAAGGCCAAGTTTTACCGAATTTTCAGGCAAAGCATGGCGCTGAGTTACGACTACAACATGCTGGAGCGCAGCGTGAACAATCGCCCTTATGGGATGAACGCCGGCCCGGCGGTGGCGCTCAATGTTTTTCCCGGCATGCCGGAGCTAAAAAAACATCGGCGTTGGCTGGATGCGTTGTGGCGCGAGTTGACCGAGTACGGCGACACAACCGAGACGAACTATTATCCCTACGGCCCGTTGCTCCTCCAAGGCTGGATCGACATGGCCAAGGGGATGGGCAAATTCGAAGAGGATCGCGAACTGCTGCACGCCTTGGCCAAGCGTTACCTCGATTACATCCACGGTGGCGGAGTCCGAGGGAACCCGAACTCGGGCGGCAGGATCAAGCCCGGGCGCGAGCAGCTTTATCTCGACCCATGGAACGGTGAATACTACGGCGGGGCCGAGGGGGTGAACGACGGCGATGTGTGGTATCGCTTGGCCAAGGAGTTCAAAGATCCGGAGTTTCTTTGGGCCTCCGAGCAGGCGGTGTTCGGCGGGCGCCCTCCGCTTGGCCAAGCGCTGCCGCCGGAGTACGAGGCCGCGTATCGTGAGCGGTACCAGTGGTTCATCGAGCGCGGCATTGAGCCCAAGGTGCCGCGTGGCCAAGCGAAGATCGGCTACTATAGTCCGCTCAAACACCGCGCGCCGGAGCGGCTGTATCTTGGGCCGGGGCGGGAGAGCGGCAAGCCGTTCGTCTCGTTTTACATTTACGACAGGAACAACAATTACATGCACTGCTGCGACGACGCGGCCGGTCGGCTGTACGAGTACTGCGTGGACGGTGCCAAGTTTTTGCACTCGTCCGGCAAATACAACAACCGGTTCTGGGGGCAGGCGGCGTACGACCTGTTGAATGTGCTGCCGCCGGACATGGCTTTTCCGTTCAAGGAGGAGGACGGCAAGATGGGTGGTGAGCGGGAGGATGTCTGGAAACTCGCATCGTTGTCGTTGCCATTTTGTCTGAACTGCCGCGAGGCACCCGACTCGAAAAACTGGTTCTACGACAAATCGATCAAACTGTTCCGCCGGGCGGACGATCCGGAGTACGGCTACGCCCACGGCAACGTCGACGGGTATTGGTATCTGAACAACGACTACCATCTGCGCTCGGTTTATCTTGGTAAATTCGACAAGCCGACCCGTCTGCAAAACCTGCGCTTAGCCGGCCCGAAGGGCAGCATCACACTCGCGAAGTTGGATCAGATCCCGAAGCAGCTCAGATTGACTGAACACCGTGGTGAGGAGCAAATCGAGCTTCGTGGCGCGGAGCGGGCCGTTGCGATGAGTATTGTGAAGGACGGTCGCAATGGCGGTCGCAGCCTGCAGTTGAACGTGCAGCCCGGGACGAGTCTCTCAGTTGTGTTGGATGGGCTCGATTTGAAGTTCGACGCCAACGACGAGTACACCCGCGTGTCGTACGATTTTCGCGGCAGCGGGGCGGGCATGTTTTTGAACGAGTACACCCGACCGCGTTACCATCGACCGCACTACAATCGCGGCGGCATCCTCGTTCGGGAATCGTTGCGCGCGGAAAACCACGGTGACGACTCGTTTGGCCAGTTTACGTATCGAAATTATTTCGGGGCGCACAGCGTCTGGACGCGGCAAACCGTGTTGACCGGGGAAGGGTATCTCGTCGTGCGCGACGAGTATCTGCCGGGGCCAGACGTCGACGGTTTCCAGGCCGCCCCAAACTGGATGCTCAACGATCTGGGTGACAGCGAGGACGCCGAGCGGCACTGGTACGATGCACCTGCGATGAGCCACGCATGGTGGCAGACTGAGCGCAAGCGGGTGCTCCTGTTCATGCACCCCGACCGAAAACTGGAGTTCGGCCAAGTGGCCCACAAGGCGTCGCAGGATCTTGGTTATCAACAGTTGCGCAGCACGTTCGGAAAGGCGATTCTTCGCGAGGGCAAAAAACAGGTTTGGCTGGCCGTCCTACGACCGTACGACGAGGGGGTGCATCCCCGGACGGTTGCGGCGTTGATCCAAACCAAGCTAAACAAAAACGGTCGCGCGCAGGCCAGTATCGGCGGCGTGACGGTGAACATCCAACCGGACGGCAGTTGGTCTGTCGTCCGGCAGTAGCCTAATTATTTGAAAGTTTTATCCGCAATCTTGTGGGTCAGTTTGGTGGTTTCCGTTTCTTCATCGGAGCCGCCGCCGGTGGCGTTTTTGGAGCAGCACTGTCTTGATTGCCACGATGGGGACACGGCCAAGGGCGAGTTGAACTTGGAGCACCTGTTGGCTGAGAACGTCACCCAAAACGCGGCGGTTTGGGAGAAGGTCATCCGGCGTTTGGCGGCCCGGCAAATGCCGCCGGCCAAGCGCAAAAACCGGCCAAGCGAGGCCGAGTACGCACAGGCGGTTTCGGCCTTGGCCAAGCCGCTCGATCGCTTGGCCAAGCGATCGCCGAATCCGGGGCACGTGGCGACGTTTCGTCGGTTGACCCGTACGGAATATCAGAACGCCATTCGCGATTTGTTGGGCGTGCAGATCGATGCCAAACGGCTGTTGCCCAAGGACGAGGAGAGCCATGGTTTCGACAACATCACCGTCGGCTCGCTTTCGCCGAGTCTGCTTGACCGCTACATCACTGCGGCCCAAAAAATCAGCCGCTTGGCTGTGGGCACGCCGCTTGGCCGGCCGGATGGGTTTACGTTTCGGCTGCCGGCGGATTTTACTCAGGAAAAACACATTGAAGGGCTGCCGGTCGGTACACGCGGTGGCGTGCTTTTGCCGTACACCTTCCCGCGTGATGGAGAGTACGAGGTTCGGGTGCGCTTGGCTCGCGACCGCAACGAACACGTCGAGGGAGTGAATGGGGTTCACCGGATGGATCTGCTGCTGGACCGGGCACGGGTCAAACAGTTCACCATCAAGCGGCCAATGAGCGGCAGCCACGACGATGTCGACAGGCATCTCAGCGCGCGCACGTTTATCAAGGCCGGCCCGCGCAAGGTTGGGGTGACCTTTCCGGCGCGATCCGTTTCGCTGCTGGAAAACAAACGGCAACCGACCGAGGCCCGCTTCAATGTGTTTCGGCATCCGCGCCAGTCGCCGGCGGTTTATCAGGTCTCGATCACCGGCCCTTTTGGTGAAGGGGCAGTCGGACAAACGCCGAGCCGTAAAAAAATCTTTTTCGTACAGCCGAGTGATTCGAAAAAAGTGGACGCCATAGCGCGGGATATTTTGGGGAGGCTGATGAAGCGGGCCTATCGCCGGGCGGTGACGGATGCCGACTTGGCCTCGGCGATGCAGTTTTATCACGGCGCAGCCGAGTCGTCCGGGTTCGAGGCCGGGATCGCCGCCGCGCTGGAGGCGATTCTCGTGAATCCTTCGTTTTTGTTTCGGGTTGAAAAACCGCCGGTTGCGGATGGGGATGAGGCGTATCGAATTCGGGATGTTGATTTGGCCAGCCGACTTTCGTTTTTTCTCTGGAGCAGTTTACCGGACGAGGAGTTGATCGACTTGGCGATTGCCAAGCGGTTGCATCAACCCGCCGTGTTGGAGCAGCAGGTGAGGCGGATGCTGGCTGACCCGAGGTCGTCGAGCTTGGTCACCAACTTCGCGAGCCAGTGGCTGCATCTGCGCAACCTCGATTCGATCACGCCGGACCTCCGTTTGTTCCCGGATTTTGATGACAACCTGCGCCGGGCGTTTCGTCGTGAGACCGAGTTGTTTTTTGAGAGCGTCCTGCGCGAGGATCGCAGCGTGGTGGAGTTTTTGAAGGCGGATTACACGTTTTTGAACGAGCGCTTGGCCAAGCACTACGACATTCCGCATGTGTTCGGTTCGCGTTTCCGGCGCGTGGCGTTGAAGCCGGAGAATCTGCGCGGCGGGTTGCTTCGGCACGGCAGCATTCTTTCCGTTACGTCATATGCGACGCGCACTTCACCGGTTATTCGTGGCCACTGGGTGTTGGAGAATTTCTTGGGTACTCCGCCCGCACCGCCTCCGCCCGATGTGCCGACGCTGGAGGATAACAAGGTCGAAGCCGACCTCCCGATGCGCGAGCGCTTGGCCAAGCACCGGGAGAATGCCGCTTGTGCCAGTTGCCATGACCGGATGGATCCGGTCGGGTTCGCGCTCGAGAACTTTGATGCGATCGGGCGCTGGCGCGAATTTGAGTTGGGCGCGCGCATTGATGCCTCGGGTGGGTTGCCGGACGGTGCGGCGTTCGATGGTGTGGCGGAGCTGGAGCAAGGCTTGCTGAACCGGCCGGAATTGTTCGTCGGCACGCTCACGGAAAAGTTGATGACCTTTGCGCTTGGCCGGGGCGTGGAATCGGTTGATGCACCGGCGGTGCGGCAGATCGTGGCCGAGGCGCGGGCGGATGATTTTAGATTGTCCTCCATCGTTCTCGGCATTACAAAGAGCATTCCGTTTCGGATGAAAACGCACGCTGAACAGCCATGAATTTCATCACCAAAAAATCGATTTCTCGCCGTACCCTGCTCAAGGGTATGGGTGCTTCGTTTGCGTTGCCGTTGCTCGATGCAATGATCCCCGCGGCGACCGCAGCAGCCAAGACGCCGGCGCAGGGGTTGAAGCGGCTGGGTTATGTGTTCATGCCAATGGGTTGCGACCAGTCGCGCTGGACGCCGCGCAGTGAGCACACGCTCGAATCACTGTCGCCGATTCTCGATTCGCTCGCGCCGGTGAAGGACAAGCTGTCGGTGTTCACCAACATGGAATTGCGACCGGCTTATCCCGGGTCGCATGCAACGTCGAACTCCTCTTTTCTCAGCGCGGCCAAGGCCAAGGTGACCGAGAGCACCGACTATTATCTCGGCACCACGGCGGATCAGGTGGCGGCCAAGCAGATCGGCCAGTGGACGCGCCTGCCGTCATTGGAGTTGGCGATGGATTTACTGCAAACGGTTGGTCAGTGCGATAACGGTTACGCCTGTGTGTATCACAATAATTTGTCGTGGTCATCGCCCACGACGCCGCTGCCTGCGGAGGCGCATCCCCGGCTGGTTTTTGAAATGCTTTTCGGAGACGGCGGCACGCCTGCTGAACGCCGGGCGGCGCTGCAAAAACGCGCCAGTCTTTTGGACTCAATCACGGCGGAGATGAAACGCCTGCAGGCCGGTCTCGGTGCTGCGGATCGCGCGCGGGTGTCGGAGTATCTCGATTCGATCCGCGAAGTCGAACGGCGCATTGATCAGGCCGAGGTCGAGGCCAAGGACAACAAACTTCCGGATCTTGATCGGCCACTGGGTGTGCCGGCGGCTTACGCAGACCACGCCCGCTTGATGTTCGATTTGCAACTGCTCGCCTATCAGGCCGACATCACGCGTATCGTCACGTTCCAGATTGCGCGCGAAACGAGCAACCGTTCTTACCCGGAGATCGGTGTGCCGAATCCGCATCATCCGCTTTCCCATCACGGCGACAACCCGGAGAAGGTCGCGCTGATGGCCAAGATTAATGCTTTCCACGTTTCGTTGTTTGCCGAGTATCTTGAGAAACTTAAAAACACACCGGAAGGCAACGGCTCGCTGCTGGACAATATGTTGATCCTGTACGGAAGCGGCATCGGAAACCCGAACGTTCACGATCACACCAACCTGCCGATCATATTGGCCGGGGGCGCGGCGGGCGGGCTCCGGGGCAACCGCCACATTCGCTACGACAACCCGACGCCGTTGGCCAACCTGCACCTCACGCTGCTCGACAAGGTGGGCGTGAAACTCGACAAGTTTGGCGACAGCACAGGCAAGATTGACGGCCTGTTCGACACGCTGGCCATATAGTCGTGCCATGATCCGCGCACTGGGAATCCTGTTTTTCAGCCTAGCCCTCCCGATGTGGGGGCATGCCGCTGGGGTGCCACTTCCCGACGCGGCCGAGGCACAGGACGCCAAGCGGATTCGGCAACTCCTCAAAAGCCAAGCGGACGTCAACGCCAGTCAGGTCGATGGCATGACTGCGTTGCATTGGGCGGCTTATCACGATGACGCCAAGCTGGGTGCGTTACTTTTGAAAAAGAAGGCTGATGCCGTTGCAGAAAATCGGTACGGCATCACGCCGATGCACTTGGCCTGTCTTAACGGAAACGCAACACTCGTCGAGGCGTTGATCCATCACGGGGCCGATCCCAACTCATCCATCAACGGTGGAGAAACTTCGCTTATGACGGCGGCCCGAACCGGCCGGCCTAAAGCCGTCGAGGCCCTGTTGCGCGCCGGAGCAAAAGTCGATGCGAAGGAGCGCAATGGCCAAACCGCACTGATGTGGGCTGCGGCCGAGGGCCACACCGGGGTCATGCGCAGGCTGGTCGAGGCTGGTGCGGATTTCAATCTGCCGCTCGAGCGTTCCGGATACACTGCGTTTTATTTTGCCATCCGCGAAGGCCAAGCGGAGGTTGTCGACTATCTGCTCGCCAACGGAGCCAATGTGAACGACGCCATGCGGCCGAGCAGCAACAGTCAGGATTTCCCCAAGCGCGGCACCGGCCCGCTACTTTTGGCGGTGGAAAACGGGCACTTCGATTTGGCGGTGGCATTGCTCGACGCCGGGGCCAAGCCCAACGACGTCCGTACCGGGTTTTCCATTTTGCATGCGCTCACATGGATTCGCCGGCCGGACATCGGCGAGGGTGCGGCGGGCGATCCCGCCCCACAGGGATCCGGCCGTCGCAACAGCCTTCAGTTCGCCCGCGAGCTGGTAAAGCGCGGGGCCAACGTGAATTTTCAACTGGAGCGCGGGCGCAAAGCCGGGGGAGCGCGGGTATCCGAGATCGGAGCCACGCCGTTGTTCATGGCAGCCGATCGCGCGGACCTTGCCTACATGAAACTGCTCGTCGAGTTTGGGGCCGATCCCCTCCTGCCAAATCAGGACGGGACCACACCGCTCATGGTGGCTGCGGGGATCGGAAGCCAAGCGCCCGAAGAGGAGGCCGGCAACGAAGCCGAATGCCTTGTCTCAGTCCGGTACCTCGTCTCACTCGGGGCCAAGGTCAATACCGTCGACAAAAACGGTGAAACCGCCATGCACGGCGCCGCCTACAAAAACATCCCGGCAGTCGTGCAATATCTCGACAGCGTCGGTCACGACATCGGGGTTTGGAACACACTCAACCGCAACAAGCGCACGCCGCTGTTGATCGCCGAGGGATACCGGCCGGGAAACTTCAAGCCGTGCTTCCGGACCGTGGAGGCGATCACCAAGGTCATGCTTTCCCACGGCATCAAGCCCCCCACCGGCCCCAAGCCGAAGCACTCCAACTACAACTAACGCTTGGCCTAGTGGGGCTGTTTTTTTGTCGTTTGCAATCCGGGTTTACGATTTCTATGCTGCTGCCCATGAAGCCTGTTCGACTCAATCGCGCGCTTGGCCAAGCGCTTGGTTTCACATTGATCGAATTGCTGGTGGTGATTGCCATCATCGCGATATTGGCGGGGCTGCTCCTGCCGGCTTTGGCCCGGGCTAAGGAGAAGGGGCGTTCCACCGCCTGCCTGAACAACCACAAGCA
>JACNJE010000011.1 GCA_014382705.1 Verrucomicrobiota bacterium | reverse complement strand
CTCGCCAACCCCAATTTCAACCCTTCATGACCCCCTCAGATAAACAGAGTTGCTGAAAGCTGAAAGTTGAAACTTGAAACTCCCCATCCCGTGTGACTCTGTGTCGGTTGGAACGAGGCTTGGGCATGATTACTTTTTTGAAGGGAACCCTCACCGATGCGCTGCCGACGCAGGTGGTGATCGAGGTCAACGGCATCGGCTACGAGGTGCTGATTCCGCTGTCGTCGTTCGAGAAGCTGCCGCCGCTTGGCCAGGCGGTGACGCTCAAGACGCAGCTCGTTGTGCGTGAGGATTCGCAGACGCTGTACGGCTTTGCCACGGATGACGAGCGTGAATTGTTCAAGTTGATTCAAGGCGTAAGCGGCATCGGGCCGAGGCTGGCGCTGAATGTCCTGAGCGGCATGAACGTGGCGACGTTCAAGGGCGCGATCGGTGCCGGCGACGTGAAATTGCTCTCAAGCATCAATGGGGTTGGCAAAAAAACCGCTGAGAGAATGGTGCTTGAGTTGAAGGACAAGCTTGGCCCGGCGGGCGGTGCGGCGGCGCTTGGCCCAGCGGCTGCGCCGGGCGACAAGACGATCGCCGACACGGCGGCGGCGCTCGAGGCGCTGGGCACCAAGCCGGCCGAGGCGCAGAAAGCCGCCCAAGCCGCCCAAGCGATGCTCGGCCCGCAGGCGTCGGTCGAGGAGTTGGTTCGTGCCGCGCTCAAGGGCGGGAGGTGATCCCACGGTGAGCGGACCGGTCGTCATCCCGAACAAGGCATCGCTTGGCCAACGGCTGGTGGCGGGCGTGTTGTACGTCCTTCTGCGGTTGCTGCGGTTCACATGGCGCGTTCATTTCTCGGATCCGCACGGCGTGCTGGACGCCGCCGCCGGCCGGCCGTTCATCCTCTGCGCGTGGCATAACCGGATCATTTACGCGTTGTTTGCCGTTCACGATGTCATTCGGCCGAGGACCGGCCGGAAGGTGGCGGCGATGGTCAGCGCGAGCAGGGACGGCGCGTTCGCCGTGGAGGTGTTGCACACCTTTGGCATCGCGCCGGTCCGTGGCTCGACGAGCCGGAGAGGCAGCCAGGCGTTGCTGGAATCGGCCCGGCAAGCCAAGGCCGGGCTGCATCTGGCCATCACGCCGGACGGCCCGCGCGGCCCGGTTCACGAGATTCAGCAGGGCATCCTGTCGCTTGGCCAAGTGACCGGCCTGCCAATCGTCCCGCTTGGATGCGTGGCCCGGCGCAAGGTTCGCTTCAATAGCTGGGACCGTTTTCAACTGCCGTGGCCGCTGACGCGTTGCGACGTGGTGTTCGGGGAACCGCTGGCGGTGCCCCGGAAGGTCACCGATGGGCAGCGATCCGCGCTGGGGGAGGAGCTGAAGCGCCGCATGGAGGCCATCAACCCGGAGTGACGGGCGGAGCCGCAAGGTTGCACAATCCGGAAAAACGGATATAACCACGCGCCGTGAACGCCGGTTCGTTGGAAGGCGCGCTGCGCCTGCAAAAGCTGATTGTTTTCAGCGTCATCATGCTGCTTGTGCTCGTGTTCGGGTACATGCTGGCGGACGACGCTTTCTTTGCGGCGTTCGCGTTCGGCGGCCTGGCTTGGCTGATGTTGATGCCGTACCACGCGACGCTGTCGGTGACCTGCGCGGTGGCGACCTTCTCGACGGCGCTGATCATGCCGTTTTTTCCCGGGCGGCCGTTTATTTGGGAGGCGGCGGCGCTCCTGGGCTGGACCGGCTGCGTGCTGGTGTTCTCATTCCGCCAATACCGGGACGAGTTGTGGGACTCCATCGGGGAGCACAAGTGGATGCTGCTCGGCGTGGCCGGTTACTGCGCCGTGCTGGTATTCACGATGATGGAGCGCGGCGTCGGCTTTCGCACCATGGGCGGCTCGCAGATGGGCGGGCGGTTTTATTTCCAGCAGCTCACCTGCGCCATTTTTCCGCTGCTGTTCATGATGGTGCGCCTGAAGGAGGAGCAGATTCGGAAGCTGTTCATCATCCAGTGCGCGCTCTCAGCTACGTGGGTGATCTCGGATGTGATTTACTCCAATGCGCCGGGACTGTTCAACATCCTGTTTTTCCTCGAGGTACCCGGAGACGCGCGAAACTTTGAGATGGAGCGCATGAAGATGGGGATCAACCGCTACCAGTCGCTGGCCTTCGTGAGTATCGGTTTTCTCTGGTTGCTGCTCATCAAGAACAAGCTCAGTGAATTCCTGACAGCAAAAGGTGCCTGGCTGGTTCCAGCCGGCCTGGTCATCATGGGGGCCGGCCTGCTGAGCGGGCATCGTTACACGGTGGTCATCATCGTTCTTGTCATGGCCTTCATGGTTTTCACACAGAGGCTGATCACGATGCGCAACGCAATGGCGGGAATCTTGGTGTTGGCCTTGGGCTTGACCATTTCCTACGGCTTCGCGGAGCGCATGCCGCTCGCGGCGCAGCGGGCGCTCTCGGTGCTGCCCGGCATCACGGTGCATCGCGATGCGCGGCTGGACGGGCTGAGCACGATGGAAACCCGGCGTGTCCTGGCAGAGGAGGGGCTGAAGATGATCCCGAAATACCTGTGGGTTGGGCGCGGATTCGGACAGTCCGGTTTCGGCGACCACTCGCTGCAATGGGATCCCACGGCGATCACGTACCACATCAACCAGGGGCGTTTTTACAACGGATTTATTGGGCTGATGGTCAACACCGGCCTGGTTGGCACCTGCTTCATGCTGATGTTCCTCCTCGCCGGGACGGTGGTGGCCGTCAAGGTGATTTTTCATCTCCGCGAACACGGCGTGGACGATGAATTCTCCCGCGTAAGCTGTATCGTGTCCTGCCTCTGGATGGCCAACGTGGTTGCTTTCATCGCTCTGCATGGCGACAGCGAGTACGCAATGAAAACCTTCTCCCTCCAGGCCGGGCTGCTGATCGCCTGCCAATACATGTTGCGGGATCGCCTGCGTGAGGAGCCGCCAGAGCAGCTTGAGCTCGAATGAGAATCCTCCACCTGGTCGGCCAACGCGAGGATGCCGGCGGCATTCTCTCGGTGATCCGCTGCCTGCACCAGGCTGGCCCGGCGGCCGGCATCGACCACACGGTCTGGGTTCACCGGGATTACAAGGAGACCCGCGCGCCGTCGCTCGACTACCGGCGCACCGGCTTCATCGCCAGCGATTCGCCGAGCCACCTCTCCATCTTTTTCACCAGCGCATTGGCGTTCTTCAGCCTGCGCAAACTGCTCCGGGGCGAGCCGTTTGATGTGATCCATGCACATACCCGCGGCGGGCTGGTTGTCGCGCTGCTGGCCGGGCTGTTCCTCCGCCGGCGGGTGCTGTTCACGAACCACAGCTTTGCCAACCGCACGTGGCTTTACCGTTGGGCCGCCCGGCGCGACTGGATGACCACCGTGGTGCTCAACCCCAACATGGCCGCGCATTACGGTCTCGCCGTTGAGCCGCCCAGGTGCAGCATTATTTTCTCCGGCAGTGCCGACCGGTTTTTGAAGGAACCGGTTACTGCCAACGCTTGGCCAAGCGCCGACCCGGCGGCCAAGCTCAGGCTCGTCGGCATGGGCACGCTCGTCCGCTGGAAATGCTGGCACCACCCCATCGCCGCCTTGGCCAAGCTCCCCGCCGAACTCAAGGCCCGCGTCGAGTTTCACCTGTGGGGACCGGAGCAGGGCGACGCCGACTCGCAGGCCTTCGCCGCCGAGTTGCGCGACGCGATCGAGCAACACCGCCTGCAGGAAACAGTCCTGCTGCGGGGCGTGACGAACCACGTCACCGACGCTCTGCGCGACGGCCATTTCGTCATCGTCGCCTCGGAGAACGAGCCGTGCAGTGTGTCGCTGATGGAAGCCCTCGCGCTGGGCATTCCCGCCCTCGCCGCCCGCAGCGGCGGCAATGTCGATATCGTGACGGACGGCAAGACTGGATTGCTGTACGACACCGGCAGCATCGACGGACTGCGCGACCGGATCGCCGCCATCCTCAACGGCGAATTCACCTCGGCGCCACCGGCCGAGATTCGCGAAAGCGTCCGCGGCTGGGCCGCCAGCGAGATGGCCGCCAAGTACAACCAAGTTTACGAACAGTTGGCCAAGCCGGACGAGGGCGCCTCATGAAACTGCTCGTCTTCGCCCATGTCCCGCCGCCGTTCCACGGCCAAAGCTTCATGGTGCAGCAACTGCTCGACGAGCTGTGCGACGACGAGTCGATCAAGGTGTTCCACGTCGACAGCCGCCTCTCGCGGGATGTCGACGACATCGCCTCCGCAAGCCCGCGCAAGCTTGGCTTGCTCCTTGGCTACTGCCTCAAGGCCATTTGGCTGCGGCTGCGCCGCGGCGCGGACCATTTTTATTTCGTCCCTGCGCCCGGCCTGCGCAACGCGGTTTACCGGGACTGGATCGTGATGCTGCTTTGCCGCCCGTTTTTCCGGCGAACCATTTTTCATTATCAAGCGTCCGGCGTCGGCGGTTGGCTCGAGACCGAAGCGCGCGGCTGGGAGCGCTGGGTGTCGCGCCTGCTGCTTGGCCGCCCCGCGCTGAGCATCGTGCTGGGCGACTATTATCACGAGGACGCCGCCAAGCTCTCGCCGCGCCGGATCGTCACCGTGCCGAATTGCGCTCCCGACCCGTGCCCCGACTACGCCGCCACGCTGCAACCGGCGCAGCACGCCCGCGCCCAAGCGCTTGGCCAAGCGGGGACGTTTCGCGTGCTTTACCTCAGCCTCTGTTACCGCGACAAGGGATTGTTCGACGCCATCGACGCCGTCGCCGATGTCAACGCCCGGCTGCGGGCCAACGGCTTGGCCAAGCGCGTGCAGCTCGACGTCGCCGGCAAATTTTATCTCGCCGACGAGGAAGCCGAGTTCAACGAACGGCTTGGCCAAGCGGAACTCAACGATGCGCACGGCCCGCTCGTCGTTTACCACGGCTTCGCCGACGAGCCAAAAAAACGCGACCTGTTCGCCCAGGCCGATGCATTCGTGCTGGCGTCGTACTACGAGTTCGAGGCACATCCGGTCAGCCTCGTCGAGGCGATGGCGCACGGCCTGCCGATCATCGCCACGCGGTGGCGCATTTTGCCGGAACTGTTTCCGGACGGTTACGAGGGACTCGTGGACACGAAATCGCCCGGCCAGATCGCCGATAGGCTTAACGGTTTCATTGGCCGAACCGACGAGGCCGGGCTGCGCGACCGATTCCTCCGGCACTTTACGCGGCAGGCGTTCGGTGAAAAAATCCGGGTCGCCCTGTTGGCGCTGGAAAACGAGTGAACATTGTCGCACAACCCGATCCCGCCCGCGTTTCCGCCTTTCGCGGGGTCGAGCATTACGACGATCCCGCCGCCGTCCGCTCGCTCGTCGTCGAGGCGCTGGATGCGCTGGGCCTCCCGGACGACTACGTGCGTCCCCACGACCGCGTGGTGCTCAAGCCGAACTGGGTCAAGGAACACGACGAACGCCACCCCGGCCCCGGCCAATGGGAACACGTCGTGACGCACCCCGCCGTCATCGAGGCGGTCATCCGCTGGGCCGGCACACGGCTCGCCGGCAGTGGCTCGATCACCATCTGCGACGCGCCCCCGACCCACTCCTCCGTCGCCCCACCCAACCAATACCTCGGGCCCGACGCAATGGGCGGCCCCTCCCCCCCCGCCCCCCCCCGCCCCGCGACCGGCCCGCCCCACCCCCGCCCCCCGCGAAGGCCCCCCCCCCACCGCGCCC
>JACNJE010000127.1 GCA_014382705.1 Verrucomicrobiota bacterium | reverse complement strand
CCGGCGCAAGGCCAGCCCTCATTGCATAGCGTGACATGTTGCAGGACCAGTCTGCCACGAACGTCTAGGTTTGGCCGTCGGTACATCCGACGAGCACGACCAGGGTTGTCACGATGACAGCACTCAGTTGCGCCTCCAGTGTGGGGAAGGGGAACGGCAAATCGGCGTGGTGCGAGGCGGCGATGTTCGCCATGCCGCCGCCGAAATGCAGCCAGCCGGTCATGGCCAAGGCGAGCGGCGCGGCGGGGTCGAGCCGGCCGAAGTCGAGCTCGACCGAGTACGGCTTGGCCAAGCCGCGCAACTGCGGCAGCCGCAGCTCGACCGGCGACACCCACCGGTCGTCGTTGGCCTGCAGTGCAGCAGTGACGTCGAGGCCGTCGCTGCGCCTGGCTTGGCGCAGCGGCGTGCGCTTGGCCAAGGCGGTCAGCCCGGCCGGCGGGTACGGGCCGCTTGGGCGTAGCTTGGTTGTGGGGTGGACTTCCGCGCCGTTGGGCACGTCGACGGCAAGCAGCTTGGCTTCGTCGAGGTACAGGATTTCGCGCAGTTCCTCGGTGAGTTGCAACCGGTAGTGGCCATCGATTGGCTTGAAGTTCGTTTCGTCGCCGATCCAGACGATCTCGTCCGGGTCGGCGTCGATGTAAACGCCCTCGGCCGCCGGCAGACCAAGCGGCGACGCGCCGAGCAGGTCGGTGACAAAGCGATGTTTTTCGCCGTCCCAAGCGTAAAGGTACGGGCAGGAGCCGGTCGGCAAAATCAACTCGGTGAGGGTGATGATCTCGTCCCGTTTCACCTGCACGTCGAGATTGAAAAGCGAGAGGTCGAACCACCGCGCGTTGAGGGAGTGGAGCATTTCGTTTTGGCCAACGCCGATCTCGACCGGCAGCGACTGGACGGTGCGCTTGAGCCGCAGGCCGGGGGCGGTGGTCTCGACCTGGATGCCGATGCCGCTGGCGTTGGAGCGGTTGCCGTACAGGCGGATCTTGAGTTGGCGGTTGGCGTTGCCGCCGTCGTTGCGGAGATATTTCAGGCCGGACTCGTGGGCGAGCAGCAGGTCGGAATCACCGTCACGGTCGATGTCGGCGGCGGCGAGCTGGGTGACTTGGCCGGTGAGCGAGTCGAGGCCAAGCGCGGCGGTGACATCGGCGAAACCGACGGAGCCTTGGTTGCGGAACGCCTGCACGCCGTCGCCGATGGCGAAGATGTCGAGCCAGCCGTCGTTGTCGTAGTCAAGCAGTTGAATCGCCGTCATGCGGTCGGCCAGCGGGAGAGTCTGTTTTTCCTCCAGCCCGTTGAAAGTGATTTCGAGTTGTCCGCTGGCCAGACTGACGAGGTCGGTGCGGAGATCGTTGTTGAGGTCGCCGGTGGCCAAGGCGGTGGTGTCCGGCAGGGCGGGGAGGGTGTTGGTCGGCGTGTGGACCGCGCCCCGGATTTTTTGCAGGAACATCGGCGGCCCGCCGGTGCGCGGGATGAACAGGTCGAGCATGTCGTCGTTGTTCCAGTCGTCCATGACGAGCTTGAGCGCGCCGGTGATCTGCGTCGGGATGCCGGCGGTTTTGGTGATGTCCTTGAAATAAACACTGCCGAGGTTGCGAAATACCTTGAGCCCGGCGTCGCCGGGCTGGATGGCGAGCAGGTCGAGCTTGCCGGTGAAGTCGATGTCGGCGATGAGGCCATCAACGGCCTTGAGCGAGGCGAGCTTGGAGAACTTGGAGAGGTCGCGCGCGAGGCCGTTGGTGGCGAAGCGGTAGGCGTGCGAGCCTTGGTCGCCGAGCATTAGCACGTCGTCGAAGCGGTCGTTGTTCAGGTCGCCGACGAGGCAGCGCGAGTAGTTCGCGCCGTCGATGGCCGGGAACTCGAAGCCAACCGGCATGAAGACGCCGTTGGTGTTGAGCAGTGTGCGGAAGGTGTTGGTGCGGCTGCGGACGAACAGGCTGTTGTTGCCGTCGCGATTGAAGTCGATCACGCCGAACGGGCCGGTGAACTTCGCTGCGTTGCCGGCGAAGGCCGTTGCGGTGTCATCCGCGAACGTGACCGCGATGCCGTCGGCGTCCGGCTGCGCGAGCTTGAACGGGATCAGTATCTCGGTGTAGAGGCAGGTCTCCCACGCGCCCGGCCCGGTGGGCATCGGTTTGCCGGCGATGCGCTGTTGGTGCAGCTCCATCGCGGCCTTGGCCTCGTCGTCCCGTCCGGTGGCCGTAAGCGCCTCGCTCAAGGCAAGGGCCGCGCCGAGGTGGCTCTCCTCGAACGAGACCAGTTCGTCGAACAGAACGGCGGCCGCCTCGGCGTTGCCGGCGGCGAGTTGCGCTTGGCCAAGCAGGTAGCCGACGGCGCCGACGGTGTTGTCAATGTCGTACGCCTGTTGCAGTGACTGGATGGCCTCGGTGTGGCGGTCGAGGCGCAGATACGCGCAGCCGACCAGGAAGTGTGCTGCGCCGAGGTTGCCATCGATCGCGAGTGCCTCCGCGGCAAACTGGATGACTTGTTCCGGGGCGTTGGCCAACCGGTGGGCGTTCGCCAGGTTGAGCAGCAGGTCGGTCTCCGTGGGCTTGGCCTGGAGCGCCCGGGCAAAAGTGTCGATGGCCTGCTGCGCCTCGCCGGTCTCGTAATGGGCTTTGCCGGTCTCGAGCAACTGGTCGAAGTCGGCACCGCCTTGGCGCGGAGTCGTCAACCAGGTGAAGATCACCGGCGCCAGCACCACCGCGACGAGCAGCAGCAGGTACTTTGCTGGGGATTGCGGCCGGCTGGTGCCGGAGTCTTCGGTCATGCGCGGTAGAATAACGGCCGATGCCGCCTTGACCAAGGTGAAATCGTTGCCTAGCCTGACCGTCTCACGTGCCCATGAAGATGTTGTCTCGGACAGGATCCCCCTGTTTGGCCAAGCGCTTGGCCAAGGGGTTCACGCTGATCGAGCTGTTGGTGGTGATTGCCATCATCGCGATTCTTGCCGGGCTGCTGTTGCCGGCGTTGGCGAAGGCAAAGGCCAAGGCTGGCCAGTCAGCCTGCCTGAACAACTGCAAGCAGATTGGCCTGGCCGTGACAATGTACATCTCCGAGAATAACAACCGGATTCCCCTCTGCCGCAACTGGGGCCGGGCCTGGGGCGGGGATCATGCGCTGCGCAACGACCTGGTCTGGATGCCGCAACTGCTCGAGCCGTACATCGGAAAAAACACCGGCGCGCCCGATCCCAAGCAGCGCGGCAAGTCGGAAACGCCCCACTCCGTCTTTGCCTGCCCGATTGCGATGAAGACTAAGGACACCGGAATGCGGTCGAGGTTCCACAATAACAACAACGTGACCTACGTCTGGAACCACATTTATCTCACCAAGAGCCGGAACAGCTACGAGGTGAGCCGGCCGGTGAGCGGTCGCAGGGCCGGTGACTGCGTCAACCCGAGTATCGCCGTGCTGACTTGGGAGATGCCGTATTGGGACTACAAGATGATGCCGCACATGAAGGGCATCATGCTGAGCTACGTCGACGGCCATGCGGCCCGCATGAACGGCTCGCCGAAGGAACACGACTGGTGGGCCTACCACAGCCGAGACGGCTGGGAGGAGGGCGACTTCACCTGCGGCAACCCGCACTGACGCCGTTGGTCAACCCGGCGCGGGGAAGTTCAGCGGTGAGTAACGCGAGCAGAGGCTGCCGGGTAATCCGGTCGTATTCCACATGCGTGCCGATCCAAGTCCAGACAAACTCATTGGGATTGGAGAAGTAACCCAACGCACGGTACTGTCTCCCGACACGCGCGGAATACAGACGGCCAGCAACGGGTTTAAACCGCACGGACGGATGACGGAAATTGGCCAGCCACAGTTTGTGGTTTTTACGGGCCAAATGCTGAATTGGCAATGGCAGTTGATGGAACTTTTTCCAAAAACTGCTGGCCGTGCGGGAGGTCACGATGCCCCGCCCGGCTGGGGAAATTCACGGAGCGTTCCCATCTTGCGCTCGGCCTCGGCTTGTTCGATTATGAAATCCAGCTTGCCTGCAGCGGCATCCGATTTCATTTCGCGGTCCCAATCGTCATCCATCGCCGGGTCGATTTGGGTGAGCAGCCTCGCCCGTTCCTCCGCTGACAATTCGTCAATCGCTGCCTTGATCTCCTCCACCGTGCTCATGGAAGCCGAATCTAAAGTTTATCCAACCGTTGGTCAACCCGGCGCGGGGAAGTTCAGCGGTTAGCGCGGTTCCAGCACCTTTTCCACCGGCACGCGGATTAACTCCGCGAATTTGGGCAGGCCGCCCTTGGTTGGCAGATCCAGCCGCCCCCGCACCAGCGGCGCGGCGTACCGGATGAATTGCTCGTTGGGCAGCCAGCCGTCCTCGCTGATCCAGTCTCGCGGCACGGTGCGTTCCACCAGCGCAATTTCGCCGAGCGGATGCAGGCCGGTGGTGTATTCGTACGGGTCGTCCGCGCGGCGGTCGATGGTGACCATGAAGCCGCTCTTGCCTTCCACGGCGGCGCGAACCGCGGCCCGGCCGCTGGCGACCGCCTCGTCGACATCCTGTTGGCTGGCAAAATGGGCGGCGGCGCGCTGGGCGTAGCCGAGTTTCACCGTGCGCGTCTTGAGGTCGAGCTTGCCGTGGACCACTTCGCTGAGCGCCTCAGCCGCGCCGGAGAGCACCGGGTGGCCGAACGAGTCGAGCCGGGTCTTGTCCGCACCGAGTTCGTTTCCATCCGTGTCCTTCACCCCCTCGCCGGCAACCACGATGCAGTAGCCAAGCTGGTCAATGGTCTCCTTGATTTTTGCAAGGAAGGCCTCCTCGTTGAGCGGGATTTCCGGCATCAGGATGATGTGCGGCCCATCGGTCGGTTTGCGCTTGGCCAGGACGGTGCTGGCGGCGAGCCATCCTGCGGCCCGGCCCATGACCTCGATGATGCAGCAGGAGCCGTCGTCGGTGGCCATGCTGGCAACGTCTGCGGCGATCTCCATCACCGTCGTCGCGTTGTACTTGGCTGCACTGCCGTAACCGGGCGTGTGGTCGGTGTGGGGCAGATCGTTGTCGATGGTCTTGGGCACGCCGATACAGCGCAACGGGTAGCCGCGCTTGATCGCCTCGTGATGCAGCTTGTTATTCGTGTCCTGCGAGTCGTTGCCGCCGGCATAAAAAAAGTAGCGGATGTTGTGCGACTTGAAGACCTCGAACAGCCGGTCCATGTCCCGGGCCGCCTGTTCCGGGTTTTTCTTGAACTGAATCTTGTAGCGGCAGGTGCCCAGCGCGGCGGCGGGGGTGTGCTTGAGTTCCTCGATCGTGCGCGCCTTTTCCTCGTTCAGGTCGATCAGGTTCTCGTGAAGGATGCCGAAGATGCCGTTGAGCCCGCCGTAAATTTCCTCGATCTGCTCCGGGTGTCTGCCGGCTTCCTGGATGACGCCGGCCACGCTGGCGTTGATGACTGCGGTCGGGCCGCCCGATTGAGCCACCAGCAAGTTTCCAACCAGGCGGTCGTTGGCCGGGGCGGGCGGTGTTTCCGGCTCGGCGTTCAGGTCGTGGATCAGCGTTCGGCCGGTTTCGGCCTGATCGTCTGCGATCGCGTTTTTTTGTTCCAGTTCCGACATGTGCAAAAAGTGTTTTGGTGCTGCTCCTCCAACAAGGGGCGCGGGACTCTGCCTACGTGCGACTGGGCTGTCAAAGCCAATTGCCAGCGGGGGATCAACCTGTTTTCAGCCGTTATTCAGGGAGCCGGCTTAACGGATTGTCCCGGCTTGA
>JACNJE010000012.1 GCA_014382705.1 Verrucomicrobiota bacterium | reverse complement strand
GGGTGCCGGTGAAACCCGTCGAGGGTTGGGGAGGGGCGGGGCGTGGGCGGCTACGGGTTGGACGAGGGGACCACCGCCGATCAGGAAGCCTTCGCGCTCGTGAACGGCCGGATCACCTATAAGCGGGACAACTGGGAGCTGTTCGTGTACGCCCGGAACCTCGGCGACGAAGGCTACTCGAACAACGCGCTCGACCTGCGCTACACCGATTTCTCAAACCCAGCCGCGCCCCGTCCCGCTGGGATGATTCTGCACTTCCCAGGTTGGCCAAGGACCTTCGGCGCTGGGTTGAGTGCTAGCTTTTAAGCGAAGAAAAGTTTCTGAAACGAAAGACCGGGGATCAGCCCCGGCTTATTTGTTGCCGCTTGGCCAAGCGCTTGGCCAAAGGCTATTCGCGGCGTATGAGGGTGTCCCGTTGCGCGAGCGACTCCACCGGTTTGGGGTGGTCGAGTGTGTAATGCAGTCCCCGGCTTTCGCGCCGGTCGAGCGCTGAGCGCACGATCAGCTTGGCCACGGTGGCGAGGTTCCGCAGTTCGAGCAGGTCACTCGTCACGGTGAAATCCCAGTAATACGCCTGGATCTCCTCCTGCAGGTTTTGCACGCGGGCCAGCGCGCGCTTGAGGCGCTTGTCGGTGCGAACCACGCCGACGTAGTCCCACATCAGCCGCCGTAGTTCGTCCCAGTTGTGCGCTACGACAACCATCTCGTCGGGATCGGTCGCGCTTCCGGACTGCCACTTTGGCAACTCGACGACGGGAGGTTCGACCGGATGGGCGAGCATGTGTTTGGCGGTGCGGTGGGCGTAGACGAGCGCCTCGAGCAGCGAGTTGCTGGCGAGCCGGTTTGCCCCGTGCAGCCCGGTGCAGGCCACCTCGCCGATCGCGTACAGCCCGGGCAGGTCCGTCTCGCCGTATTCGCCGACCCGCACGCCACCGCACTGGTAATGCGCCGCGGGCACGACCGGGATCGGTTCCTTGGTGATGTCGATGCCGTAGCCGAGGCAGGTCCGGTAGATGTTCGGGAATCGATCCATCACGAACCGCGCCGGCTTGTGGGTGATGTCGAGCAGTGCGTGGTCGTCGCCGCTGCGTTTCATCTCGCGGTCGATCGCACGGGCCACGACGTCACGCGGCGCGAGCGACTTGAGCGGATGCACCTCCTCCATGAACCGCTCCCCGTTCAGGTTGAGCAGATCGCCACCCTCGCCGCGCACCGCCTCGCTGATGAGGAACGACTTGGCCTCGGGATGGTACAGGCAGGTCGGGTGGAACTGGATGAACTCCATGTTGGCGACGGTCGCCCCGGCCCGGTATGCCATCGCGACCCCGTCGCCGGTGGCGATGTCGGGGTTTGATGTGTACAGATACACCTTGCCGCAGCCACCGGTGGCCAACGCAACCCTGGGCGCGGAGAAGGTGCTTACCCGGCCGGTCTCGTTGTTCAGCACATAGACGCCGGCGCAGCGATTCGCCTGCGCCTGACCCAGCTTGGCCGTCGTGATGAGATCAATGGCGAGGTGGTTCTCGAGCACCGTGATGTTCTCATGCGCGGCGATGGCGGCCAGCAGCGCCCGCTCAATCTCCCGGCCGGTGACGTCCTTGGCATGCAGGATGCGGCGCTTCGAGTGGCCACCCTCTCTGCCAAGGTCGAGCTCGCGTTGGCCGTGGATTTCCCGCTCGGAGAACTTCATGCCGAGTTGAATCAATTCCTCGATCCGGGCCGGGCCTTCCTCGACTATGCCGCGTACGATCGCCTCATTGCACAACCCGCCCCCGGCGGTCAGAGTGTCGTGCACGTGGCTCTCGAACGAATCCTCCTCGCTCGTCACGGCGGCGATCCCGCCTTGCGCGTAGTTGGTGTTGGACTCGGCCCGGCTCTTCTTCGTGATGATCGCCACCGTGCCGGCATGGGCGACCTTGAGCGCGAACGTCAGCCCGGCGATGCCACTGCCCAGCACGAGGAAATCAAACTGTCTCGGGGAATCCGCCATCCGCTGTGGGAAAGTGTTCGGTCACAACCGGCCGTTGTCAATGAGGCGTGTCGAGCCGAAGAACACGGCGAGCGCCAAGTGAGTCCCGCGCGCAACGCGCTTGGCCGGCTCGAGCGTTTTGGGATCGAAAAACTCAATGTAATCCAGCTTGGCCAAGCGCTGCTTGTCGACGAGCCGCATCAGCCTGCGTCGCAGCGCGGCGGCGGGCAGGGGAGCGGTTGCGCTCTTCACGGCCAAGCGGGCAGTGCCGATGACCTCGTGTAGCACCGTGGCCTGCTCGCGCTCGGCGGGCGAGAGGTAGGCGTTGCGCGAGCTCATGGCCAAGCCGTCCCGCTCCCGGACGGTCGGCGCGACGACGATGCGAATCGGGAAATCCAAGTCGACAGTCATCTGCCGAATGACAGCGGCCTGCTGCCAATCTTTCGCGCCGAACACGGCTGCGCCCGGTTGCACGAGATTGAACAGCTTGGCCACGACGGTGGTCACGCCTCGAAAATGCGTCGGCCGCGACGCCCCCTCCATGCGCTTGGCCAAGCGCGACTCGACGACGAACGTGCTGTGCCCATCCGCGTAGATTGCTGCGTCGCTTGGCGCGAACAGGAGATCCGCGCCGGCCTCTCGGCAGAGCGCCGTGTCGCGCCTGAGCGAGCGGGGGTAGCTGGCGAAATCCTCGCTTGGCTCGAACTGGGTTTTGTTGACGAAGAGGCTGACGACCACCGTCCCGTTGGCCCCGGCAAGCTGGCGGGCGCGCCGGATCAGGCTCAAGTGCCCCCCGTGCAGGCAGCCCATCGTCGGCACGAGCACGACCGGGTGGCCCGAGGCCCGGGCGGCCTTGGTTTCGCGGCGAATGGCACGGGTTGTGCGGATGGTTTTCAAGTTCCGTTCAATAAATATATGCAAAAAACATGATGACGGTTGTCATGCAAAGCCCGTTTCTTTTATAGTCGCTGGCCGTCCGGTGCAATGAAATGGCGATTTTGCGACATAGTTTGATTCTCCTGTTCCTGCTGGCAATGGCCGCCGGATCGGGGCGTGCGCAGACGGTTTCCGGCAAGCCGGTGCCGCGCGTGCCGGATGCCGGCGGCTGGTTCGCGCTGTTCAACGGGAAGGACTTGAGCGGATGGATGACGTTCGATCCCGGTGGATGGAGCGTGGGCGGCGGCGGGGAATTGAACGGCCGCGGCCCGCGTAGTTTTCTGTTCAGTCCCGGCACCTACCGAAACTTCATCCTGCAGGCCGAGGCCAGGCTGAACGCCAAGGGCGACAGCGGCATCCTCCTGCGAGCCGCGCTCGAGACCGGCGCGCCGAAAGGATACGAGGTGCAGTTGTGCCACACCGGCGACGACCCCCAAAAAACCGGCAGCCTGTACAATTTCGAGAAAGTGGCGACGAGTGGCATCGCGGACGATCAATGGTCCAAGCAAACTGTCGCCGTCATCGGCAACCGAATTTTGATCCAGGTCAACGGCAAACTGCTCGTCGATTATCCCGACAAGGAAAGCACCTACACCGAGGGCCACATCGCATTTCAGCAACACGACCAAGCCAGCCAAGTGAGCTTCAAAAACGTCCGCATCAAGCCGCTGCCCGACGACATCGCCACGGCATTGGCCGGCTTGGAGAAAGCCTTCCCGTCGCTCGCCGAGAAGAAGAAACCGGCCGCTCCCGCCAAGCCGAATTAGGCCAGTTACCCTCAAGCGCTGGCAAATTATGGGGATGCCGAACGATGGGGGTGGGTTTTGGTTTGAGGGGGCGATTGCGGGGGACACGGTGTGACTGCATGATGCGGGCTTGGGAACCATGGAGGGCCGGGTTGAGTCGATTGACAAAGTGAGCGAGTGGGGTGCGCGGATTGTGGAAAAGATGATTGCCCGGCACGATGCGGACGGCTACTGGAAGGGAAATTGGATGTTGACTTTCGGGTACTTTGGGGCAGTTTCGCTCCCGAAACTGTTATGCATGGTTTTCTAACTACACGGAAGGCTGCATCTCTCTTGGATTGCAGTGAGCAGTATGTTCGTAAATTGATCCGTTCGGGGCAAATCCCAGCAAGTCGCCATGGTCGGACATGGCTTATCCCTGAAGATACGTTGTATTTGCATCGGATGAAATCTGATTTAGACAACCAACCCGTTGCAGATCACGCACGCACACCTTCTCGATCCAAACGAAAGTTGAAGGCGTTGTCTTTTTTTTCAGGAGCACTCGGCCTTGACTTGGGCCTTGAGCAAGCTGGAATTGAAATTCTGCTGGCTTCTGAAATTGACAAATCCTGTCGGGAAACAATTGCTTTAAATAGACCTGAGACGGCGCTCATTGGTGATATACGGGAGTACTCCGCGAAACAAATTCGCAGTCTCGCCGGATTACAAAACTCGGATGAAATTCATCTTGTCGTCGGCGGGCCGCCATGTCAGGCCTTCAGTACTGCGGGGAAACGCCAGGGCTTTCATGATGATCGGGGGAACGTTTTCCTCACGTTTATCGACAGAATATTAGAATTAAAACCAAGTGTGGCGGTCATTGAAAACGTCCGGGGACTGCTTTCGGCTCCGCTGGAGCATCGGCCGCACGAACGAAGAGGATTCGGGTTTCCCCCGCTAACTTCGGATGAAGAAAAGGGAGGCGCTCTCAACCATATTCTGTCCCGTATGCGAAGAGGCGGGTACGGGGTGTCATTCAACCTGTACAACTCGGCCAACTTTGGCGTCCCGCAAGTCCGTGAACGCGTTGTTTTGGTTTGTTGCCGGGACGGGAAGAAGGCTCCGTATCTTCCGCCAACACATTCGGATGACAGCACTTTCAAATTGACTCCATGGTGCACGGTTCGCGAAGCCATCGCCAACATGAAAAAAATCGAACATCACCATGTCAACTTCCCGGAAAAACGATTGAAGTATTATCGTCTCCTCAAAGATGGGCAATACTGGAAACACCTCCCGCAAAAACTTCAAAAAGAAGCCTTGGGCGCGAGTTATTTTGCGGGTGGGGGCAAAACTGGTTTTTTTCGGCGACTCGCTTGGAACAGGCCCAGCCCAACGCTCGTCACTCACCCGGCGATGCCTGCCACTGATCTTTGCCACCCGGAAGAAGACAGGCCTCTGTCCATCGAGGAATACAAGCGTATCCAGCAATTTCCCGACGACTGGAAATTGGCCGGATCTCTCGTGGAGAGATATCGACAGGTCGGGAACGCTGTTCCTGTCGGCATGGGGGCGGCGATTGGCAATTTGGTTGTTTCCCTGATTGGAAAGAAGAAAGTGATATGTGTGAACGAGTTTCGTTATTCAAGATATTCCTACACTGATGAAGTGTCATGGCAACACCAATTCAGGGTGAGGCAAAGCAGGCAGGATCAGTTAAGCCTCAGCCTGCCTTAGGCAAACAGATTTTCTTCCAAAGCAAGAAAACAATCGCGAGCGGCTCCGATCACCTCATTGTAATCAATGCCAAGTTTTGACCAGAATTCCTCCCCGGCCACGCGTTGAACTTCGCTCGATTCATACGGAGGGAAAGTCCAAGTAGAGACATTAAAAGCTGCGGCAAAAAGAGGTCTCGGGTGCATACGAAGCTCGCTGATGGAACGATCTTTCTGACTTCCTGTGAGGGTGTTTTTCTGTGTTTTGATCTGAGTGTGGCGAAGAAACCCATTTTCCAAAAAAACGATATCTACACCTTTTAGCCTGCATTATTCATCAAAAAAGGTTTTCGGCGACTTAACTTATTGTGTATAAGTT
>JACNJE010000137.1 GCA_014382705.1 Verrucomicrobiota bacterium | reverse complement strand
GCTAACCACAGTCTAGCGCCTCCCCTTCGGTGTCCTTTCTTAATGAGTCAACAGGCGTATCGAGATATTGTTCCACGATTTGTTTGGGCGATGGCGGCTCGGGGAGGCCAAGGGCCACGGCGCGCGACCCGTCCACGGCGGTGGGCCAGTTATCGACGATGGCTTGGATGCGCGGGTCGAAGGCGTCCGCGATTTGGCCAAGCGCCAGGTTTCTCTCCATGGCAATTTCCCCGAGCACCTCTGCGGCCAGTTCGGGGGTCACGCTGTGCGCCGGCAGGCCGTAGGCTCGGTCATCGCCCAAGCGCTCCTCCGGTACTTCATGCAGCGCGATGAACGAGTCGACGACGGTGCGGAAGCCGGTCATCGGATGCGGCTGATCGCGGTGCACCGGCAACTCACAGGTTTCGCCGTTGAGCGGTTCGCGGAATATCCCGCTGGCCCAGCTTGAGGCGGCGGCGTTCGGTTTGCCAGGGCGGATGATCACCGTGGGCAGGCGGGCCGAGCGGCCGTCAAAGTGGCCCTTGCGCGTGTGATCGTTGACGAGCAGCTCGCACATCGCCTTGGTCATGCCGTACGTCGTCTGGGGCGTGCGCTTGGCCAAGTCGCTTACCGGGGTTGGCATCGCGGCTCCGCCGAAACAGGCGATACTGCTGGCAAAAACCACTCGCGGCCGACCCGCCACCAACCGCGCTGCCTCGAAAACATTTCGCCCTCCATCGAGGTTGACACGGATGGCGTCATCGTACCGCTCCTCGCATTCGCCGCTGACCATCGAGGCCAAGTGAAAGATGGAGACATCCATCGCTCTGCCGATCGCCGAGGCGATCAAGTCGCGCTCGCTGATGTCGCCAATGATTTGCTGCATCTTCGTATCGTTCCGCGGCACAGGGAAGCGGACATCGATCAGCACCATTTCCTCGATGGGTTCCTGATCGCCGCGAGAGCCGGTGAGTGTTCCTCGCTTAAGGAGTGCCGTGGCGAGTTGGGAACCGAGAAATCCACCGCCGCCGGTGATAATGACTTTCATTCAGGAAAAAGTGATGTTGTTGAGTTCCTCAAGGTGGGTGAGCAATCCGCTGTGATCCATGTCGGCCTTGCCACTGTTGACCATGTCGCTGAACAGCTTGTGAATGAGCTTCGTGATGGGGAGATCGAGGCCAAGTTGCTCCGCGGCCTTCAGTGCGTTCCGCAAATCCTTGACCTGAAATTTCGCCGTCCCCCCGGGCTCGAACGCGCGCTCGACCATGCGTTGGCCGTGTTCGGAGAGGATGCGGCTGGAGGCGAAGCCGCCCTGCAACGCCTTGCGCACTTGGGCGCGGTCGGCGCCACCGCCACCGGCGAGAATCAACGCCTCGCTGACTGCGCCGATGGTGATGGCGACGATGACCTGGTTGGCCAGCTTGGCCAATTGGCCACAGCCATTCGGACCGACGTGTGTCGCTTGGCCAAGCGGGGCAAAGACTGGCTGCATCGCCGCGAACGTCTCCGCTTCGCCGCCGGCCATGATGGCCAGTTCACCCGCCGCCGCGCCCCGCGTGCCACCGGAAACCGGGGCATCGAGATAGGCCACTTCCTGTTCGGCGTGACGCTTGGCATGGTCGATCGCCTCATCTGCGCCAATCGACCCCATGTCGATCCGGGTGGCTCCGCCAGCGATTTTGTCCGCCACACCTCGGTCAAACATCAAGTCCGTCACGGCCGGGCCGTCCGAGAGCATGGTGATCACGACGTTGGCTCCGGCCACGGCGTCGTGCGGCGAATCGGCCACCTCGGCGCCGCGCTTGGCCAAGCGCTTGGTTTTCTCCGGGCTGCGATTCCAAACGGTCAGCGCCAATCCAGCCTTGAGCAGGTTGTGGCACATCGGCTCCCCCATGAGTCCGGTGCCGAGGAAGGCGATGGTGGGTGTTGATTGTTCTGCCATCTCAAGTCTCGATGCGTCTGCCTAGTCACCTCAATCGCGGTGCCTTGAGGATTTCGCCGTTCTGAAAGTGGGTCACGCGGTAGACTTTCCCGTTCGGGTCGCGTTCGAACTTCACCCGGGCAACGGCAATCTTCAAAAAGAACTCGTCCGGTGCCATCGGCAATATTTCCAAGGCGGGTTGGTCACCGAGCTTGGAAAAGAGTTGATCCTCCTTGCGGGTGACGACGAGCGTAGCTTCACCGTAGTCGTAGCGTCCCACATAGTCGTCGTAGTTTTTACCGACGAGTGTGTCGTCTATTTCCCAATCGGGATTGGTTTCCATTTCCGCCCATAAAGTTGCCAGTTGTAGAAATATAGCCTCTGTGTCGTGGCCCGTGTCCGTGTTGGATAGGACGACAATTGTCATTTTTCGATTGGACGAGTATGCCATGAAGCTGGTGAATCCATCCAAGCCGCCCCCGTGCATCACGGTTGGCTCTTTTCCTGGGTTTTCAATTCCCCAGCCATAGCCGTAGTCAGTCTCGGTGCCGTCGTTCAGGATCCCCGGAGTGAACGCCGCACGCAGGCTCTCATTGCCCAGCACCTTGCCGTTGATGATGCCGAGGGTCCACCGATGCAGGTCGCCGGTGGTGGAGTAAATGGCACCCGCGCCGCCGGCCCAACTCATGTCCCAATTATTGGCGCGTTTGAATCCGAGGAGACCCTTGGTGTAGCCGAGAGCTTCACCTTCCGGCTCACTTCCCTTTTGGTGAACGCCAGTTTGGCTCATGCCCAGCGGTTTGAAAAAAGTTTCACGCAAAAAGTTGCCGTACGATTGTCCGGACACCTTTTCGACAATCAACCCAAGCAAAAGATACCCGGAGTTGCAGTAGTCAAAACTTTCGCCCGGGAGGAAGTTTGCCTCGGTCTCCTGAATCGACTGAATTAGTTTGGACATGTCGACCGGTTTGCGAACTTGTGACTCAAACCGCGGATGTGACGTGTAGCTGACCATGCCCGACGTGTGCGTGAGAAGATGATGCAGTGTGATCTTTTCTCCGCTTGGCCAAGCGGGATAATATTTCGTCAAGGGGTCGTTCACTGTTAATTTACCCTGTTCCTGTAATTCGAGAATCGCCGCTGCCGTGAATTGCTTGGTGATCGAGCCGATGCGAAAAGGGGTGTCGTCATTATTGGCCCGCTTGGCTTTGGTATCCGCCATGCCGTAGGCGCGCTGGAAGAGAATCTTACCGTCCTTCGACACGAGAACAGCAAAGCCTGGGTGCGTGTTTTTCTTTAGTAGGCTTGAAAGGAAGTCGTCCGCCAACTCGGATGGCGTTGCCGCATGGGCGTTTGCTGCGATGACGACTGCGGTAAGGCAGCCAAGCAGTGGTCTGACGACGTTTAGCGCTTGGCTTTGGTGAATTTTTTTCATGTTTACCGTGTTGGCTTATAGTCCGGATTGGGTGCTGGCATCTTGGCTTTCATTTGCTTTTGCCAAGCGCTGAGTTTGGCGCTGAGTTCGGCGGCTTTCCTTGGGTTGCGCTTGACCAAGTTTGTTCGTTCGCCGGGATCCTTGGCCAAGTTGTACAGTTCAGAATTGTTATAGTGGTAAAACTCGATGAGTTTCCAGTCGCCATCACGAATCGAGGCGCCCGGTTTCCAGGAGGATCCATGGTAGTGGGGGTAATGCCAGTGGAGCGTGCGATTGCCCGTGTCGTTGCCCTTGAGTTGGGACAACAGACTGCGGCCGTCGACGTGCAGCTTGGGTTTGAGAGGGAGCCCGGCGAGATCGAGCATCGTGGGGAAAAAATCCATGCTGATCAATGGCTTGTGCGACACGCTGCCGGGTTGGGTGACACCGGGGGCACGGATGATCGTGGGCTCGCGCACGCCGCCCTCGTATAGCCAGCCTTTGCCGGCGCGGAGCGGGAGGTTGCAGCCGGGGCCGAAGCGTCCGCGCTGGAGCGTGCTGAGGCCGCCGTTGTCACTGAAGAAGATAACGACTGTGTTTTTGTTGAGTTGGAGTTCCGCCAGTTTACCTAGGAGCGTGCCGACGCTGTCGTCCACCGCAGCGACCATCGAGGCCAGCGCGGGGTTGTCCTGCCGCAGGCGGTTGGTGCCTTCGTGCTCCGGCTCGGTCGGTGTTTTGCCCTCGAACGCCTTGGCTGCCTTGGCCTGGTAATGGTCGATCCGTTTTTTGTACGGCTGGATTGGGGTGTGAATGTTGTAATAGGAGAGGTAGAGGAGGAACGGCTTGGCTGGATCGCGCTCTTCGAGGAACTTGACCGACTCTTCGGTGAGGCGCTCGGTGAGGTATTCACCTTTGCGCTTGGCCTTGAGTGCGGGATTTGTCCAAGGCGAGTAGTAGCCACCGGGCGGCGAGCCGCGATGGTGGCCGCCGATGTTGATGTCGAAACCCTGATCCGTTGGCCAATGGCCTTTTTCGCCGAGATGCCATTTGCCGGCGAAGAAAGTCTGGTAGCCGTGCTCCTTGAGAGCCTCGGCTATGGTGACTTCCTTGAGGGGTAGATGGCCGCGGTCGTCGGGGTGGAGCAGGGGGTTCGCGGGGCGGTTGGCTTGGCCGGGGATCCAGTCGGTGATATCGACCCGAACCGGATGGCGGCCGGTCATGATGCTGGCTCGTGTCGGACTGCAGACGGAGCCGGCGGCGTAGCCCTGTGTGAAGCGCATACCGCTCCTGGCCAAGCGATCGATATTTGGCGTCTCGTGATACGTGCTGCCGTTGGCCCCGATATCGGCCCAGCCCATGTCGTCCACGAGAAAAAACAGGAAGTTGGTCTGCTTGGCTGCGTCAAGCGCCGGTGCGGTTGTGATGAAAACGCAGAGGGCACAGAGGCACAGAGGGAGGCAGAGTTTTGTTGTTTTCATTGTTTGAAATCTGTTGGAGGTTCGTTGAATTGATTTAGAGCTTCGGGGCTTTCCACTGCGGGATGCCGCTGTTTTTCATCTGCTCGGCGTACCACACATGGAATGGGCGGGTCTTGGACATGGGCGCGGATTCATTCACCATCAAAGGGCGGGCTTCTTTCCAGAATTTGTTGTAAGCGGTCCGCATTTTCTCGGCCACCTCGGGATGCTGATTGATGATATTCGTCCGCTGGTCGGGGTCTTTCAACATGTCGAAGAGCGCGTCCTTGGGCGAGATACCGTGTTTCCGTTGCCGTTCGGAAACGCTTACTGCCGTGCCGCCCCCGACAAAGCGGTAACGCTGACTGCGTACGGCAAAGTTTTTCCATTGGTGAGTGTTTGGGTCGGTTCCGGTCGTCCAACGAGCTTTGTGGGTAAAGAGAAAACGATTATCAGGTAGAGTTTTCTGATCCTCATTAAGTAAAGGCAACAAGCTCCGACCTTCCACCTGTCCCTCAGGCAGATTCTTGATCCCGGCAATGGCCGCAAAGGTCGGCAGCACATCGATGTGCGCACTCACAGTATCAATACTGCGCCCGGCCTTCCAGTGGCCATCCCAGCGCATAAAGAAAGGGACGCGCACACCGCCTTCATCGGCACTGCCTTTGAGGCCCTTCATCCCGGCGTTGAAGAAGGGGTAGTCCTTGGCCACCGGTTGACCGGGTCGGCCGGAGCCACCACCGGTCATTCCGTTATCACTCATAAAAATCAGGATCGTGTCTTTGTACAAATCCCATTCGTCTAGCTTGGCCAAGAGGCGGCCCATGTTTTCATCGATGTTCTCGATCATGCCGTAAAAGCCCGCCTGTCTGTCGGCAAAACCAAGGTCGGTGAAGTGCTTCGTGTTCTTGGGCGGCGCAATGAACGGCCCGTGCGGCGCGTTGGTGGTGATATACGCAAAGAACGGCGCGTCGCCATCCTTCTTCTGTTTAATCCAACCAAGCGCGGCTGTGAAAAACAGGTCGGTGCAGAAGCCCTTGGTTTTGACGAACGATCCATTGTGCCGGATGACTGGATCGAAATACTTGTTGCCCGGCGCATCGGCGCAACTGCATTTGTACGCCTGCCCGATGCCGCCCGCGCCGTGGATGAAGGCTTCGTCAAACCCGCGTGTGTGCGGTTGGTACGGCTCCTCGTCACCAAGATGCCACTTGCCGAAAATACCGCTGGTGTAGCCGGCCTGCTTGAGCACTTGCGGAAGGATGGTGGCCTTGAGCGTCATGCGTTCGCGCTCGAGGATGGTGTGGGTCACACCGTTTTTCATCGGATGCCGGCCGGTCATTAGCGCGCTGCGAGTCGGCGCGCAAGTGGGGCTTACCAAAAACCGCGTGAAGCGCGTGCTGGTGTCGTACAGCTTGTCGAGATTCGGCGTGCGAATCCACGGATGCCCATGCCGGCCGACCGGTCCGTAGCCCTGGTCGTCGGTAATGACGAGAACGATGTTGGGCGCTTTGGCTTCGGCCATGACTTGAAAAAGGCAACCGCCGAGAATGCAGAGCAGTACAGGCAGGTTTCGCAGAGAAAAGTGCATGACCAGTTGATAAAGGAATCGCCGATGGCTGCCAAGCCTTTGGCTTTAGGACTCGGTAGTTTTTGCAACGATGCATCGGATCCCGAGAGTGATCAGGAGATAATCGCAGCTCAATCTCACCATCCCGCGCGCATCAGCGAATCAACCGGTGTGCCCGCGGTGGGCACGGTGGGGGTGTGCGTCGGCAAAGAGAAACTGACTTGGAGCTTTAGCGCGTTCACGGTGCTGGTGTACTGCGGGATCACCAACCTCTGCGCAATTCGGATGAAGCCCGGGGAGCGGTTGTATTCGATTTGGCCGGCGCACCTCGGTTTGGCGGGTGCCTTACCCTGACGTTTTTTGTGGACCGGGAAATCTTGCTGACCGGGGGTTGGGTCTGATTTTTATCGGGCTAGGTTGGAGAGCGTGCTTTAACTGTTAAGCGAGTAGCTGCTTCACTTCACCGGTACTTTCGGCGAAGCGGGGTAGTTTTAAGCCGAGGGCTTTTGCCTGGGTGAGCCAGAGGTTGGCGAGGGGGTGGCCTTGTTTGGGCGTTGCGAATTTGCCGTTTTTCTTTGGCACGGGGCCGGAGGTTTCGGAGAGGTTGAGGTGCTTGCCGGTGATGAGTTTGCCGCCGCCGGAACCGGCCACCACGATGGGCAGCGCGCTGTATTGATGCGTGGCACCATCTCCGAGGCCGGAGCCGTAGGTGAAAATAGTGTTGTCCAAAAGTGAGGTGCCGTTGGCTTCTTTTATGTGTTCCATCTTCTCAACAAGATAAGCAAACTGCGCAACGTGAAAGCGGTCGACCTTGAGCAGGTCGTCGATGAACTTGCCTTGGTTGTGCGACATGCCGTGGTGGCTGCGCGGTTTGTCGAAGAGGCTTTCGTAAAGGTAAGGCGTGTCCCAGCGCTCGGGGCCGACCATAAATGTGGCGACGTTGGTGAGGCCGGTTTGCAGGGCGACGACCATCAGGTCACCCATCACACGGATGTATTCGCCGCGCGGCAAATGGGCCTCGGCCGGTTCGGCGAGCTTCACTTTTGTCAGCTCGCTTTTCATTCGCTCAAGGCGGTCGGCCTGTTTTTCGATGGAACGAATGGAGTCGAAATATTCGGTGAGCTTCTGCTGATCCGCGCGGCCGAGCTGGCGTTTGAGTGATCGGGCGTCTTCCAGCACGAGGTCGGTGATGTTCCGGTGCGCCTGCAACTCGTGCGTGCCGAACAACCTCTGGTAAGCCTTGCGCGGGTCGCGCATACTCGGTGCAATGTGGCCGGTGCCGTACCACGAAACGTTATCGAAATGAATTGATTCCTTATTGTCCTTGTGGCTGTTGCTGCTAAATTCCAGCGTGCGGAAGGGCGTGCTCGAGCCAAGTTGCTCGGCGAGAATGTGATCGAGCGTGCGCGCCTGGGGGTAAGGCGATTGCTTTACCGTGAACGTGCCGGCGCTGGTGAGAAAACACGAGGCGCATTGCGCGTGCACATCGGTGCCGGGCTGGAAGGTGCGATCCATCCCTGTGATGAGGGTGACTTTGTCCATCACTTTTGCCAACGGCTGCAAGGTGGGCGTGAGCGTGAGCGGATACACGCCAACGGGAATGCGCGCGCTGTTGCCGAGCGCTTTGCGGTTCGAGGTGAATTCAGGGATAGGGCCGTTGGCCTCGCCGGGGAAAAAGCCGCGGCGCACCACGCCGATTGGGACGTAAAAAAACGCCGCGCGCTGGGCGGGCTTTTGATTGGGTGCCGCAAGCCCGAGGCTTTCCAGCCACGGCAAGCTCAGCGTTGCCCCGCCGAGTCCTCTTAGAAATGCGCGTCTCGATGTGTGCGTCATTGTGTTTTTTTGATACTGGGTTTTGCCGGCTTTGGCGAGGCTGTTTTTGGGCGCGACGTGTTGATGAATGGCGCACTTTGCACCACTTCGTGAAGGAGCGTTTGCAGGCGGTACCCATCGGCGATGGTCTTGGCGGTGATGCCATCGAGCGCGGGCGCATCGGCGGGCGTGAGTCCGCGGCCCAGCGCGTACGACAGCATGTGGCCGGCAAAGGCGCGGGTGAACCGGTCTTTCTCGGCGAGAATGGCGTCCTTGAATTCCACCACGTTCTTAAAGGGATGCTTGCGAAAGAGCGTGCCCGAGGCGTCCACCGCTCGGCCGTTTTCGTAGCCATCGCGCCAGCGTCCGACGGGGTCAAAATTTTCCAGCGCGAACCCAAGCGGATCGAGCTTGGCGTGGCAACCGGCGCAATCGGCACGTTCACGGTGCGCCGCGAAGCGTTCGCGCATTGTAAGTTTTTTGTCCGTCGCTTTGGGTTTTTCCAGCGGCGGCACATCGGCGGGCGGCGGCTCGGGTGGCGCATTGAAAATTACGCCAGCAATCCACGCGCCGCGCGTGATCGGCTTGGTTTCATCCGGGCCCGAAGTCATCGTCATCACCGCTGCGGTTGTTATCACGCCGCCCTGTCGTCGATCGGTTACGGGCTGGCGTGTGAACTGCATTGTCACCGGCCCGCCGATTTTCCCCGCCGGCGTATCGCCATACCATTTGCGCAAACGGCCGGAACGATAGGCATATTTCGAATCAATGAATTCCAAAATCGACCGATTCTCGATGAGCACCGTTTCAAACAAAAGCAACGGCTCCATCATCATATCCATCGTGGTGCGATAGTTGGGTGCCGCATAAAAGAAATCCTTGAATTTATTTTCATCCGGCACGGCGGACACAATGCGGTCGAGTTGCAGCCACTGTGATGGGAAGCTGTCGCAAAAGCGTTTGAGCTTCGGATTGGCGAGCATCCGATTCACCTGCGCCGCGCGCACCGCCGGCTTGGCCAGTTCGCCGTTGCCCGCGAGCTGCAGCAATGCGTCATCCGGAATGCTGCTCCACAAAAAGAAAGACAACCGCGAGGCGAGATCGTAGCCATCCAGCGGCTCTGTTTTGCCCGCGGCTGCTGGCCGGTCGTACAGATACAAAAACCGAGGTGAAGACAAGACCGCTGAGGCCGCTTCCTTCATTGCGTCGGTGAAGCCCACGCCTGAATCGATTTGCCGGTTTACATACTCCGTGTATCGATTGAGCAACGCCTCCGCCACGGGTCGGCGAAAAGCGCGGGTCATAAATTTGCGCAGCCGTGCACGCACCGCGTCCTTCACATCATCCGTCGCCGGTGCGACAAAAAAATCTCGCCAAACCCCCACCGTGCTCTCGTCGAAATTGGGACTCTGCACAATGCGCCGACTGAGTTTGAAAAATGCCTCCAACAAAAACGGCGACAACGAAAGATGATCGCCGCGATTGTCAAACCCGTGCTCCGCGCGCGGACCCTGCGGGAACGGTCCCACCCCTGCCAGCCGAGGCTCGATGAGGCCGGATTTCCCCAAGGGCCGGCTGCTCACCGTCACACTTTTAGGCATTTTTTTCTGCGCCCCCAACGCCTTGGCAAAATAACCCGACCGATCGCGCATCATTTTTTCCGGCAGCGGAAAAACCGAAACCTTGAGCCCGAACAAATCCTTCACCGCATTATTGTACTGCAAACGGTTCATACGCCGAATAGGCGTGGCCGCAAAGTCAGCCCCAGCCGTGGCCGCACGCAGGAGTGTTTGGAGATCAGACACCGCTGCCAAGCGCGTTTCAGGATTTAGGGGCGGCTCCTTTTCCGGCGGCATCTCGCTTGCGTCCAGCACCTCGAGAATAGCCTGTAACCGCTCCAAATCCCCGGTGAGCTGCGCCGCCGTTTTAATTTCCAGCAGATTCAGATTCCCCTTCACTTTGCCATCCTTGCCGTGGCATTTGACGCAGCGGCTTTTAAAAAGCGCGAGCGCAACATCGCCGCTGGCGGCTTGTGTCGTGCCCGCCAGCAGTAAAGTCAAAATGACAATCCAATACCACACTCCGCACATCGTGACATCACACGTGATTTATATCAACTGCTACGGCACAAAATCGGGCAGCCGCGGGTTGAGTTTCAGGTGCGGTGGGCATGGCGAATTGCCGGCCCAACATCGGCCACACAACCTCACCAGTGCATCGTACTCACCGCTTGGCCAAGCGCTGGGTTCCGGATGCTAGTTGAAGCACGCGACGATAGTCGCACCCAACGACTCGTCGCCTTTGGCTTTCAGGTTGGACATCGTTTTTCCCCTTGCATGCGCTTGGCCAAGGGGTAGCGTTTGCTCATGTCTGATTCATCAAATGAGTGTTGTCGGGCGGTTGAGAAGTTTTGTCTCCGGGCGTTGTTGGTGTCGTTTGGCTTCCTGTTGTTTTGGGGGGGGATGATGGGTTTTGCCTGGGATTGGGCGGTCGGCATCCACGGGGCGATACTGGGGATCGAGGAGGCCGGGATGGAACAATTCTCCTACGACGCGAAGATGCTCAATTACCTCCTCATGGGGGCGTTCAAGCTGGCGGCCATCCTTTTGTTCCTCATTCCGTGGCTGGTGTTGCGTTTCTCGAGGGATTAAGTTTTACCCTGTTCTTTATCAGTCGACGGCCACCCTGTTTTGTGGCATGACTGCGTCTGCCGCAGCCGAACGACTATGTTGCACCGAACCCGTGAACAGTTGTGCCGCGAAGCCGGGGAAACCGGTTTCGACGTGGCCGTGGTGGGCGGGGGGATCAACGGTGCCAGCCTGTACCACGAGTTGTGCGCGCGCGGTTACCGGGTGCTCCTGGTCGACAAGGGCGACTTTGCCTGCGGCACCAGCCAGTCGTCGGCCATGATGGTCTGGGGCGGCCTGCTTTATCTGCGCAACCTCGATTTCAAGGCGGTCATCGAGTTCTCCCTGTCCCGCGACCGGATGATCCAGTCGCTGAACGGCCGCATCCGGCCGCAGCTGTTCCGGTACATTCCCGCAGCCAACGGCGGGCGCAACCGGCGGCTGGTCCAGTCGGCGCTTTATCTGTACTGGGCGCTCAGTTTTCTGCGCCGGCGCCGACCCTCGCTCGAGGCGGTCTTTCCGGAGGCCGACCTGATCAAGCCGGACTGCCGCACCGCCGGCTCGATTCTGTTTGAGGAAGGGATGCTTAACGAATCCGACTGCCGGTTTGTGCTGGACTGGATCACGGGGCACGCCGCGCCGGGCCAGGTCGCACTGAACCACTCGGCGCTCGAGGGCGGCGGCTATTCCAGTGGCGACAGGCAATGGCGGCTGGAGCTTCGCGACCTGCTGACGAATGAGGCCACCGAGGCCCGCGCGCGGTGCGTCGTCAACTGCGCCGGGGTCTGGGCCGACCGCGTCAACGGGCAATTCGGCATCGAGTCGCCGTACAGGCATCGGTTGAGCAAGGGCGTGTTCATCGGCCTCCGGCGCGAGGCGCAGCACGAGTCGCCGGTGGTGTTCGACCTCGGGGAACACGATGACACGCTGCTGTACCTGCCTTGGGGGCCGGTGTCGATGGTCGGCCCGACCGAGACGCCGTGTGACACGCCGGAGGACGGCTTTCGCATCGACGCGGAGGATGTGGACTATCTGCTGGGCCACGCGAACCGTCGGCTGCACAGGCAGGCGGCTCGCCCCGACATCGCCATGCTCCGTTGCGGCGTGCGGCCGTTGGCGGTCCGGAACGATTACGATGCCAACGACTATCCGCTCGATCTCACGCGCCGCTTCCGCGTGGTGCGGGACAAGGCCAGGCCGTGGTTCTCGACATACGGCGGCAAGATCACCGGCTGCAACCAGTTGGCCAAGGCGGTGGCCGATGCCGCCGCCGGGGTCGTTGGCCAAGCGCGGCCTACCGCAAACCAGCCCAACGGCGAACCGCCGGCCATCGAGTGGGACGACTTTCCCGGCATGCCCGGCCCGGTGCCGTCGATCGGCTGGTGCGCGCGCCACGAGTCGTGTTGCACGCTGGACGACTATCTGCGACGCCGCACCAACATCGCCCAATGGATTCCGCGCGAGGGATTGGGCGAGCAGAACGAGAATCTCCCGGCGTTGCAGCGCTTGGCCAAGCGGCTGCACGATGGCCAGGCGGCCAAGGCCGAAGAGGCGGTGCGGCAACACGTCCGCCGGGTGGAGGGGCATTTCGACCGGCTGACCGGCCGCAAGGTTCAACACAATGGAAACGGCAGCGAATGAATTGCCGGCGATCCTCGGCGGCGAGCCGGCGGTGACGCTCGACCAGGCGGAGGCCAACCGCTGGCCGGTCATCACGGAGGAGGAGGAGCAGGCGGTACTCGAGGTGATGCGTTCCGGCGACATCACCACCCATCCGATCGCGCGCGAACTGGAGCGCGACTACGCCACCTTCACCGGGCGCAAGTTTGCGCTGTCCCACAACAACGGCACCTCGGCGTTGATGGCGGCCTTCTTCGCGCTTGGCCTCAAGCCGGGGGATGAGGTGCTGGTGCCGACGGCGACCTTTTGGGCCTCGGTGATTCCGATGCTGTGGCTCGGCGCGGTGCCGGTGTTTTGCGAGAGCGAACCGGAGCGGCTTGGCCTCGACCCGGCCGATGTCGAGTCGAAGATCACCGGCAAAACCAGGGCGATCGTAGTGGTGCACCTGTGGGGGTTGCCGTCGAGAATGACCGAACTTCAGGCCATCGCGGCCCGGCACGGTCTGAAGATCATCGAGGACGCCTCGCACGCGCACGGGGCCAAGTGGCGCGGGCGCATGTGCGGCTCGCTGGGCGACATTTCCGTGTTCAGCCTGCAGGGCGACAAACTCGCGCCCGGCGGCGAGGGCGGCCTGTTCCTGTGCGACGACGAAACGTATCTCGAGCGGGCGACCTGCATGGGCGACATGATGCGCATCCTCGAGTTGCCGACGCCGGCCGCGAGGTTTGCCGGGACGACCTTCGGCATCAAGACCCGCATCGCGCCGGTGTCGGCGGCGATCGCGCGGGTGCAGTTGCGGCACTTGGCCAAGCGCAACGAGCGCCGCAACGCCAATCTGGTGCATCTCTCCGAGGCGCTGGAGGCGCTCGGGTTCCACACCTACCTCGGGCCGGGCCACGTGGAGCGGGTTTACTTCGAGTACCTGATCCGGCCTGACAGCGAGCGGGTGGGACTGCCGCTGGATCTGCTGATCGAGGCGCTGGAGGCCGAGGGGTGCCAGGCGCAGCGGCCGCGTTACCCACTGCTGCACCAGCAACCGCTGTTCACCGAGGGCACCTGGCGGGAGATCGCCCGTCTGCCCGTCGGCCTGCCGGTTCCGGAATATGCGCCGGATGCACTGCCCAACACGCAGTTGGGGAACATGCAGCTGCTCAAGCTGCCAGCGTTTCCCAATGCCGAACGCGCGTTGCTCGACCAGTACATCACCGCCTTCCGAAAAGTGGTGGGGCAGGCGGGGGCGATTCGCGCCAGCCGTGGCTAGTTCGCCTTCCGGCGGGTGAAGAGGCGCGACAGCCAATAGTTCAACCGGCCGGCGAATGATCGCTGGCAGAGGAAGGCATCCATCAACTCGCGGCTGCCGGTGCAGAATTTCTGCTTGTAGTCGTGGCCGCCCTGCATGAAGTCGAACTCCGTGCAGCCCTCGCGCATCGCCCGCTCGATGTTGTGCAGCATCAACTGTTTGCCGGGCGCGTACTTGTGGTGGTCCGGCAGGTAGGCGATGTGGAAAAAGCCGTAGTAGCCGGAGTGGCGGATGGCGATCTCGAACGCAATAGCCATCTCGTTCAGGCGCAGCGCGGTGATTTCGGCCTGGCCAAGCGCCATCAGTTTCGGCAGCAGTTCATGGAAAAAATCCCCTGAGCCAATCCCGGTGAGATGTCCCACTCTCTGCCGCCCCTTCCAGCTGACTTTCTCGATGGATCGCATCTCCACCTCGAACCGCAGCAGGTCGTCCGGCGTGCGGTAGGTGACGTATTCGGCCTGGCCAAGCTGCTCAAGTTGGCGGGTGTCGTAGCGGAGCGACTTGCGGGTCTTGGCACCCACCGCGCCGTTGAGGTAACTCTCGAAATCAGACTGGGCGGTGAGATCAACGTAGTGGTTCGGGGCGCGATTCCGAATGATCGGCAAGTTGGGGTAGGTGCCCAGTGCCGGCTCGAGATGGTCGCGGACCCATTGCCCGCGCAGCAGGGGAATCCAGATGAAACGATAGTCGGCCAGCAGTTGGCCAAGCGCCTCGAACACGGTCTTGAGCAAGGTTTCGTCGTGCCGGATGAGCAGTGGTTCCAGGCAGTCGGCGATGTCCGAAAGGCCGACCCAAAGCCCCCGCCCACCGATTGCCGCATACTCGAAAAACGGCCAAGCGGCGACAAGCCGCTCGTCGTCGTCGCGCACGATGAGCGTCACGGGGAACACCCGGCCACCCCGGTGGTTCAGCCAAGTGAACACCCACTCGGCGGAGAAAAACGGGTTTGGCGACTCGGCTTGGTTGAACAGTTTGCGCCACTCACCCTCCAACGCCTCGAGTGGATTGAAACCGTGCAGGACGTGAGCGGTGTACGGCATGGGATGGCCGCTTGGCCAAGCGCTTGGTTACTTCGACTCGTTGAGAATGCGGCCGATCAACCGGTTGGCGTAGTTGCGCAATCGTGGGTTGGCCTCGGGATCGATGCGCGCAAAATCGGCGATGGCTTCCTTGTGCGGCTCGGTGTATTCGCCGAGGACATCCAGCGCGTTGAGGGCGAGCATCGAGAGGGCGATGCCGTTCTTGGCCGGGTCGGCGTATTGCATCAGCACCTCGGCGGCGCGCTTGGCCTCGGCTTTTTTGCCGTTACGGCCCAGCGCCTCGGCGGCGATGATGCGGACGCTCGGCGACTCGTCCCCGAGCGCGGCAACTAATGCTTCTCTGCCCGTGCGGATGCCGTTTTTGCCCCGAATGAGATAGCCCATCGCGGCCCAATAGCGAACCGCACTGTCGCCGCTTTTTATGAAGTCAGCCAGTTTTTCGGTGGTTTTTTTGCCCTTGCGCGATGCCGCGCTGGCAGCTTGGAAAACGGCGTCAAAATCGTAACGCTTGGCATCTTGGCCCATCTCGTACGGCGAGTCGTCCCCGGCGCGCAAGTGGATCTCGGCCTCCGGCAAAAAGCCGATGTCGCGCACGTCGCGAGCCCAATTGCGGTGCGCCATGCGAAGTCGCTTGATGATTGCCGTGTGTTCCTTTGACTTGGCGAGATTGTGGATTTCGTCCGGGTCGGACTTGAGGTCGTACAATTCCTCCGCCGGTTTGGTCTGCCAAAAAACCGACTGCACGTCGTTGAGTTTGCCGGCATGAAAGAGGTCGTGCCAAACACGGGTCGTCGGTGTTTGAAACATATAGTCGAGATACTGCCCGTACGGCTTGTGCGGCATATAGTTTCGGACGTAAACGTGCCGCCCGTCGAACACCGTGCGCACCAAGTCGTAGCGTTCATCCATGCGGCCGCGAAAACCGAAGCTGAATGTTTGCGCGGGCGCGGTGTGCCTGCCCATGAACGCGTGGCCCTGCATGTGCGCCGGAATTTTCGTGCCGGTGATGCTCAGCACAGTGGGGGCGAGGTCAATAAAGCCGACGAGCCGGTCGGTGCTGCCGCCGGTTTTGTACTCGGGCGGGGCGAGGTGTTTGAACTTCTCTGGCACATGAATGATGAGCGGCACGTTCAACCCGGAGAAATAGGGCCAACGCTTGCTGCGCGGCATGCCGGAGCCGTGGTCGCCGTAGTAGAAAACAATCGTGTTTTCGGCCAAGCCGGCTTCCTCGAGTTGCTGGAGATTTTCGCCGACACGTTTGTCCATCATTGTGATGCGGTCGTGATACTGCGCCCAGTCCTTGCGCACCTCCGGTGTGTCCGGGTGGTAAGCCGGGAGGCGCACCTTGGCTGGGTCGTGGATGCGGTCGGCCGGGTTGATCTTGTTTCGGATCTGACTCTCGTGGGTGATCGTGTGGTTGAAGATGGCGAAGAACGGCTTGCCATTGGGCCGGTTTTTCCAGTGCGCGTTGCGGCCGCTCTCGTCCCAGACTTTGCCGACCTTTTCGAGGTTGTAATCCTCCTTGGAATTGTTCGTGCAGTAATAGCCAAGCTCGCGCAGGTACACCGGGTACATTTTGAAACCGGCCGGCAGCCGGGTCATGCTGCGCATGTGTTCAGCGCCGGTGGCGGGCGGGTAAATGCCGGAGATGATCGTCGTGCGGGCCGGGGCGCAGACCGGCGCGGTGGAGCTGGCCCGCGTGTAGCGGAGGCTGCGCTTGGCCAAGCCGTCGAGATTCGGCGTGACCGCGTACGAGTCGCCGTAGCAGCCCAGGTGCGGCCCGTTGTCCTCGCTGGTGATCCAAAGGATATTGGGCAGGGTCTGCTCCGCCCGCGCTTGGCCAAGGCCCAGTGCGGCCACCAAAAAGCCCCCCCGACTGATCTTGCGGAAAAATGACATCGGCGGCATTGAAACACCGCCGACATTCGTAGGCAACGATTGAATTTCATCGAACCATGCCACGCGTGGAAATTCCTTTTATTGACCAACTTATTGAACATTTCGGTGTTGTATCGATCTTGACCACAGGGATTCGGCCCGGATGGGCCGGGCTCTGTTAATTCTTCCCTAATAAAAACCGATCGGGCGCGTCATGGGATTGAGAGCATTGTTAAATGTCTCGAAAGGACAGCAGGACAAGCTGACTCCCATGCAGACGCGTGTGAAAGGTGCTCCCCGGTTCATGGACGACCCGCAGGCTGAGACCGCCCCGAGGAAGGAGGCGATCGAGGAGGTGCTTCGCCAATGCGAATCACCGCTGCTGGCGTATGCCATCAAGATGGTGCGGGACGGGGAACAGGCGCAGGAGATCGTGCAGGAGGCGTTCGTGCGCCTGCACGCCGCCTACGCCGAGGTGGTCGCGCCGAGGCCGTGGTTGTACCGCACGGTGTTCAACCTCGCCATGACGCACCACCGCGAGCGGCAGAAAGTGGTGCCGGTCGGGTTTTCGCCGGAGGAAACTCCCGGCGCGGAACCCCTGACATCACCCGCCCCGGACGAGAGGCTGGTGCGGATGGAAGCCGTGGCGCAGGCACGCGCATGCGTCGAGGAACTGGATGACCGGAGTCAGCAACTGGTTCGGCTGAGATTCGAGGACGGGCTCTCTTACAAACAAATGAGTGAGCGCACCGGCCTGACAGTGACCAACGTGGGATACATTCTCCACACGTCGCTGAAGAAACTCGCCACTGCGCTGAAACGATCCGGATACATCCATGAGCGACTCGACTGAAAACAAACCGAAACCGTCCCGCGAACAACTCGAGGCGCGCGTTGTCGCGATGCTGCTCGGCGAGGCCGCCCCGTTCGAGGAGGAACAGCTTCGCGAGCAACTGAAGACCGACGCCGCCTTGGCCAAGTTCTGCGCCGAGATCGGCCAGACGCTGCCGCTGCTCAATGAGGCGCTCGATGTAGGCCAAGCGCCCAAGGCCAAGACGCCGAAAATGCGACTCGCCCGCGAGCGGCGCGGCAAATTGAAGCAACTTTTCCGGAGCGACACCGGCTTGGCCAAGCGCAGGGTTTTTCGGGTGGAGTTCCGCAAGGCCTTGGCCATCGCCGCAGCGATAGGCGCGGTGCTGCTCGTCGCCGCCGGGATGTTGCTGCCCAACTTGGGCAAGTCGAAGGCCGGAAATACAGCAATACTCGCTCCGTCGAGTCAAACCACCGGACCCGCGGAGGCCGGGAAGGAGCCTCGGCAAGGTGTCGCTACGGTGGATTTTGCCCGTGTCGGTGGAGTGCAGACCGCCCTCGAGACGAGAGAAACCGATCAGACTGTGTCGTCATCCGAAAGCGCCCCCTCCTTTGCCCGGGATCCTTTCAGCGACGAGTCTGGTTTGTTAGTGGCCAATGCCGTGGAGGATCGCGATGGCGCGGTGTTGTACGACGTGACGCTCGGGGATGTCGCGCCGATGACTACCAACGCGGATCGCCTGACTGTCGCCACCGGGGTGGCGCCCGCACGCGGGTTGGAGTTGGGGACGGTCAGCGACAAGGAGGCTGACGGGAGAGAGGCGCTGGGGGGGGAACCGTGGTCGGAACCGGCTCCCGTCCGGGGCAAGCCGGTAGGCGGTCGCAGTGAGGGGCGCGGCCGCAACCGTCCCCAAGTCGCGGCGAAGAGGGAGCTTGCGGAACTGGCGCTGCCGGCGTTGCAGTCGGAGGATCGCGCCGGGTCGCCCGATGAATATGGGTACGGAATGGTTGCCGGCTTCCGGCAGAACGCTGGGGAAGGGGGGGACAACCGATCGTTGGATGAACTCAAGTCGAAGGGCTTCCCGGAATCCGCGGAATCGGTTACGCCGCTGCAAAAAAACCTGGCAATACAACCGGCGCTGACGGAGGGCGCGACGGTTCTGGGGTTTGAGAATCGGTACGCACTCGATGGGGGCCAACCGCCAGCACAGCCAAGGGGTGGCGTGAACCTTTACTGGTTCAGAGAAAAGTCGGGGGGCGAATCCGGCGGACAGCCCGCCATGGCGGCGGGAGCATCGGGCGGCGCTAAAGTTGAGTTCAACTTTGCCGCCCGGTCCCCCGACGCTGAGGCAATGAGCGGTTTGGAGCGCTCGACCATTGATTCGCTCAACTCGGTTTCCGAGGCCAAGGCAATCGGGGCGGATGATCTATTCAAGAATTCTATTGGGGCGGATGATCCGTTCAACAATTCAATTTTGCCGGGACCGTCGGCTCAACCAACGGCACGGGCGGGTGACGTGGGAGTGGCCGCCAACGGCAGTGTGGCCAACTGGCGATTTGAGTCTGCAAACCGGGCAGGATTAGACCCCGGTGCCAACGCCGCAACGGGGAGGCAAGGGCAGATGACCTGGGAGATTCCACAGCGGGGCGAGGAGGGCGATCGCCAATGGGGCGTATCCCGCGTGGATGTTGCCGGGGAGATCAGGAACCAACCGGCATCGCCGGGAGGCACGGGAGGCACGGGAGGCATGGGCATGGGCATGGGCATGGGCGGTGGCATGGGCGGTGGCATGGGCGGTGGCATGGGCGGTGGCATGGGCGGTGGGGGGTATGGCGGCGCGTTTGCGGACGGCTTCGCTGGGGGACTGCCAATGGCGATGGGGGGAGTTGCGGCAAGCCCGGTTTCTGGCGGGGGTGGCGGCGCTTCCGTTTCGGGTCTTGTTGCCGATGGCGACGAGGAAGAGGAGATGGATGGCAAACTCCACAGCTTTGGGGATGGCCAAGCGGCGCAAGATTCGGCCAAGACATTGGCCGCGCAACCGACCCAAAGATACTCTGGCCGCACCGAGTTGGAGTCGGTCGAGGGTGAGGTGGCGGTGCGTGGCCAAGCGCTCAACATCGCCGGCGCTCGCGAGGTCACGAACGAGTCTCTCAATGGACGGGTTGAGCGCGGGTTCTTTGCGGGCAAGTTTGAGCAAACGCGAAAAGGCCGGGAACAGAATCAATCCGGTGCGGGGTCTCTTGAGTTGCAAAGCGACTTAAGCCAGCCAACGGCCGCGCTGCCGGAGCAGCAGTCGGTAACACGACTCAAGGTCGACCTTGCCGATGAGGTTGCGAACGAGACAGGCCAAGCGGAGGTGCCCGCTCTGGGGGAAGTCCCGGTGCTTGGGCGGATGTTCACCAGAAGCGCCGCGCCGGAACAGGCAGCCCGCGAGCTGACAGTGGACCAACTGGAACGAAGCGCCGACACAAAGGCGCCCTCTGATTTCGGCCGTGCCTCGGGCGAGTCCACCCGCCAAAGCTTTTCCTTGGCCAAGCGGGACGAGGACGTGCTGGCCGAGTTGCCGGTGGAGGAGTACGAGTCACTCACGGCGACCCTCGACGAGGCCCTGCCGTCGCCCGGGAGCTTCCGGAAGCAGCGATTGGTGGAGGTGGATGCCGACAAGAGCCGCAACAGCCCGGCAACGCGGCAGCCGAAATCTTCCGCCAGGGCCGACCGCGAACTGCTGCGGCGCAAAGGCAAGGCGGTCGGCAACAAGAAAATGCCGGCATCGGCCAAGCCGATAAGCGCGAGCCGCTCCTCCCGCACGCGCGAGGCCAAGCAGGAGGAAAAACAACTCGCCGAGAAACTCAAGGAAACGGAGCCGCCGGCCACGCCGTCCGCGCCGTCGGTCGTGTACACGCCGCGCCCGGAAACGGTCACCGCCGAGAACAATTTTTCCACTTTCTCGCTCAACGTCAGCGACGTGTCGTTCAAGACCGCACTGGCCAGTCTGCAGGCCGACAAGCTGCCGGCCCCGGCCGACGTGCGCAGCGAGGAGTTTTTGAACGCCCTCGAGTATCGTGACCCGATGCCGCACGCCGGCGAGCCGCTGGCCTTTCACTGGGAGCGCGCGCGGTCGCCGTTCGCACACGACCGCGACATCATTCGGTTTTCCGTCCGCACCGCCGCGCTGGGCCGCCAGCCGGGACGCGCGGTCAACCTGGTTTGTCTGCTGGACAACTCCGGCTCGATGGAGCGCGAGGACCGCGTCAGCATTGTGCAGCAGTCACTCGGCGTGTTGGCGCGCAGACTGACGCCGAGCGACCGCGTCAGTCTTGTCACGTTTTCGCGCACGCCGCAGTTGCGTATCGACGGCATGCGCGGCGGCGATCGCGCGGCGTTTTTGAAGGCGGCGACCGGCTGGATTCCGCAGGGCGGCACGCACGTTGAGGATGCGCTCGCGCTGGCTTACGAGACATCGAAAAAACATTTTATCCCCGGCGGCAACAACCGCGTGATATTGCTGACCGACGGTGCGGCGAACATGGGCAACGTCGATCCGTTCCAACTCCGCAAGACCGTTGAGGCCAACCGCAAACAAGGCATCGCGCTCGACTGCTTCGGCATCGGATGGGAGGGCTACAACGACAATCTGCTCGAGGTGCTCGCCCGCAACGGCGACGGGCGGTACGGCTTCTTGAATCAACCGGCGCAAGCAGTGGCCGAGTTTGAGCAAAAGTTGCTCGGCGCGTTTCAGGTCGCCGCCTCCGACGTGAAAGTGCAGGTCGAGTGGAATGCCGATCGCGTGAAGGTGTTCCGTCAGGTCGGCTATCTGCGGCATCAATTGAAGAAGGAGGATTTCCGCAACAACAAGATCGACGCGGCGGAGATCAGCGCCGCCGAGTCGGGCAATGCGCTGTACGCTGTGCAGGTCGACCCGAACGGCGAAGGGCCGCTTGGCATGGTGCGCGTGCGCTACAAGGTGCCGTTCACAAGCCAGTACACCGAGATGGAATGGAGCCTTGCCTATGAGTCGGCCGCGATGCCGCTCGAGCAGGCCAGCCCGGGGATGCGCTTGGCCAACGTGGCAGCGACGTTCGCCGAGTGGATGGCGCAGAACCCGTACGCGCAGGGCGTGCAGTTGGCCGACTTGCAGGGGTTGATTTCCGGCATCCCGTCGATCTACGCCACCGACCCGCGCCCGGCGCAGCTCGAGTGGATGATCAACAAGGCCCGGATATTGGCGGGGAACTGATTTTAAGAAAACGGTAAGAGACGATGAACAGCATGATCAAAAAAATCGGAATCAGCGGCGTGATGTTCGCGCTGGGTTTGTTTGGCACGGCCAATCCCTCGGCGCTTGGCCAGGCGGCGGATCCGCCCGCTGCCGAGGTGGACAACCTCAAGATCAACGGCGTGGTCGACGGCGAGAAGGCCGGTTTCGTCATCACCGGGGATTTCAAGCCGGGAAAGCCGGAGGAGGAGAAGGAGAAGCTGATCTTCTCGGTACGCACCGAGAACACCATTGCCCATCGTCGCGGCCAGACGGAGCAGAACCTCAGCGGCACGGTGAAAATCCTGCAGGGCGAGGCGACCGAGCTGCGCTTCGCCGTGAACGGCAAGGGGACGCTGGTCTCGGCCAAAAGCGAGCAGGCGATCGAGTGGGGGCTGCGCAACGACAAGCGTGGCCAGCGGTATTTCGTGCTGTGGTTCGATCCCGAGAAACCGGCCAAGGGCGAGGTGAAATTCACGGCGCACTTTCGCAACACGCACGCGCAGGCCAAGGCCGAGCTGGGCGCGATCAGCCTCTTGCCGCAGGGCGAAGCAGTGCTGAGCGCCGGCCTGATTACGGTCACGACTTCAGCCGGCTACGACCTCGTCATCACCAAGGCCAACGGCGTGACCCGTGTGACCCAGGAGCTTGGCCAAGCGCTGCCCAAGCCGCCGCAGTCGTACAGCTTCCAGTTTAACGACGCGAAGCCGGAGGTGGCGTTCACCGCGACCGAGTCGGATCCGGATGCCAACCGCATTTTCTTCAGTGGATTCGACCTGAGAGGCCGCCTGACCGACGGCGTGGCGGCGTTCACGCTGAAGGGCAGCGTCGAGGTGCGCCACCCGAAAGGCGGCAAACTGCCGGTGGTATTCGGCGGCGCGGCGCTGGCGTCGATCCCGGCGGCGAGCGATTACAAGGTCGGGTTTTCCGGGGAGACTTATACGCTGGAGTTTACCAAGGGCGGCACGTATCCGGTCGATCTGGAGTTTCACGCCCGCATTGCGGAGAAGGATGGCTGGAGCAACATCGACTTTGGCATTGTGCCGGCGGCGCTGCGACCGGTCAAGCTGAGCGGCTGGCCAAGCGCGATCTCGTTCGACGCCCAGTCGGCCTCGAAGCCGGCAATCAAGGGGGGCGTGTACGACCTGTTCCTCACGCCGCGCGACCGACTGTCGATCCGCTGGAAGGAAACCAAGCCGGTGGTGATCCCCAAGCTGTTCTACTCGGCGGAGGCGGCGGTGCACATCGCCGTCGGCGCGGGGCTGGCGCGGCAGATCAACCACTTCGACTACCGCGTGATGCAGGGACGGATGAGCACCCTCGAGCTGGACCTCATCGGGGACGGCGAGGTGGTCAACGTCAACGGGCGGAACATCCTGAATTGGAGCGTCAAAAAACAGGAGGCCGGACTGCGACTCGTGGTCAAGCTCAACAGCCAGCAAACCTCTAACTACAACTTGGTCGTGCACACGCAGACGCCGCTGGGCGCGTTCCCGGTGCGATTCCAGCCGATGCGCCTGGTGCCGGTGAACCCGGTGCGGTACGGAGGCCACCTGCGGCTGGTCAACAAAGGCGCCGTGCAGCTTGAGCCGGTGAGCGTGGACGGCCTGTCGCAACTCTCGGCGAACCGCTTCCCCGCCGCCAGCTCGATCGCCGCGCTGCCGAACGACCCCAAGCTCAAGCCGCTGGTGTACCGCTACTCGGGCGGCGACTACGAGCTGGAGGTGCTGGCCGACAACATCCTGCCGGAGCTGACCTTGTCGCAAACAGTCGTTTATCAGCTTGGCTTCAACGAGATCACGCTTGATGCCGAGGTTGAACTCGATATCCGCGACGCGCCGTTGCGTGAGTTCACGGTTCGCATCCCGGACGGCTACACGGTGGCGCAACTGACGGCGGCAGCGTTGGCCGATTATTTCCTAGGCCCGGCCGAGAACGGCCAGCGTCCGCTGCGGCTGGTGTTCTCCCAGCCGCTCGAGGGGCGGCACTTGATCCAGCTTCGGCTGGAGCAAAACCGGGCGGTCGAGGGGGACACATGGGTGATCCCCCGGCTCGACTACGAGCGGGTGAAATCCGTTCGCGGGTCTGTCGGCGTATCGGCCTCCCCGGGGCTGAGGTTGGTTCCGGCTGCGATGAAGGACGTGAACGAGCTGGCCGTCGTTTTTTTTCCAAAGAAAATCCCAGGCCTGCAGGCGGCGTATCGCATCAAGGAACCCGGCTGGGAGGCAACTCTCGGCGTCGAGCGGATGGAGTTGGCGCTGCAGGTGGACGCGCTTCACCTCTACTCGATTGGGCAGGGGATCGTTTACGGCAGCTCGGTGCTCAACTACCTGGTCGGTGGCAAGCCGGTGAGCGAGCTGAAAGTGCTCGTGCCGGCCGACTATGCCAACGTGGAGCTCGTCGGCCGAGACGTGCGCAACTGGAAACTCGACGAGGCGGCCGACAACAGTGTCACCAAGTCGTACACGGTCTACTTCCAGTCCACGGTGTTTGGCGACTACACGCTGCTGGCGACCTTCGAGCGGCAGTTCAACCCGGAGGGCGAGACCCTGGCGTTCAACGGGGTGCGCCCGGTCGATGTGCAGTCGGAGGCCGGCTATGCGATCCTGATCGGCAAGGAGCGATTCGAGCAGTCGCAGCCCGGGGTGGAGGGGGAGCTGATCGCACTCGAGCCGTCGGAAATCCCGGAGGAATACCGGCTGTTGTTCGACGCGCCCATTTTGGCGGCATACCAGTACCCGCGCGGCGGGTTCACGCTTAACAAGCGTCTTAAGCCGTTGAGTCGACAAGGTTCGCTGGAGCAGGTGGGCGACCGGGCGGCGTTTGAGACGCGGGTGTCCAACGACGGGCAGGCGGTGACCACCGCGACCTATTTTTTGAAAAACCGCGGCCACGATCATTTCGAGGTGGCGCTGGAGAAGGAAGTCGAGCTTTGGGAGGCCAAGGTGGGTGGCAGGCGGGTAATCCCGATCACGCAGGGGGAGACGATCCTCGTGCCGCTGCCGAAGGGGCAAAACCCGAACGACCCGATCGAGGTGTTGCTCAAGTTTGCCCCCAGGGCGTCGGGCGAGGATGCGGTGCGCGTGGCCCTGCCGAAGGTCGGATTGCCGCTGTTGTTGGCCGAATGGAACGTGATGGCGCCTGATCCGGAGTACCGGCTGGAGCACGTCGCGGGCAACGTCACCCCGGACGGGAACCGGCCGGACTTCAGCGGGTTTGCCCGGCTGGCACAAGGCGGGTTGCGCCTGTCTTTCCTGATCGCTGGCTTGGCCGCGTTTGCCGGGGGTTTGCTTGTCCGCTGGGCGACGCGAACCGGAGGCCACCGGTGGGATTGGCGGAATACGCTGGGACAGCTTCTCGGCTGGCCGCTGGTGCTGGGGGCGCTGGTCATCCTGGGCGGCGAGGCGGCCTATGCGGCGGGCCAGTCATTGCACGTCGAGCCGGGGCTGGTGTTCACCTCTTCGGTGCTCAAGGCCGACGAGGCGTTATCCATCACGGTGAGGACGCTGGAGGCGGATGCCGCGCTGTACTCGGTCGCCATTTTTCTCCCGGCCGTGGCGGGCCTTGGGATCTGGGTGTACCGCTTCCAGTCGGAGGACGATGTGGTGCGGCGATGCGGCCTGTTGGTTGGCTGGCTGTTCATCGCCTGGACGGCGCTGCTGGTGCCCAACGGCGTCCACTGCTTTGCCGGTTTGGCCATCCTGTTCGTGATGGTGCACGTCGCTTGGCCAAGCGTTGCCGCGCAGATCAACCTGCCACCCAAGCCGCCGAAACCACCGGCTCCGCCCAAGCCAACGGAAGGCGCCGCGCCGGCCGCAGCCGCCACGGCGGCGATCCTGATTGGCCTGTTCCTAGGTTCTGGCACCGCGCTTGGCCAAGCGGCCAAGCCGGACGGCGGGCGGTTGCTCTCCGTGGTGCAGGGCGGCCAGGCGGCCAACAGCCGCGTGACGCTCAACGGCACGCTCAAGTGGGAGGCCAAGACCGGCAGCCGCATCCAGTTCCTGTCCGCGCCGGCTGTGCTGAAGCGCATCGACCTCAAGGGCGGCAAACTGAAGCTGGCACAGTTCACCGCCGGCAAGGCGACCTCGCAGCAGCTCATCGCCAACGAGGCGGGCGTGTACAATGTCGGGTTCGAGTACGAAACGCGCATGACGCATGTCAACGGCGAGTGGGGCTTCAACGTGCCAACCCAGCCGGCGATGGTGAACCGGATGTCGCTCGAGATGCGCGGGCGGGAACTGGAGGTGACCTCGCCCGACGCCGTGTCGCTGAAGCACACCTTCGCGACCGGTTCGATCAACAAGGTCGAGCTGGTGTTGCCGCCCAAGCCGGGGGCGCGCGTCAATTGGAAACCGAAGGCGCGCGACGAGAGCATCGAGAAGCCGGTGTTTTACGCGGAGTTTCAGCAGCTCTTCATCCCGACCGCCGGGATTGTCGCCGGCGTACACGATCTCAAGGTGCGCCTGGCCCAGGGCCAGCTGGGCGAGATGACCATCGCCGTGCCGGACGGCATCACGGTGACAGACGTCACCTCGAAGCTTGTTGCCTCGTGGCGGTTTGACCCCGAGGTGGGAACGCTGCAAATGCAATTCTCCGCGCCGCAAAAGGAGTCGTTTGATCTCCGGGTGCGTTCGCAGCAGTCGGCCGGGGCGTTCCCGTACGAGAAGACGCTCGGCCTGCTCGGCGTGAACGGTGCGGCGGGCGAACTGGGCCTCGCCGGCCTGGCCACCAGCTCCGAGGTGCAACTCGACAACGCCTCGGTGGACGGCCTCGCGCCGATCAATCTTGAGGATTTTCCAGCGGGGATGGCCCAGTCGGTGCAGGGCGAATTCGCCGGGTTGACCGTGCGCCGTGCGTACCGCTACTCCGGTCGCGCCGCGGGCCTGACGCTCAACGCCTCGGCGGTACAGCCGGACATCCGTGTGACTACCAATCAGCGACTGTCGCTTGGGGAGGACCGGAGCGTGCTGCTGGTGAACCTCGCCGCCCGGATCACCCGCGCCGGGGTGTTCAAGCTGAGCTTCGCTCTGCCGATGGGGCTTGAGATTGAGTCGATCACCGGCAACGCGCTGAGCCACTGGACAGACATCAGGGACGGAGACGACACCATTGTGACGCTGCATCTCAAGGGCAAGACGGAGGGCAACGCGCAGTTCCAGATCAACCTTGCCGGTGCCGGGCTCGAGAAAACCGAGAGCTGGCAGGTGCCGCGCGTGGCCATCCGCGAGGCGACCAAGGAGAACGGCCAGTTGTTCATCATCCCGGAGCAAGGCATCCGCGTCTACATGAAGGATCGCGAAGGCGTATCGCAGCTCGATCCCAAGCAGGCCGGCATCCGAGACCGGGGCGTGTTGGCGTTCCGCCTGTTGCAGGGCGACTGGACCTTGTCGTTCGATGTCGAGCGGGTGGATCCGTGGATCCAGGCGGTGTTCCTGCAGGATGCCTCCATCCGGCAGGGCACGGTCAAGTATCGCGGCGTGCTAGAATACCAGATCGAAAACACTAGCGTGAAGACGCTGCGCGTGGCGCTGCCGGACGCGGCACAGGGCACCGGTTTCAGCGGCGACCAGGTGACCGACTTCGTCAAGGGCGACGCCGCCGAGGATGGCCGCGCGGTGTGGGACGTGAAGCTCGACCGGCGGATGATCGGCAAGTATCAACTTACCGTGTCGTACCAGGTTCCATTGGCCGAGGACGCCACCGGCCAGCCGGTGGAGGTGCGGAGCCTGCAGGCGGTGGATGTGAATTTGCAGCGCGGCTTTGTCAGCGTGCGGACCGAGGGTCGCATCCTGCTCACGCCCGGTCCGGCGCCGGACGGGCTGTACAGTGTCGAGTGGAGCCAGGTGCCGCGCTCGCTCAAGGGCGCGCTCAACCTCGGGGAGACGCAATTGGTGTATCGCTCCGTCAAGCCGGCCACGCTGAGTGTCACGGCGGAAAACCAGGGGATCGCTGCAGTGGTGGACGCTCAGGTGACCGGAGGCGAGTTCCGCACCGAGTTGTCCGGATCGGGCAATGCGGTGACTCAGGTGATCCTGAAGTTGCGACAGGGAGATGAGCGCGAATTGCGCGTCACGCTGCCGAAGGGATCCGAGTTCTGGTCGGCGTTCATCGACGACAAGGGCGTGCTGCCGTGGGAGGACAGCGGCAGGGTGGTGATCCCGCTCGAGAAAAACCCGGGTGACGACAGCGAGTCCTCCGTCGAGTTTTATTATCAATCCCCGGTCGGGGAGGGAGAGGACAAGACCTTGGCCGGGCCGGTCATCGATTTGCCGATGGAGAAGTTGAAATGGACGGTCCACGCACCGGCCGGCCTGGAGATCGAGGTGAACGAGGACGACTCGACGGTGACTTACCACGAGGCGGAAGCGGCGCCATCCGAGGGCGGCAAGGTGGGGTACCGCGGGAGCAAGCAGGTGCCGCAAAGCGCCTCAGAAAAGGTGTACCTCGACAACGAGCAACAAATCCAAAAGCGCCAGACCCAGAAGGCCGAGGCGTTGCTGCTGTTCGGCAACCGAAAGATCGCCGAGGGCGACCAGCGGGAGGCGCGCCGCGCGCTGGAGTCGGCCTACAAGCTGTCGCAAAACGACGCCGCATTCAACGAGGACGCCCGCGTGCAGTTGCAGAATCTCAAGACACAGCAGGCGATGATGGGCATCAACATGCGCCGCAATAATTTCCTAATGAACAGCGGCGTGGCGTCGCAACAGGCCGAGCAGCAGCAGGCCGCCATTCCGCTGCAGCAGGGCAAGGGCGTGAAATACACCCAGGCGCAGGTGAAGCAGGTCATGGACCTGAACACCATCGAGGACAACACCGCGTTTCGGCGCTTGGCCGAGCGCATTGTTCGCCAGCAGGAGGCGATCGAGGCTGAGACCGGCGCGATACAGGCCACGCTCCCGGGGGTTGGCCAGGTACTGAACTTCAGCCAATCGGTGCAGGGCAAGGACAGCCCGGTGTTGCAGATCGTCCTGACAGCCAAGGCCGGTAGCGCGGGGTTCCCGACGGAAAAGCTGGGACTGCTCTTGGCGCTGTTCATTGCACTTGGCCTGATCCGCCTCGCCGCACCCAAGCCGGAGTGATGTTCGTGAAACCGGGCTTTACGCTCATTGAAGTTATGATTGCACTGGCGGTCTTTGCCATCGTGGCCGCGGCGCTCAGTCGTAACGCTTCATTAGGGATTCAACAGGCTGTACGTGTTGAAGAACAGACGCTGGCCTGGATGGTGGCGACCAATGCGTTAAATGAAATACTCATTCCGTCGAGGGAACTGGGACGTTATTTTGGCACCAACCGAGAGGGTTACGAGGTTTCTGCAGCTGATAGAGAATGGCAGGTGGAAGTTCGCTTTGTTAGCACTGAAGATCCGGATTTAAAGCGCGTCGAAGTGGCGGTGAGCCTGTCTGAAAACCCGGACCGTATTCTTGCTGCAATAACCGGCTTTTTGGGGAAGTATTGATGAAGCATCGGTCCTGTGGATTTACTCTGCTCGAAGTATTGGTTGCCATGTCCATATTTGCCATCATTGGCCTGGCAGCAAATCAAATGCTAAGAACAGCATCAACTATTCATGATCAGGTTGAGGTCAGAAGCGCTGACTACCTTGCCCTGGTAAAGGCAATAACCGTACTCGAAAGGGATATATCACAGTTTGTGCCCAGGGGAATTAGAGATGAGTTTGGCGATTATCGACCTGCCCTGGCAATAAACAATGGGGCCTTTGTGCTGGAGCTGACCCGAACCGGCTGGCGTAATCCTCTTGGTTTTCCCAGAAGCAGCCTGCAACGAGTCGCCTACAGTCTTACTGACCAGACCCTGAGTCGGCATTTCTGGTTGGTTTTAGATAGAGCAGAGGATTCTCAGTTTATAAGCCAGGAAATACTATCCGAGGTGATGGATTTTCAGATCAGTATTATTGACGTTGACGGTAACAGGGAGGTTTTTTTTGAACAGGAAACGGGTGCTAATACTTTACCACTGGGCCTGGAGCTCAGGATTAGCACAGAA
>JACNJE010000089.1 GCA_014382705.1 Verrucomicrobiota bacterium | reverse complement strand
GAGTCGGCGATGAGCGGGCCGTGCCCGAGTATCATCGCCATCACCGTGGAGTGACGTCTCGCTGGAATTAGCGCGAAGCGTCGAACTGAGACACGGATGGGCACGGATTGATGGATCCTCGATCCAAGTGAATCCGTGAAAACGGTGTCTTCAAAAGCATCCCTGCTCTCGGCGAAGTGGCACTTGATTTCTTGGCTGGGATGGCCCAGATTTTCCGGGCTCACTCAGGAGGACGCCCGCAGATGAATTGGCATCCAACAATCATTCTTGTCGCATTGCTGCTCACCTCGCTTGGCCAAGTCGCCGTGCACGGCGGGGAGCCGTCGGCAGAGCCTGATGCGGGCCGGTTTGATTTCTGGTCGCTCACGCCGGTCATCGAACGCACGCCGCCTCCGCTTGGCCAGGCGGCTCGCGGCTGGGCGCGGAATCCGATCGACCACTTTATCGCGGCCAAGCTCCGCGAAAAAAAACTGACGCACTCCGCCGAGGCCGACCGCCGGACGCTGATCCGCCGGGTCTGCCTCGACCTGCTTGGCCTGCCGCCGATGCCGGGCGAGATCCGGGCTTTCGTGGCGGACCCCGACCCGCTGGCGTACGAAAAACTCGTCGACCGACTCCTCGCCTCGCCGCGCTATGGCGAGCGGTGGGCGCGCCACTGGCTCGACGTCGTCCATTACGGCGACACGCACGGCTACGACAAGGACAAGCCCCGCCCCAACGCCTGGCCGTACCGCGACTACGTTGTCCGTGCCTTCAACAGCGACAAGCCGTACGGACGGTTCGTGCGCGAACAGGTCGCCGGCGACGCGCTTTACCCGGACACCCGCGACGGCATCGAGGCGACCGGCTTCATCGCGGCCGGGCCGTGGGATTTCATCGGCCACGCCGAGGTGCCGGAGAGCAAGCTCGACGGCCGGATCGCTCGCAACATCGACCGGGACGACATGGTGAAAAACACGATGAACACCTTCATCAGCACCACGGTGCAATGCGCCCGCTGCCACGACCACAAGTTCGACGCGGTCAACATGACCGACTACTACCGGATGCAGGCCGTCTTTGCCGCGCTCGACCGCGCCGACCGCGAATATCACCCCGAGCCGGCGACCGCCAAAAAACAGGCGTCGCTCAAAACGGAAATTGCCAGGCAGCAATCCGTGCTGAAAAAGATCGAGTCGGAGGTTCAAGCCAAGGGCGGCGAAGAACTCGCCACGCTAAACAAGGAACTCAGCGACCTCCGCAAAAAGGCAGCGGCCAAGCCGCGGCCGGAGTATGGCTATCACAGCCAGATCGTCGCCAAGCAGGACACAACCAAGTGGGTGCAGGTCGATCTCGGCGAACCGCGCGCGATCACCCGCGTCACGCTGATCGGTGCCAGCGACAGCTACAACAATATCGGCGACGGCTTCGGCTTCCCCGTTCGCTACAAGCTCGAGGCTTCAAACGACCCCGGGTTTTCCCGGGAGACCACCTCGATCGCCGACCGCACCGGCCTCGATCAAGCAAACCCCGGCATCACTCCGCAGCGATTCACAGTGGCCGGGGGCAGGCACCGGTACATCCGGTTGACCGCCACGAAATTGGCCAAGCGCAGCAACGATTTCATCCTGGCCATGGGCGAACTGCAGGCGCGCGATGCCGCCGGGGAAAACCTGGCCAAGGGCAGCACCGTCACCGCGCTGGATTCCATCGAGGCCCCGGTTCGCTGGCGGCGAACCAACCTGGTTGACGACCTGTTCAACGGGCAGGCCGCCGACCCGCAATTGGCCAAGCGCCTGGCCGACACCGAGGCGGCACACGCTGAATTGATCAACTCCATCATCGACGCCGGGATCGCCAAAAAACGGGCCAAGGCGCAGGCGGCCTTGGCCGAGGCCGAGGCGGCGATGAAGAGGCTGCCCAAGCCGCAGCGTGTCTACGCCGGCAAGGTTCACAGCGGCGGCGGGGCCTTCCGGGGAACCGGCCACGACGGCGGCAAACCGCGCACCATTCGCGTGCTGCACCGGGGCGACATGAGCCAACCGCGCGATGAAGTCGGGCCGGGCACGCTCCGCTTGGCCAAGCGCGACGGCGGCACGTTCAATCTCCCCGGCGGCCACACGGAGAGCGACCGCCGCATAGCCCTCGCCCGCTGGCTCACACGGAAGAATCATCCGCTGACATGGCGCTCGATCGTGAACCGTGTTTGGCAATACCACTTCGGCACCGGCATCGTGTCCACGCCGAACGACTTTGGCCGGATGGGCGCCCGGCCATCCCACCCAGAACTGCTCGACTGGCTGGCGGCGGAGGTTCGCGACGGCGGCCAATCGATCAAGCAACTGCACCGTCTCATCCTCACCAGCGCCACCTACCGGCAGGCGTCCGCGTCAAACGCGGCGAACCAAACGATCGACAGTCAAAACCGTTTCCTCTGGCGGATGAACCGCCGCCAACTCGAGGCCGAGGCGTTGCGCGACTCCGTCCTCCAGATTGCCGGCAAAATGAACACCCAAATGTACGGCCCCGGTTTTCGCGACTTCGTCCTCGAGCACCCGGAGCATTCGCCGCATTACGAGTATCACAAGCACGACCCGGAGGACGCGACGATCCATCGCCGCTCCGTGTACCGTTTTTTGGTCCGCTCCCAGCAGCAGCCGTTCATGACCACGCTCAACTGCGCCGACCCGTCGCAGCAGGTGGCCCGGCGCGACGACGCCATCACCGCCCTGCAGTCGCTCGCCCTGCTCAACAACAAGTTGATGATCGCGATGGCGGGGCATTTCGCGGCTGACCTTGAGCGGACATACGCCGACCGGGCGGCCGCCGTGAGCGAGGCGTTTTTCCGCACCACCGGCCGGCCGCCCAGCCCGGAGGAGGCCGCCGACCTTGTTGCCCACTCGGACAAACACGGCCTGCCCAGCACCTGTCGCCTGTTGTTCAACTTGAACGAGTTTTCCTTTGTTGATTGATGAACTCCCCCGCGCAGTCCCGAGGCAACCCGGCGCTTGGCCAAGCGCTGGGCCGCCGGGAGTTTCTCTGGCGCTCCGGCGGCGGCCTGGGCGGGATCGCGCTGGCCGGGATGCTCGGGCGCGACAGGCTGCTCGGCGCCACGCGCCCGGTTGGCCTCCACCACGCGCCCCGGGCCAAGCGGGTGGTGCAACTGTTCATGGGCGGCGCGGCGAGTCATCTGGACCTGTTCGACCACAAGCCCCTGTTGGCCCAGCGGCACGGCGAAAAATGGGATCCGGGCGAAACGGTGGAATTGTTCCAGAGTTCCCCCGGCAATACGTTCCAGTCGCCGTGGGAATGGGCGCGGCACGGCCAGTGCGGCCAGCCGCTGACCTCAATCGTCTCGGAGCTTGGCCAATGCGTCGATGACATGGCGTTCATCCACAATGTCGTCGGCAAAACCGGCGTGCACAGCCAGGCGACTTACCTGCAGGCAACCGGCTTCCAGCGGCCCGGTTTCCCCGGCATCGGCGCGTGGGTGAGCTACGGGTTGGGCAGCCTGAACGACAACCTGCCGACCTTTGTCGTGCTGCCGGACCATCGCGGCTACGCCTCCAACGGCCCGAAAAACTGGAGCGCGGCGTTCCTCCCGACGGTGAATCAGGGGACGACGCTGTTTCCCGGCCGCGCCAACCCGATTGCCGACCTTCATCCGCCGAAAAGCTCGTTCGTGACTCAAGACAGCGACGCCGACACGCAGTCGCTCTTGGCCAAGTTCAACCGCGCACACGCCGAGGCGCGCGAGGCCGACTCGCGGCTCGATGCCCGGATCAAGTCGTACGAACTCGCGGCGCGCATGCAGCTCAGCGCCCCCGAGGCGCTCGACACCGCCAGCGAGCCGGCGCACATCAAGCGGCTCTACGGCCTCGACCACAACGCCCAGTCATGGCCCAAGGAGATCAACGAGCTTGAGGAGATCGATTATTTCTCCCGCAAATGCCTCGTCGCCCGGCGGTTGCTCGAGCGCGGCGTGCGGTTCGTCCAGGTTTGGTCCGGCAACGACAACGGGTTTCCGCGCCGCAACTGGGATTCCCACGAGGACATCCGGCGCGACCACGGCCCGCTCGCGCGGGGTATGGCCCGCGGATCGGCGGCATTGATCCTCGACTTGAAGCAACGCGGCATGCTCGACGACACGCTCATCCTCTGGACGACCGAGTTCGGCCGGATGCCGTGTGCCCAAGGCAGCAAGGGACGGGATCACAACCCGTTCGTGTTCACCAACTGGCTGGCCGGCGGCGGCGTCCGGGGCGGCGTGACGCACGGCGAGAGCGACGAGTGGGGCTTCCGGCCGGCCGACCGGAACAACCCGACCAGTTGCCACGACATCCACGCCACCCTTCTGCACCAGTTGGGCATCGACCACGAGCAGTTGACCGTGCGCCACGACGGCATTGACAGGCGGCTGACCGACGTACACGGTAGAGTCCTCCGCGAGGTTTTGGCCTGATCGACTTATGAAAACCAAACACGCCCAGCCCGGATTCACCCTCATTGAGCTGCTGGTGGTCATCGCGATCATTGCGATTCTCGCCGCGCTGCTGCTGCCCGCCTTGGCCAAGGCCAAACAGTCCGCCATCAAGACCCACTGCGCCAGCAACATGAAGCAATGGGGGATTGGTGTGATGATGTATGGGGGCGACAATGATGATTACTTTCCGGATAACACCATAAAAGGAAATCAACCGGGCTGGGCTGGGCAACATACAAGTTGGGTGAGCGAAACCACAGCCAGATTTTGGGAGAAATACATCATGCCACAGAAATTTGATTCAACAAAAAGAAAGAAGGATCGTGGTCATGTGATTTTTTGTCCTTCAGATGAATGGCACCGCGAAGCGGATTTGTGGCGAAACAACGCCAATCAATATCCCATACTAACGGGTTACTTCTGGCTGCCTCATCGTGATCTCGGTTCATGGGGATATAATGTCAACGGCCTGGAAGCCAAGGCAAACAAGGGCACTGCAGGCTGGCATTCCCGCAAGAAAATAAACCAGCCTGTTTTCCCCGGAACCCCTTCACAAATCCCAACCTTGATTGACCGGATACAAGGCTTCGGATCGTATGGCGGGGGCAAGTTAAGAATGAGCAGCTGGGTCACACAGTCCGGGGGGAAAAACATCCCAACGGCGAACCACCCAACCGGCCCCAAAGGCGAACCCCCCGGGGGAAACTTCCTTATGACTGACGGCCACGTTGAGTGGTTCAAGTTGAGCCAAGTCGAGGTCGGCTCCAACGGTGGCAGTTGGCAGTGCATTTACAAGATGCCCATTGAATGAGCACCAGCGATAAATGGGTCCTAACGATCACGACGATTTTCGCGCTTGGCCAAGCGGATGGCAACGCGGAACTGATGTTGGCCAAGGACTGCCAGGTTCACTTCGCCACAGTCGCCGAAGCCAGGGCGCGCTTGGCCAAGCGGGATGATTACATCCAAGGCCTCAGCTCGTTCGAGCGGGCAGCCAAGATCAAGCAGGCCGGGCCGGTTTCGACCGATCAATTCATCGAGTTCATCCAGAGCCAGGCGCTTGAGTGGACCGACTCCGACAAGGCCAAGCTGCGCGAAGTGATCGCTGCGGCCAAGCCGAAGCTGGCCAGGTACGCCCGGCATCTCCCCAAGCGCATCGACCTCATCAAGACCACCGGCAACGACGAGGGTGCTGCCCCGTACACCCGAGGCACCAGCATCATTCTGCCTCGACGGAGGACCGGCCAATCCGCCAAGGGACTCGAGCGGCTCTTTTATCATGAGCTGTTTCACATCATCTCCCGTGGCAACTCCACGTTGCGCGACGCGCTTTACGGAATCATCGGCTACCAAAAGTGCGGCGAGGTCTCGCTGCCCGGCGACATGATGCCACGCCGCATCAGCAATCCCGACGCGCCGGTGGTGGAGCATTGCATCCGTGTTTCAAAAGAGGGCGAACCGCTCTGGGTCGCGCCGGTGCTGTTCTCGCGCACCCCGACGTACAACCCCGAAACCGGCGGCACCTTCTTTCGCTACCTCGAGTTCCGCCTGATGGCGATCGACCGAAAAAGCGCCAAGCCGATCCTAAAAGACAGCAAGCCGATCCTGCTCAAGCCGGACGCCGTGGAAGGTTTTTACGAGCAGATCGGGCGCAACACCGGCTACATCATCCACCCCGAGGAAACGCTCGCAAATAATTTTGTCCATCTGATGACGGGAAAACAGGGCCTCAAAAACCCGGAGATCCCGAAGCAGATTGAGCAACTCCTGCTGGCGGAATAACCGCCCACCACCGAGACTCAGTTTTTTGCAACAAGCGGATATCGATCGGGGGATTCCAGGCTGGCCAATTCCAGGTCCACGTCCAATTCGGGCCAGTGCAAATGATGGCCGTGGAGCAACTCGACATTGAAGACCTGTTCCACGGGAGCCGCCTGGAACCAAGGGTATTGGTCATGCGGTAGAAAATAGTCGCGGCCTCCGGCGGTCAGCAGCAATCCTTCAGGCGAAATTTTGGCGACCTCAGCGGTTGAAATGCTCCCGCCAAGCGTCGCGGATTTGTTGTTCGTGTTCACGGATCTGATGTTCCAGTTCTCTTAACTCTGTTCCTCTCAAGCCGCTATTAAGCGCTAATTCAATTTCGGGTTCAACCCAGAACTTCGCCTCGCCGTCCGGTGAATAAACGTGAATGTGCATTCGAGGTTCTTCTCGCGAGAAGAAAAAGAATCGATAATTGCGGTATCGAAAAATGGTGGGGCTCATTCGGCAGTCAACGATTTTGCTCCGCTAATCTGAACGTCTGTTTAAGCGTGCGAACGAACTGTTGTTTCGCGTCAATTCGCGGTTAAAACGGAACACATTGGCCATGTCACCGCGCGGGGTTGTACCAGTAGCCGCAGTTGTCCCGGTTTTTTAAGGCTTCACCGAACGTCGCGACGGCCGCCAGCCCGTGCCCGAGGTTTTGCCACGAAAACAGCGCACGAACCTTGCGCCCGGAACTGATCACCGGCTCGTTCAGGATAACCATCCGCTTGGCCAAGCGGTGGCCGAGCCGATTGAGCCGGATGCAGTACTCCACCTCCTCGGCGGCAAACAATTCGCTGCCGAAGCCGCCCAGTTCATGAAAGGCGGATGCGCGGCAAAACAAGAATGAGCCGGCGGCCCAGCGCATGACGCGGCCGGCCGTGTTCCAGAGGATCACCGTTTGACGCGCCAGCCACGGGCCGCTGTCGAACGTCACCGGACAGCCGCCGCCAAGGCATTCGTCGCGCGCCATCGCCCGCATCATCTCGCGGAAGAGCATCGGCGACACCCGCGTGTCGGCGTCGACGAACACCAGCCAGTCGCCCCTGGCCGCCCGGGCGGCGGCGTTGCGCGAGGCGGCGATCTGGTTGAACGGCTCGAACACCACCCGCGCGCCGTTGGCCCTGGCCACCGCCGCCGTGTCGTCGGTCGAGTTGTTGTCGCAGACAATCACCTCGCTCGCCCATCCCGCTTGGCCAAGCGCGGCACGCGCCTCGTGGGCCGCCCCGAGGGTCTTGGGCAGGTAGTTGGCCTCGTTGAAGGCCGGGATGACGATGGAGACCCGCACTTGGCCAAGCGTAACGCCACGTTCCCGGCGGTTCAATTTCTTCGGTTTTTGGCTGGCCTTTCCGCGCAAAATGCCTACGGTTCGCGCCGATGTCTTTCCTACCGATTTTTTCAGGGAGAACTCTGGCCAAGCCACTGGCGGCGGCCGGGTTCTTGGTCGCAACCGTCACCGGCACCTTGGCCGACAAGCCGAATTGGATCTGGGGTTCCGGCGAGGCGAGGGAAAACGAGACGGTGTTTTTCCGGAAAATCGTACGACTCAACAAGCCAACCCAGTCGGCCAAGCTGACTCTCTCCTGCGACAACGGCTTCGAGGCATTCGTCAACGGCAAAAAGGTGCTGGCCGGGGGGGACTGGAACACCGCCCGTACGGCGGATGTGAAGAAGCATTTAAACGTCGGCCGTAATGTCATCGCCGTGCGCGGCTGGAACGACGGCAGCGTCGCCGGCCTGGTGGGACAGCTCGACATCGCCTCGAGCACCTCGCGCCACAAGATCATCAACACCGACTCGTCATGGCGCGTAAGCCGCTCGAAGGCGGACGGCTGGGAGTCGCTTGGCTTCGATGCAAGCACATGGTCGGCCCCGCGCGTCACCGGGACGCTCGGGGACAGCCCATGGGGCAACGTGTTCGCCAAGGCGAGCAAAGGCAGCGGCGGCACTCCGGGCGTCCCCACCCCGGAGCAACTCACCTTGGCCAACGGGTTCAAGGCGGAGCTGTTGCACATCGTGCCGAAAGGGGAACAAGGCTCGTGGGTGGCGATGACGGAGGATCACAAGGGTCGCCTGATCGCCTCTGACCAGTACGGGCATCTGTACCGGATCACGCCTCCGAAGATCGGCGCTGATGCGTCGAAGGTTTACATCGAGAAAATCGACGTACCGCTAGGCCACGCGCAGGGATTGCTGTGGGCATTCAACAGCCTGTACGTCGTGGTAAACGGCGGCGGCATCGCCGGTCACGGCAGCGGGCTTTACCGGGTGATCGACACCAACGGCGACGACCAGCTCGACAAGGTCGAGACGCTGCAAAAGATCAACGGCGGCGGCGAGCACGGCCCGCACGATGTCATCCTGACGCCAGACGGGAAGAATCTTCTGGTTATTGCCGGCAACCACACGCGCGTGCCGGAACTTGTTACCAAGCGCAACCCCTCCGCGTTCGAGGAGGATCTGCTGTTGCCGCGCCAGCCGGATGCCCGGGGGCATGCCCGCAACATCCGGGCACCGGGAGGCTGGGTCTGCCAGGTCACCCCGGACGGCAAACAGTGGGATCTCATTTCCAGCGGCTACCGCAACCCCTACGGCCTCGCGCTCAACAGCCACGGCGAACTCTTCACCTACGACGCCGACATGGAGTGGGACTACGGCACGCCGTGGTACCGCCCCACCCGCGTCAATCACGTCGTCAGCGGCAGCGAATTCGGCTGGCGCACCGGCACCGGCAAATGGCCGTCACACTACCCGGACAGCCTGCCACCGGCGATCGACATCGGCCCGGGCTGCCCCACCGGCACAAAGTTCGGCACCGGAGCCAAGTTCCCGAAACGATACCAGGAAGCGCTTTACATTCTCGACTGGACCTTTGGCACCATCTACGCCATCCACCTGACACCCGACGGCGCCTCGTACACCGGCACGAGGGAAACCTTCGTCGCCGGAAAGCCGTTGCCAGTGACCGACCTCGTGTTCCACAGCGACGGAGCGATGTACTTTGCCATCGGCGGCCGCCGCTCGCAATCCGCCCTGTACCGGGTGACGTGGAACGGCGGAGTCACCGGCGAGCTTGCCCCAACGCAGGCCGAGCGGGAAGCGGCCGCGCTGCGAACGCTCCGCAAACGACTCGAGGCGTTCCATGGCCGCCGGGACGCCCAAGCTGTCCAGACCGCGTTTGGGCACCTTGGCCACAGCGATCGCTTCATCCGGTACGCGGCGCGGATCGCCGTTGAGAACCAGCCGGTCAGCGAGTGGGAGGCGAAACTGCTCAGCGCCACAAACCCCGACACGGTCATCACCGGTGCCGTTGCGTTGGCCCGAAGCGGCCAAGCCGCCTCGCGCGACGCGCTGCTGGACAAGCTTTTGTCGCTGCCCTTGGCCAAGCTCAGCGAACGCCAGCAACTGGAGCTTTGCCGGGCCTACGCGCTGGTGTTCATCCGCATGGGCGAACCGGGCGACAGCAGCTTGGCCAAGCGCTTGGTGGCATCGCTCGACCGCCTTTACCCGGCCAAGGGCGCCGACTTGAACCGCGAGCTTTCACAGTTGCTCGTCTTCCTCAAGGCACCGTCGGTCATCGGCAAAACACTCGCCATGATGGACACGAAGGTGGATTCGACGATGGTCGTTGACCGGGAGGCACTCGACCGCAACGACGGCTACGGAGGCACCATCAAGAAAGTCCTGGCCAACACGCCGGAAATCCAAAACCTCCATTACGCCATGACGCTGCGCAATCTGCGATACGGCTGGAGAGAGGATCAGCGCAAAAAATATTTTGAGTGGTACAAGGATGCCGCAACCAAGGCCGGGGGCGTCAGCTACGGCGGGTTCCTGAAGAATTTCCAGAAAGATGCCTTGGCCAACGCGCCGGCCAGTGAGCGGCCCGCGCTTGAAAAACTCGTCGGCGACGCCTCGCTCGCCTACAAGCCTGCCAAGCCGCCGGCACCGAAGGGGCCGGGACAGGTTTGGGAACTGAATAAAACCGCCGAGTTGATCGACGCCAACATGACCGGCCGCAACTTCGCCAACGGCAAGCGCAGTTACGCCGCCGCGCTCTGCGCCTCCTGCCACCGCTTCGACGGTCAGGGCGGCACCACCGGCCCGGATCTGACTTCCGTCTCCGCCCGGTTCAGCACCCGAGACCTCCTCGACTCCATCATAAACCCGAACAAGGTGGTCTCCGACCAGTACGAGTCGTCGCTGGTCACCAAGCGCAACGGCGATGTGGTGAACGGCCGCGTGTTGTTTGAGGAGGACGGAAGGCTGCACATCTCCGTCAACCCGCTCGACCCGGATCAAGTCACCGTGGTCAAGCGATCCGAGGTTCAAGGCGTGAAGCCCTCCCCCATCTCGCCCATGCCCCCGGCATTGGTCAACATCCTGAACAGGGAAGAACTGCTCGACCTGTTTGCCTACATCAAATCCGGCGGCAACCAGGCGAGCGCGGTGTTTTCCAAGTAGGCAGGGACGGAAAAGTTCGATCCGAAAGTCACCTCCGGCCGGTTTCCGAATCGCCGGCCAGGCGGCGGGCGATGAACTGGCGAACCTTGGGGATCCGACAGTTGGCCAAGAGCTGTATGGCCCCGGTTCGGTCGTTGCCGACGGCCGGGTTGATCCCGTACCAAATCATCAACGGCAAAACCGGGTCATCCGCATGGCGCTTGTGCGAGACCAGCGGCGCGGCCAAGGCCCAGCGCTTGGCCAAGGGGAGCAGGCGCAGCGTCGAGGCGAGGTGCAGTTGAACCAGGCCGGCGAGGTCTGATCCGGCCATCTCGACAAACCGGCCAAGCGCCGGCTCCGACACCCGGCCGTCATCCGTCAGCAGCTTGATCGCCCAGACGCGGACATGCTCGTTTTCATCGTGCGACTGTTCCAGCAGCCATGCCTCCTCCAGGCCGCCTGTGATGTGCAGTGCCCACATGGCGCGGAGGCGGTGCGGGATTGATTCGCTCCCGGCGTACAGTTCGAACAATTGTTCACGCGCTTGGCCAAGGTCACCCCCACCGACCGCGCGCTCTTGCAACAACCGGCGCGCCATGCGCGCGTGCCAAGCGTTGCGGTGGGTCTGCAGCTTGGCCAAGTCGAGACTGTCCCGCTTGGCCAAGTCCTCTTCGAACGGCTTGGTTCTGCCGTGGGTGATCTTGAAGATGCGGCCGCTGGTGCGGTGGATGCCGTCGTTCTCGTGGCACTCCCCGATGTCCGACCAGTCGAGCACAAACACCCCGCCATCCGGCCCGCAGGACAGGTCGATGCCCCGGAACCACAGGTCGCGGGTTCGCATCAGATCCCCGGCATGGCTGCCCACGTAGCCGGCCCCCTGTCGGCGCAACGTGTCCCGGTTGATTCGCCGCCCGTGCAGGTTCATCGTGAACACTTGGCCGCGATATTCCTCTGGCCAATTATCCGCGCCATAGATCATCATCCCGCAATGCGCGTGGCCGCCCCCGGCCGCATCGGTCGGCGAGGTCATGCCTTTCTTTTTCAGGTCAGCCCAATGCTCATTGCCCCGATCCCAGTGAAAGTGATCCGCCGTCTGCGGGATGAGCTCGTACAGGAATTTGTCAAAGTGGTTCCCGTACATGCGCTGGTAACGCGCGCCAGGCACGGCATGCCAAAGGTGCCCGATGACGGAGTTGATGAAAAAGAGCTGGCCGTGCTCGTCCCAGTCGTGCCCCCATGAATTGGTCGTGCCGTGGCAGATGACATCGAAGCGTCTGCTCACCGGATGAAAGCGAAAAATGCTGCAGTTGATGCGCACGCGCTTTTCCGGGGGCGTGCCGGGGGCGCCGATGTGCGACGTCGCCTGGATGCCGTGCCGCCCGTACAGCCAGCCGTCCGGTCCCCACTTCAACCCGTTGACGATGTTGTGACGCACCCTGTCGTTGTCGAAACCGTCGAGCACCACCTCCGGCTTACCGTCCGGCACGTCGTCTCCGTTCCGATCCGGGATGAACAGGATGTTGGGCGCACAGGCGGCCCAGACGCCACCAAACCCAACTGCGATCGACGAAAGCTGCGACGCCTGATCCCAAAAGACCTTTCGCCTGTCAAAGACGCCGTCGTTGTCGGTGTCCTCGAAAATCAGGATGCGATCCTTGAGGCGCAAGTCATAATTTACACGGCTCTCGGCGTAGGTGTAACACTCGGCCACCCACAACCGCCCGCGGCTGTCCCAAGCCATCGCAATCGGCTGCCGCACATCCGGCTCGGCGGCGCTGAGTTGCACGCTGAACCCATCCGGCAACGAGATGCCGTTGAGCGCATCAGCCGGCTTGGCCAACGGCGTGATGATCTCCTGCGTGTTAACCAGTTCCTGCCCGGCCCCGTGCATCGACGCCATGACCGACAAACAAAACCCAAGCAGCATAATACGGTTCATGGAAAGAGCGGTCGGGATGTGATGTCTCAATGCAGAGTCGCCTTACAGGGTGACCGTCAACTCGCCAGCGGCTGACCGGGGCTTGGGCTCAAGGCCGGAGAGCGTCTTGGCATCCGGCTTTTGCGGGCCGATCTTTACCGTGTGTTTGCCCTTGGTGTAAACGCGCGGGCGGAAACGGCCACCTTGGGTGCGGACGGTGTAGAGCGTCTCGCCACTCTCCTCCTCGACGACCTGCACCACGGGGTTTTTGCCGTCCGCAAAAACCAGTTTCGGCAGGTATCCGGCAACCTTGCGGCCGTCGTTGGCGTCCTGCGCCACGGTAACCGGCCAACCGGGGAATTGCGCCCCGTCGCCGTGGCGCACATCGCTGAAACGTGGCCAGCACTCAAACGTCACCGTGCGATTCTTTTTGTTGAACCGGGCGATGCCGTAGCCGTCCGCCCGTTTCTGTTCATCGTTCCGGTTCTCGGGATTGGCATAGGCAAGCATCGAAATCTTGTTGCCGAGGCCATCCTTGAAATCGCCGGTCCACGGCAGCGGACTGTTCGGCACCGGATTGGGGCCGGGCTGCTCGTCGAGCGGATGCCACCAGCGGCCGTAGATGGTGTTGACCACCGCCGGGCTCGTGAATCCGTAAGGGCCGTCGCCGTGATCGTCGATCCCGTGTTTCACGACCACCGCGAGATGCTGGTCGCCGCAGAGATGCACCGCCCACGCGCGGCGGATCAGGTCGACCGCCCTTTTGCGCGGCGTCTGCGGCCAGCCGTTGCAATCGAGATCGGCCAGCAGCCGGCTTTTCGGCCCGCCGTGCATATGCACCGCGCCGCAAAAGGCGGTCTGCGAAAGGACGCCTTTCATCTCGGTATTCGTCCAATCTTCCGCCCAATCTCCGAGGAACGTTTCCTGTCGCGGGCCAAGCAGTTGCAGGCCGGGCAGGTCGACTGTTTTCGGGTCATATTTTGGATCGTTGATATGGTCGGGACGCGGCCCCATCTGCGGAATCTTGCCGGCCGGGCCGCTCTTGAACTTGCGATCCTCCAGCACGGCGAAATCAACGCCGCCAATGGTGATTCGCGTGAAGTAAACGCGGATGCCTCGATCCACCGGCGCGGGATCCGGACAATCCGGCAGGTGCCACGACTGCTGGCGCTGAACCTGATTGACGTATTTAACCGGAAACTTGTAGCCCCCGTCGGCGCTGCCCGGAAGAGTCGAGTTTTTGCCGCTCTCCCCCCATACGTTGCCGTGGCCGACATCATGGTCATCCGGGATGCAGACCGCGGGTCGGTCGCGGATGATGTCCCGAAACTGCAGGCCAAACTCAATCCACCCGGCAGTGTGTTCGGTATGCCGGTAAGTCTGGTCGCCGCCGAAAAACAACAGGTCGGGATCCTGCCGCCGCAGGTTGGCGACAATCTCCGGACGCCCGCCGGTTGTGTTGCTGGAGTTGCACGACAGGTTGGCCACGACAATCTCGTTTTTGTCGGTGGGATCGCGCCGGATCAGCCCCTCGAACATCGCCTTCGCACCGTGCCGCACGCGGTACGGCAGATCGATCGAGTTATCCCAATCCTCAACCCGGAAGTGGGCGTACCAGCCGGGGTATCGCACCTCCGATTTTCTGGCTTCGATCCATTTGCCACCGCGCTTGAACTCCAACTTGGCCAAGCGCTCCTCGCCCGGCTTGAGCGGGTACAACTGGGCGGTCATCTTCAGCACTCCGTCCTGGTGCGTGTAGACCGCAAAGGCGACCACCTGATCTCGTGGCACGTCCATCGGCGGCGCGCTCGCCCTCCTGCGGCGCCCCTTGAGTTGGGTTCTTGCACCGATGCCCCTCGTCCACCATTCGCCGGTGGTGAGGGTCTCGAGGTTTTTAAATTCCGCGCCAAACGGCTGGGCCGATTCCCCAGCGGCGAAAAAATCCGGGGTAAGGGCCAACGACCCCACCCCGGCGGCGGTGACTTTGATCGCAGTTCGTCGGTTGACTTTCATGGCTAAAAAAATCTCAGGGCAGCTTGGCCAACTTCAGTTTTCGATAGTCGATGGCCATGTTGCGGTTGCCGTGCAACTGGATGCCGACCGGGCCTTCCTCGATGGCGGAGTCGGACTTGTAAGTCATCACCTTCTCGCCCTGCAACCAGACGGTGTACTCCTTGCCAACCGCCTGAATGCGCATCGTGTTCCAGCCCTTGGCCTTGAGGAGTTTTTTGATGTTCTTGGCCTCGACCGGATAGCCCTTGCCTGGGATGTACGGCGAGCAGGTCATGTCGCGCTTGAGCGAGCCGGAGATGCCAATCTGGATTTGATCCTGATTGCGCACGTGCACCCCGCTGTCCACGATTCCCTTGCCGAAACGGAAGTCGAACTCCATCACAAAGTTGCGATACTTCTCCCGGGTCCAAAGAATGGAGCCTTTCTTGTTGGGGCCGCTCTGGATTTTCAACACCCCGTCTACGGCCTTGTACCAGCCGGCGGCGTCATTGCCCGCAGGCACTTCCCAACCGGAAAGATCCCTGCCGTTAAAAATCGGCTTGAGTTTTGACTCAGCCGCAAGAACGGCGGCAGAGCCCAAGAGAACGACACAGCAAATCAGCTTGGAGTCCATGCCCGCGAGTGTGCCGATTTGACCCGTTGAAGCAAGCCAATCAGTTCTTTTTTCGCGGCTTGCCTGCCCTTTGGCGATCGAGGGCTATCATCTCGGTTGCCACGCCGTGGTCGCCTTGGGAGTGCATCCATGCCGCCAGTTTTTGGCGCAGGCGGACTTCCGTTTTTTGGGTGCCCGCTTGGCCTGCAATGTTGTTCAGTTCGAGCGGGTCAGCTGTCGTGTCGAACATCTCCACAGCAGGCCGGTGGTGATAGGCGTGCACCAAGCGCTTGGCCAAGGGATCACCCGTTTCGGCCTTGGCCACCATCGACTGGAAGAGCGGCGACTTGGTGCAGGCGTTGGTGAACTTGCTTTCGTGGTTCAGGTTCAGGATGAGTTTGTAACGCTCATCGCGAACAGAGCGAATGGCAAAGGCGTCGGTGCCGTTGTTGATGCCGCGCGTGGTCATGATTCCAAATACATACTCCTTGTGCCGCTTGGCCTCGCCCGAAAGCACCGGGAGAAAACTTTTGCCGTCCAGCCCCGCGACCGGTTCGCCTCCGGCAGCGTTGATAAAGGTCGGCGTCACGTCCACGTACTCCACCATCGCGTCGGTCACCGCACCGGCCTTCACCTGGCCCGGCCAGCGCACCACCATGGCAGACTGCAGGCCGTGGTCGTAGCAGGTCCACTTGGCGAACGGGAACGCGTTGCCCTGCTCGCTCACCACCATCACCAGCGTGTTGTCGCTCAGGCCGTGTTTCTTCAGCAACCCGACAATCGTCCCCACCTGCGAGTCGAAGTAGCTAATCTCCGCGAGGTAATTGCTGAAGTCCGAACGCACGCGCGGCGTGTCCACGATGTACGGCGGTAGCTTCACCTTCGCCGGAGGATAGGCCGAGGCGTCGCCCTTGTCCCACGGCGTGTGCGGCTCATTGGAACAGGCAAACAGGCAGAACGGTTTGCCGCCCTTGGCTGTCTCGGCGAACAGCCGGTCGATGTACTTCATGTCCGGGTTTTTCCCGCCGCCAAAATTCTCAAACGGGAACACTTCGCGAGGGTTGATGTGCGTCTTGCCGGTCTGCGTCACGCGGTAACCCAGCGGCCGGAGATGGTGCACGATGCTTTTGATGTGCGGGTACGCCCGCGTGTGATTTGGCCAAGCGCCGCTCTTCACCGGATACAGTCCGGTGTAAATATTGTGCCGCGTCGGCGAACACATCGGTGCCGCCTGGAAACACCGGGTGAACCGCATCCCCTGCCTGGCCAAGCGGTCGATGTTCGGCGTGCGGGCCTGGCCGCCGTAGCAGCCGATGTCGCGGTACGTGCAGTCATCCGCGATGATGAACACCAAGTTGGGCTTCGCGGCCTGAACGGCACCACCTAAAACCACATTAAAAAGAATTAGTCGAAAAATAACCATAATGATTAACTGCCCTTGAGGTGCTGGCGGATCCATGAAGGATTGCGTCGGCAATCCACCACCGCGCGAACGCGCACCACGTCTTCGTCCACAGTGTAAAAAACGGCAAATGGAAACCGCTTGGACAACGCCCGGTGAAGTTGCCGATGTGTTTGAGGATGGATGCCTCCAGATGTTCTCAAGCACTCGATATCCGAGTGGAGACTTGCCAGAAAGTCATCCCCCAAACTCACTTGCATGGCCTCATAAAAATGATACCCCTCGATCAAGTCGTCGCGGGCGCAATCGAGGATCTGCAATTTCATCGCGTGGCCTTGGCAATCTGCCGCTTGGCCACTTCCCAATCCAAAAACTTCGCCTCACCCGCCGTGATCATCTGCTCGCGTTTATCCAGCAAGTCCTTTTGCCACTGCGGCATCTCAAGGTCATCCCCGTGTCGTGCAATATCGTCCCAGAGCGTTTCCATGATCTGCATTTTTTCTTGCAGTGGCAGCCCGCGAATTTCTTCCGCCTTAATCACACGGAGAGCCTAAGTAACGGGAGCAGGGATGCAAACCGTTTTTTGGAAGGTTCTGCTCGGCGCGTGACCGTCTATTTCACTCCCCACGCTTTGCTGAGTTCGATGTAGGCTTGTTCCTTTTTCAGGTATCGCTGGCTGAAGCCCCATTCCTCGGCGGGTTGGGTGAGTTGGTTATTTAGGCGCAGGGGCGGTGCGTTGGGGACGCCGTCGATGACTCTTTGGGATTCTGCCTGGTTGTCGAGCGCCTGATGCACCCAGGCGTCGCGCAGCACGTCCGGCAGCGTGCCCATTAGCTCGTAAATCTGGCCGTATCGACTGGAGAGCCTTTGCCACACGGTATCCTCGACTGAGCCTTCGTAGCGGAACGACGCGATCAAGACGTTTCCCTTGGGTTGCCCGATGCGGCGGACGCGGCCAGTGCGTTGATCCAGCCGCGTGGGGGACCAGGGGGCATCCAAGTTGATCAAGGTGGAAAGATGGTACTGCAGGTTCAAGCCTTCCGACGCGGCGTCCGTCCCGAAGAAGATTTCGAAATCGCCGCTCATGGCTCGTTCTTTCAGGCGTTGCCTTGGGGCTTTGGCCCATTGGCCATTGAGCCAGATGCCCGCCTTGGCTTCGCCGGCGTAAACCGGCACTTCCTTGTCCGCCATGTTTGCTTCTTTCGACAGGAGCTCGGCGAAGTGGCTGGTGGTTTCGTAGTATTGCGAAAACACGATGCAGCCGCGTTTCGCCCACGCCCGGTCAAAGAGAAATTCCTTCAGCCGGACAAACTTGGCGTCCAAGTGAAAGTTCCCTTGAAGCTGCTCGATAATCTCGGCCAGTTTTTGAGTTTCCTCGTTCCCCGCCCTTTCCAGCAACTGCTGCAGCTCGCTCTCGCTTTCCTCTTCGTCATCGCTTTCCTCCTCCTCGGCCTCGTCACGTTCAAACTCCTTTCGCAGCAGGCGCTCGGAAGTTTTCAGGCCGGCGAAAAAGGAACTGCCCATGCGCCGCAGGAGCAGGGTCTCGAGAAATCCGGTTCCGGCTTTTCGGCGGCGCAGCAAATCGCAGTACTCGCCTGCCAAGGCGTAGGCCGCCGCGAGCGGAGCGGGCATGGGGATGATTTCATCGGTCGGGTCCACGTGAATTTTTGGCAGCAGACCGGCCAACTCAAGGTCGGCCCGGGTGCGCTGGACGATGCGCCGGACGTAAGGCGTGTGGTCGGGCAGTTGCCGCAGCTCAGCTTGAATCCTCAAGTCCTGCAGCAACCGGGGTTCCATCGCAGGGTCCACCAGCAGCCCGTTGATTTGCCGGAACTGCCGCACCCCGGCGATGACCCCGTTTTCCAAGGCGTGCGGGAACGGGTTGCCCAGCCAGACCATGGCGTCGCGCTCGTTGGCGGGCCGGTTGCGGTCGCAGGCGATGTCGATGCCTTCCTCCGGCAGTTGCCGCCAGTTGCTGCTGGCGGTGCCGAGAATCCAGTTCGTGCCGCCGTCCAGCGCTTCCAGCAAATCGAACGCCTCGATGGCGGCCAGTTGCACGGGCGTGGCGGTGCCGAGGATGAACGAGCGCGTTCGCGGGGAAATCTCGCGGGCGAAGCGCATCAAGTTGTTGGGGCGCGTCCGTTGGCCGGTTCGCTGCACGCGGGCGCGGTGGGCCTCGTCAATCACCACGCAGGCGTAGCCGCCGCGCAGCCCGGTCAGCGTGTCCCGCACGGCCTGTGAATGCACCACCAAGCCTTGGCTGAGAATGCCGATGCGGCGGGGGCAGTTTTCCAGCGGGGCGGGGACAATCTCGTTGGTGTTGGTCACCCATTGTTTCCGCGCGCTTTCCCAGCGGGCGGAGGGCAGGCCCAGCAAATCCATCAGCTCCGCCTGCCATTGTTCCACGAGCGTCTTGGGCACGATGATTAATACCGGCAGGCCGGAATACAGCCCCATCAACGCCGCCGCCAGCGCCATCTGCGGCGTCTTGCCCAGGCCCACTTGGTCGGCCAACAGGAAACGGGCTCCTTCGCCCTCGACGTGATGCCGGAAGGCGGTGTCCACGAATTGCTGCTGGTAATCCCACAGCCCCTGGGCCTTGCGGTAGAGGTCGTTGGTGGTCACCACCGCGTCGGCGTCCGGCTCGGCGCGCCAATCCTCCACCGCCACCGCCGTGCCGTTGGCCAGGCGCTCGATGTCCTTGATGACAAATTCCGAGAGCGGCGTGGCCGCGTCCCAAAGGTGGTCAAACTCCCCGCGCACCCATGCCACCGCCTCGGCGGAATCGTCCTCCCACATCAGCTCGTAATTATCTTTCCACGCGGCGCGCGTCTCGTTGTTGCTGCCGAGGAAAGCCAGCTTCGAGCCGTCGGCTTTCTCGATGATGCCCGCCTTGCCGTGCACCAGGCCGAACCGGTCATCCGGCGCCACGCGGATTTCCAGTTTCCCGCTGCGAATCAGCCGCAGCAGTTGCTTCAGCCGCTCGCAGTCGGCGTGCTCGATTTCATCCCAATACGCGCCCCACTCGCGGTTCATCGCGCGGCCGCCGGTGGCTTGGAATTCCTTGGCCGAGAGCTGCGAGTTGCAGATGATCTGCGCCTTGCCCTGCAGCTTCTCGATGGCGTCCCCCGCCACCTCCAGCACCGACACCGTGAAATACCCCGCGATGCGCCAGTAATTGCGCGCGCCGGCCAATTGCTCGTTCAGATATTCCTGATACGGCTCACCCTGACGGCTGGAGAAACGGCGAATCATGGCGTCATGGCGGCCTAAATCCTCCCAATCCCCAGCTCGATTTCCTCCAGCCAGCGGGTGGATTTCTCCCAGTGCTCGAGGTGTTTGAGACGGAGCAGGAACCGGCAAATCGTGCGCAGCGTGGCGGCGCTCTCGGGGGTCAGCGTGCCCAGCGCGTCGCGCAGGTGGCGGTGGGCGGCCTGGGCGTCCTCGTGTTTCTCCGCCTGCCACGTGGCGCCCAGCAGCGCGGCGGTGAGGGTGTCCTCGCCGAGGAGGCGCAGCGGCGCGGCGCGGCCCTGGATTTCCAGCGGGGTCATCAGGCGCGCCTCGTTGGCTTTCTTGCTGGCCAGCAGCGGCTTGTAATCGGTCACGCCGTACGCCTTGGAGGAGAGCTGGTAAAGTTCCTGCGAGGTGTCGCCCTTGGTTTCCTGGTGCAGGTTCATCAGGTAAAACCGCTCCCCGCTGCCCAGCTTTTCCCACGTGGGGCCGTCGAAGCCGCCGGGGTAGAGGCGTTGGTCGCGGTATTTCTCCGCCTCCTTCAGCATCTCGGCCTCGAAGGCGTTGCGTTCCAGCGGGTTCAGCCCGCGGATTTCCTCGAAGCCGGTCATCACCCGCATCACCGCCGTGGGCGCGGCCAGCAGCAGGTCGCCGTACTTGAAGTTCAGCTCGCCGCCCTGGTTGATGGAATCCATATCGCCCAGCAGGCGTTCCACCTCCTTCACCACCTCGCCGCGCACCTGAAACTTGGGCTTGGGGGCGCGGGCCTCGCGGGCCTTCAGCACCACCAAATACGTGGCCTTCACGTAGTTGCCCTCGCCCTTGGAGGCGTTGTCGGTCTCCGTGCGCACGGCCCACACGGCCAGCACCTGCAGGCCCGCGCGGCGGATCACGCGCGTGAGCGAGAGCCACACCTCGTTGGAGGAATGGGTGAACATCACCACCTGCATACCGCCCGGCAGCGTGTGCTGGCGCAGGTTGCCGTAAATCTCCACCAACGTGTCCTCGAAGGTTTCCGATTCACTCCCGCGCACCGCCAGCGCCCGCTTGGAGTCCGCATACCAGTCCGGGAACAGCTTCGGCAGCTTCTTCTCAATCCACGCCAGAAAAAATTCCGACAGCTCATCGTAGTTGATGGCATCGGCGTAGGGGGGGTCGGTTATCCAAAGTAGTGCGTCGCTACTATTTTCCATTGCATTTGATGGAATTACTAATCCTTGATTCACCGTTGCCGATGGAAGCTGTACGGGTTCCAAAGAACTCAAACCACGAACAGGATAATTATAAATAGTATTCAGTGCCTGATTACTAAAAGTGGTTGCCGCAGCTCTGTCCCCGCACCATCTAGCAAGGCTTGAATTAAAGTCTGTTATTTTGAGCAATGGGCAAATGGTTTGTTGAGTGATGTGCTTCAAAAGACTCCCATTGACCAACAACTGCCGGGCGTTGAACAACTGGTGCCAGTGGGTCCAGCCGCGCTCGCGGATGGGTTGCGTGGTGTTGTAGCCCGGCTCGATGCGGAGGGAGGGGATGTGGCCCTCGGCCTGCCATTCCTCGAAGCGCTTGGCCAAGCGGGCCTCCACCTTGGCCTCGGTCTCGAGGTCAAAGGCGGTGGGGGCGCGGTACACCGCCTTGCCCTTGGCTTCCCCCTTGGCATCCCGCCAGCGGATGCAGTAAAGCCGCTCCTGGTAAAAATCATCCGGGCGCGGTTTCCATTCACCGGCCTCCCACTGGCGCAGGTTGTTGCGGCCTTCCTTGATTTCCTTTCCGTTTTCATCGTGCCCCACCACCTCCTTGCGGTCGCCGCGCAACACGGAGAGCTTGACGGTGTCACCGGTGGCGGGGTTGGTGATGAAGCCCTTGGCGATGGTGCCCACGGCGGCGGCTTCCATCTCCGCCTCGCTGGCGCCCATTTTCACCTTGAACTCGAAACGCTTGTTTTCAAAATCGGGCACGAGCTTGGCCACGGTGTTGGTTTTTTTGCCAATCACCCACGAGGGCGCGAGCGGCACGCGCCAGCCATCGGGCAGCGGCACCTCCACGCAGTAGAGATAATATTCCGCGCGCCAGCCTTCCTCGCTGCGCTCGATGCCCCATTCCTCGATTTGTTTTTCCACCGCCGCGTAAACCTTTTCCTGCTCGGCCTTCACCTCGGCCACCTTGTCCGGGCCGCCGCCCACGATGTTCAGCGCGCCCCAGGTGAGCAGGCAGGCGATGGGGTTGAGGTCGGAGGCGTACACGTCGCACCCCATCCGCGCGGCCTCGAAGGGGATGGTGCCGCCGCCGCAAAAGCAATCGCCCACCTTGGCCCGCCCGCCGAAGCGCTTGATGGAAAGTTCCTCGAACAGGCCCGGCAGCGAATCGGCGGAGGTGCCAAGGTGCTGGTTGATTTCCGCCCACGCCTTGGCGTCCGGCCCGTCGATTTCCTCCGGGCGAAAGGCGTTGGCGATTTTCTCGGCGTGGGAGGCGTGGCGCAGTTCGCGCCAGTCCGCTTTCTTTTTCTGGCGGCGCTTGAGGCCGTCCTCGTCCATGGTGAGAATCTTGAGAAAAATGGCGCGGTCACGGCCGAGGTTTCCGCTGCCGGGCATCAGCAAGCCCAGCAGGATGGAACGCACGAGGATGAGCGGCTTGCGGCCCCACCATTTGCCGAGGCCGGTGAGGGTCTGGCTGCTGCCGGCCTTGCGTTCCTTGTAGCACTCGGCGGAGAGGGGGGCGATGGGGAACTGGGTGCAGATGAAAGGCTCGCTCATGGGCAGGGCAGCGGCTGGGGCTCAGGGGTTATCGTCAAGAAAGGTGCCCTGCTCGGGCCGGTGCGGGAAGAGGTGGCCCTGGTTTTCGTCCGGCGCGGGGCTTTTTTTTTTCGTGCCGGGACGGGGACGGGGGCATTGGCCAGCTCGAGTTCGCCGCACAGCCCGTAGCGCAGGGCGCGCCGCCAGCCTTTGCCGGTGTCGGCGCGGCTGCCGGCGCGGGAATTGGTGAGGCGAAACAGCGTCCAGCGTTCCTCAGGCGTCATGCCCAGCCACGAATCCAGCGCGCGGCGCAGGTACAGGATAACGGGGTCCTTCCCCTGTTCCCAAGGCTCCACCGCCCAGGCCAGGATGAGCAGCTCGCGCCCAAGCAGGAGGTCCACCGGCACGCGCTGGCCGCGCACGAACTTGGCGCGCGGGCAGCCTTTGAGCTCGGGGTTTTCCTTGATGCGCTGGTTGAAATGGGCGGCCACGGGCGTGTGCAGCTCGTTCCAAAAGCGCAGGGGGATGCGGGCCTTTTCGCGCGGGGTTTCCTTGTGGGAAACGTCCTCCACGAAGACGACGTCCTCGTTCATGCGCGTGGGGATTTCCAGAAAGAGATGGTGCCGCCGCAGCTCCGGGCAGTAGGCAAAGCCCTCGAATTGAAGTTTACCCGACATATTCCAAGTCCTTTTCCTGATAACGGACGCCTTGCGCCTTGACCCATTCCTCGAAGGCCTCGTGGGAGGGGAAGACCAACTGGAAGAGGTCGATGAGCCGTTCCTCGCCGTGTTCCTTGGCCTCGCCGAGGCTGCCGGCCAGCGCCTCCATCTGCGCCTTGACGGTGGCGGGGAGAAAGGCGATGCCCTGCAACTGCAGCTCCAGCGTGCCGCCCGCCTCGAGGGCAAAGCGAATGCTGGCCTTTTCCACCTCGGCCTTGGCGGTGGCGAGCTGGGTGATGGCGGCGTTGATTTGCGCGGGGCCTTTCACGCTGAGGCTGGTGCTGCGATACCGCACGCGGCCCTTGCGCTCGCGCTGTTTGGAGACCGCCACCGAAAGGGGCGCGGACAAAATGCCCTTGGCCTCGGCCACGGCCTGCACCACCGAGCAGTCATCGGCCGGGGTGATGGGCCCGACGTATTTGCTGGATTTGCCGGGCTCGGGCTTGGTGCCGTCGGTGGTGTACCAAATCCCCGCGCCATGCGACGCCTGAAACTCGATGGGGCTGGGATTGGGCCCGCGCTTGAGCTCGGGCGTGCCCGACCACGGAAAATCGTCGCCGGTGGCCCATTGGCCGGCGGTGTCATCTACACAGCGGAAGACCCCCTGCAACTCGTCGGTCTCGAAGGCGGCGAGGTCGTGGACGATCTGCGCCTTGGCGGGGTCGAAGGTGGTGCCGGGGCAGAATTTCACCGTGGCATCCTGCGGGGTGGGCCTGAGGGCCAAGCGCGCCACGCCATCGCCCTGGCGCAGGGGAATGACGCCGAGGGCGGTCTTGCGCTCGAAGGGGCCGCGCTCAATTTGGTCGGCCCCCACCTCGCGCCACCAGTCACTGGCCACGCAGGCAAACTTGAGCTGGTCCAGCCAGCCGGATTCGGTCATCGGCCACGAGGCGCGGATGGCGGCGTTTTCCTTGACGTCATTCCAGCGCATGACCTTGCCGTCGAACAGTTCCTCCTGGGCGTAATCGCGGTTGCCGGTGACGTTGCCCTCATCCCACGGCTGGAACTTGCCCGGCCCAATCTCGAGATTGGTGGTCACTTGGCGCGCGCCCCGGTAGCTGTCGTCCTTGTATTCCATGCGGAAAGAGGCGCGGTCGAAATTGTCGTTGTCCACGGGGAAAAACACGGTGTCGAAACAGTGAATCATCGCCTCGCGGAATTCGGTCATGGCGCGCTCCTTTTGCTCCTCCAACATGCGCCGCTCCGTGGAGCCGAGGTCTTTCCGGTCGAACGCCTCCTCAGTGGCGATGAGCTTGCGCATGTGGTCGGAAAGATTGGCGAAGCCGCCCTTGAGGCCGGTCAGGAATAGCAGCCGGTTCTTGTAGCGCTGGCCCTTCCAGTACGCGAGGGCATCGGCTGGCAACCCGCCGCGTTGCTGGGGGGAGAGGATGACGAGCGTGGTTCTCTCCTTGTCGAGCACGAGGTCGGCAATGCTGGGGAACGCCTCCACCTTTTGATAAACACTGCCCACCTCCGCCTTGAAAAGTTCCTGCAACTTGGCCGCGAGCCGTTTTTGGATGGAGGCCTCGCCAATCTCGGCCGCGCGGCGGCGCACCCAGACGAGGATGTTCTCGACCGGGCGAAAGAGCAGCTTGTTGTCCGGGTCGGTGCGGTGCAGGTAATCGCAGGTATCCTGCAGGCGCGCCCAGAGCTTGGGCAGCAGCGTGATGTCGCGGTCCGGCGCGGCGTACCACGTGCCCAACTCGGAGGGAGTGAGGCCCAGTTCCGCCGGCCGGTGGGACAGCGAGGCAAACAGGATAATCAAGGCGGCGTCATGGACCGCATCCGGGGTGATTTCGCCGTCGTCCTTGATTTGCTGCAACCGGGCCGTGCCGCCGGTTTGATAAAAATCCTTGGACAGGGCGTTCTCCAAGTCCTTGTTGATTTTCTTGATTTGGTCGCGAATCGACTTGTCGGCGAGGTTCAAGTGTTCCGGCCCAATCAACCGGGCTTCCGCCGCCTTGCTGGACTCGTAAAGATCCTTCACCACCTTGGAAAACAGCCGCAGCATGCCGCGGGTTTGCTGAAAGCCCTCGTTGTGTTGAAAACGCGCGGCCAAGTGCTTGATGGCGGGGCTGAAGGGATACGTGTCCCGGATGTCCTTGGCCAAGGTGGTGGGGTCGCCGGTGCAGTAATGATTATCCGCCGCCTTGCGAAGCGCTTCCCGGTACGATTCGCTGATTCGCTTCACCGCGTCCGCATCCGGATCTTCGGTAAACAGCCGTCGCCGCAAAATATGATAAAGGTCGTTCGTCTCCAGCTCGATGGGCTGCAACGTTTCAAGAATGCGCTCCGCCTCGCCGCCCAGCGTGGCCAGCACCTGGTTGGCAACCTGCTGAATGGTTTGGGAGCCGTCCGGGTAGGCATCCGCGTTGAGGTCGGTCATCACCACCGCTGTCTGGCGGCAGTCTCCGCCGTCGCCACAGGCCACCAAAAGGCTCGTCAGTGCCGAAGCCGAGACCTTGCACAGATTGCTGTCGCCGATGGCCGTGGCCAGGCAGTTGTCGAGATAGAACGGCAGCTCATCGATCAGGATCAGCACGCGCTCACCAGCCAACAGCTTGCGCCAGTCATCGGGATCGGGAGCCTTGGGCGGCGAATATAGGTGGCCAAACAGTTCAGCCTTCCCAAGCTGCTCCGCAACCGTCCCCCAAATCCCGTTCGAATGCGTCAGCCGCCCATCAATACAAACAATCTTGACGGGGCTTTCATCCCCAAGCCGAACGTCCGAAAAATGTTGTTTAACCAACCTCGGGTTCTTACCCAACAACCCAAGGCACAGCAACGCATGGGTCTTCCCCCCCCCCCATGGATTGTGCCAAATGGAACCCAACGGTCTTGGATATCCCATCGAGCCGGGCGAACACCGTTCCCACCACCGTCTGGAGATTGTTAGTCGGGTAATTGGCGTCCAGCCAAGCCGGTTCCAGCTCCCCCCGCATCAGCGCCCCCAGCGACTCAACGCTCTCAGACTTGTCATCAAATCCTGGGCGGGGAGTCAACAGCTTGGCTAAAGATAAATCACTCATGCAGATATAAACAAGGGCTGAACATCGACAGCGCCGAGACTGCGCCAAAACCAATCGATTTCAAAAGAAAAAAATTGGGCCGTACAAAACGAGAGAAAACAAATTGCAAAAATGGTTACTTTTTCGCCTTGTTGCGTTTGTTTCTGGGGCGGTTTTTTCGGCGCTCGAGGGCTTCTTTTTCCACTTTTTGGACGTAGGCCTCGCGGTGGGAGGCATCGTCGCGTTTTTGGAACACCGCGAGCATCGGGTCGTTGGTGCGCTTCATCCAGCCCTCAAGTGCCGATCGCAACCCTGACAGGGCGGCCCGGTGCTTGGGCTCGGCAATGAGGTTGTGGAGGCAGTCGGGATCGGCGGCCACGTCGTACAGTTCCTCGGGGACGCGGTGTTTGTACAAGGCCAAGCGCTTGGCCAAGCGTTCGTCGCGCTTGGCCAAGGCGGCGAGGCGGCGGTAGGTCACGGTGCCGGTCGTGGCGGTGGCAAACACACGCTCGCCGTTCGACCATGGGTTGAAGATGTACAGGTGGCGCTTGGTCTGCACCGCGCGCATCGGGTCGCGCGAGGCGCCGGAGTTTTCGTTGTACTCTTTAAAGACGTGTTCGCGCCCGGTTTGTGTCTTGCCACGGATCAGCGGGAGGAAGGAGCGGCCATCGAGCCGGGCCGGGGGCTTGCCGTCAACGATGTCCAGCAGGGTTGGCAGCAGGTCCACGGCGGAAATCATGTGATCGCGGTCGGTCGCCCCGGCGCGGGTCACTCCCGGCCAACGCACCATCCACGGCGTGTGCGTGCTGTGATGGTACAGTTGCGTCTTGGCAAACGGCAGCGGCATACCGTGGTCAGACAGGAACATCACCACCGTGTTATCGGCTTGGCCGCTGGCTTCAAGGGCTTGGAGGATTTCCCCCACGCAGTCGTCCGCCCGCCGCACGCTCGAGTAATAAAGAGCCAGTTCCTCGCGCACTTGAGGATCGTCGAAAAAGAACCCGGGAATTGGCACCTCGTCGGCGGTGAAGATGCGTGACGGCACGTGCGGATCCCTGCCGGCGCCCTTGACAACGCTCCAAAACGGCTTGTGCGGATCGGAGACATTCACCGAAAGGCAGAACGGTTTGCCGGCCGCCTTGGCCTTGGCGATCCCGTGCGTGGTGGAGATGCCGTAGGAGCGCGCATCCTTCAAATGCGCGCTCGATCCATCCGGCAGCGTGTCGAGGATGATGTCCCACGCATACGGTTGATACGGTGCGGAATGGGTGACCTTGCCGCGAATCCCGGTGAAGTAGCCGGCCTGTTTCATCAAGTCCACCATGTGCGGCCAGCCGGGATTTTTGACCTGATAAAACCCCTCGACCTTGTTGTTGTGGGAGATCAACCCGGAGAACAGGACGTTGCGCCCGGGCATACAGTTGCCGACGGTCATGTGCGCGTACGCAAAGCTCAGGCTCTGCTTGGCCAAGCGATCGATGTTCGGTGTGGTGCCGGGAAGCTTGCAGCCAAAGGCACCGACGGAGTCGGCGCTCATGTCATCGACCGTGATGAGCAAAACATTCACCGGGGCGGCCTGCAAAGACAGGGAGAAACACGATAAAATGAAGAGAATACGTTTCATGCGATGATTTGGTTGATCACTTATTCACGACATACGGAGAGCCAGACCGGTGGCGGAACAGTAGCGATTGGGACGTCACCGCGCCAGTCTGCATTTGGCTCGGTCGTTGTGAGGATGTTATTTTGCTTTCCCTCTTTTCCGGCCCCGGTGAAATGGAGAGTCCGTCGGGATCTTTCGCATCGGTGCCACCGTTGTCGGTAGCGCCTTGGCCAAGCGGGCCTTCACCTTGGCCAAGCGGGGGTCATCAGCAAGGTTGATGAATTCGTGCGGGTCGTTTTTGAGATCATACAGTTCCTCAAAGCCGTTGCCGTAACGAATGAAACGGTAGCGTGAATCGGCCACCGCCAGCGACGGGGTGTTCTCACCCCAAAACTGAAACGAAGTCAGAGCCAGTTGTTTTTTCGGAGTCGTTGGTTCTTTCAACTGTGGCACCAGCGATGTGCCGCCGCATTGTTTGGGGATCGGTAACCCGGTCAATTCACAGAGGGTCGGGTAAATATCGGTGAGCGTCGCAGGTTGGCGCGTCTGAATCCCGTCCTTACTCAAGCCCGGCGCATGAATAAAAAGCGGCACGCGTGTCGTTTGATCCCACAGGGCAAACTTCTCCCAGTTCTCCTTTTCACCAATGTGAAAACCGTGATCGCTCCAGAGCACAACAATCGTGTTGTCTTTCATCGGCGAAGCGTCGAGCGCATCAAGCAGACGGCCAAGCTGGTAATCCACATAGCTGATGCTGGCAAGGTAGCCGCGCATGAATTTCGCCCACTGCCTGTTGTCGGTCACCCATTTGTGCCAGCCCTGCCGGCCATGGCTGTGCGCGTCCTTGAGATCATCGGGGCGATGTTCGGGCAGGTTCACTTCATCAATCGGATACAGATCGAACCATCTCTGCGGCACTTCCCACGGGATGTGGGGTCGAAACAATCCAACCGCGAGAAAGAGCGGCTTGTCGCCGGGCTCCTTCAATTGCTCGATCGCCCAATCAGTGACGAGATGATCCCCATAACTCTCTTCGGGATCAGACAACGGTGCTGCACCAAAAAGCTGACTATTCGCGCGACCACCAAGCGGGCGGCCCTTCGACAGTCCTGCCTCCTCATCGGAGACCAGTTTGGGCCTTGGCCAATCGGCGGAGATGGGATCGAGCGGGTCACCGCGATAATCATCCCACGCATCGGGATCATTTTGTGAGTCGCCCGGCGTCCATTGCAGCGTGTGAAAAATCTTGCCGCCGCCGACCGCACGGTAGCCGTTATCGCGGAAGTGTTGTGACAACACCACCGCCTTTTCCAGCACCGGCGACTCATGCCTCCATCGCGGCCCGTGCGCCCCGAACATGTTCCGATAAATCCCCGATCGCACGGGATGCACTCCGGTCATCACCGCCACCCTCGATGGATGACAGGCAGGCGCCGCACAATGTGCATTGGCGAAGTTCACCGACCGCTTGGCCAAGCGATCAAAATTGGGCGTCAATACCCCTGGATGATTGTCCAACGGCGAGATGTAGTCATTCAAATCATCCACCGCAATAAACAACACATTCGGCTTGGCTGCGGCTTCGATCAAGAAACCAAAAATAGCAAAAAGATTAAGGACAAGAGTTTTATGCCGCACGGTGTTTCTTGAAGTTCTGGGCTTGCTCGAAGATTTCCTTGTAGACCTCGTCGCGATCCACAGGCGGATAGTCGTTCTTGGCGAGCAATATGACAAGATCCACCTTCAGCTCGGCCTGAATATCTTCGCGTTGGCTCCAGTCGGTGTATTCGGTATTGTCGTCGACCACTGTTTTCACCTCCTTGGCGAGCTTGATCAGCTTGTCCTCGG
>JACNJE010000166.1 GCA_014382705.1 Verrucomicrobiota bacterium | reverse complement strand
AACAAACGCGTACGGTTACTTTTCCTGTTCGTTTTATTCATGGCGCTGACGGTGGTTTTGGCGATTTTCGGCTTGGTGATTGCCGCCGTGTTTAAGCAGTACCCCGCTGCGATTTTCCCGTGCGTGGTGCAGATCCCCATCGCGGTGACTATCGGTATGCTGTTGCACCGAAAAGGCGTGGGCCTGTTGGTGCCGTCGCTTGTTGCGTTGGGCGTCATGTATCTTTCGGTCGTGTTCGGCAACGGCGGCGCGCTTGGCTCGTTCAACGCCGCACTCGCCGCCTGGCCCATTTGGCAGTGGGTCGTCGTGCTGTTGGTGTATTCGTACATCGCCTCGGTGTTGCCGGTGTGGACGCTGCTGCAGCCGCGCGATTACATCAACTCGCTGCAACTCATCTCCGCGCTCGCGCTGATTGTTGCGGGCCTGTTCGCCGCCGCTCTTTTTGGCTTCACGCCAAGCGGAGCGGACAGCAACCAAGCGCTGGAGTTCGTCGCTCCGGCGTTCCAATGGCACCCCGAAGGAGCGCCGATGATTTTTCCGTTCCTGTTCATCACGATCGCTTGCGGGGCGGTAAGCGGTTTTCACTGCCTCGTCTCCAGCGGCACGAGTAGTAAACAGTTGAAGCGCGAAACCGACGCCCGCTTCGTCGGCTACGGCAGCATGCTCACTGAGGGGTTTCTCGCCACGCTGGTCATCTTAGCCTGTGGCGCCGGGCTTGGCCTTGGCCTGATGAAGGACGGAACACTGCTCACCGGCGAAGCCGCTTGGCAGGCGCAGTACGCCTCGTGGAGCGCCGCCGGATCGCTCGGAGCCAAAGTCGGGGCGTTCGTGAGCGGCTCGGCAAATTTCCTGCAGGCGCTTGGCTTGTCCGCCGCTGTGTCGGTCGCATTGATGGGCGTGCTCGTCGCGTCGTTCGCCGGCACGACACTCGACACCGCCTGCCGATTGCAACGCTACGTCGTGCAGGAATTGGCCATCACACTCGGTGGCGGGCCGATTGCCGTGCTGCAAAACAAACACGGCGCAACGATCTTTGCCGTGGTGATCGCCACCGCCATGGCCGCCGTGCCGCCGGGCGGAGCCGACTGGAGCATCGCCAACGCCGGCAAGGGCGGACTCATCCTCTGGCCGCTCTTCGGCGCGACGAACCAGTTGCTCGCCGGGCTGTCGTTTCTCGTGGTCACGTTCTACTTGTGGCGTCGCGGGCGGGCGATTTGGTTTCTCGTCATCCCGATGGTGTTCATGCTTATCATGCCGCTGTGGGCGATGACCCATCAACTCTTCGTTGCGCCCGGTTGGCTCGTCGCGGACAAGCCGGACTACCTCCTCGGCGGCATCGGCCTGGCCACCATCGCGCTGGAAATCTGGATGATCGTCGAGGCGGTGAAATTGTTTCCGGGAGTCAAAGGCGTGATCGAGGAAAACGCCCTCGACCGACAGCCGGCGTGAGCCCGGTTCACTGATCTTTGAACGCACTTCGTTCCATCGGCATCTTTGGCGGTTCGTTCGACCCCGTGCACAACGGCCACGTGCGGGTGGCACGGGCGGCGCTGGAGGAACTGGCGCTGGATCGGCTGTTCATCGTCCCGGCCGCGCGGTCGCCGTTCAAGCCGGAGCAGCAACCCGCGCCGCCCGCCGCCCGCCTGCGACTTCTGCGCCTGGCTTTTGCTGACTGTGAAGACAGCGAAATCGACCCGCAGGAAATCGAGCGCGACGGCGTTTCCTACTCGATCGACACGATTCGTGCCTACGCCGCGCGCTACCCCGAGGCCAAGCTGCATTACCTGATCGGCGCCGACCACGTGCCGACGCTGCCGCAATGGCGCGCAGCCGCCGACTTGGCCAAGCTCGCTGAGTTTGTCGTCGTGCCGCGCCCCGGCCAGGCGGTCGCCGAGTTCCCCGGGCCGTTTCGGGGCCAAGCACTGCGCGGCTGGCCAATCGAGGTGTCGTCGTCCGCCATCCGCAAACGGCTTGCACTTGGCCAAGCGATCGACGACCTCGTGCCCAGCGCCGTCGCCGCGTCGCTCCAAGCTGACAATCCGTATAAACGTTCGCAGTGAGCGTGGAAAACAAGGTTTGCCGTAAAACCGTAAATATGGTTTTCTTGGCCCGTGAAGACGACTTTGGAGATTCCGGACCCGCTTTTTCGCAAGGCCAAGGCCACCGCCGCTGAGCAGGGGCGCTCGCTTAAGGCGCTGGTGGCGGAGGCGTTGCGGGAGAAACTGTCAGCAGAAAGCGAGGCGGCCAGCCCGGGGCCGCCGTGGATGCGGGGCTTCGGCGGCATGGCGCATCGGCGGCGGGAAAACCGGCGCATCCAAAAACGGATCGATGCGGAATTCGGCCAGCTTGAGCCGGAGGACTTGGAGTGATTCTTGACACCAATGCCCTCTCGGCGTTCGCCGACGAGGACGCCAAGTTCGAGCCGGTGCTGCGCTTGGCCAAGCGGTGTGCCATCCCGGTCATCGTGCTGGGCGAGTACCGGTACGGAATCTCCCAATCGAAACACCATGACGAATATCGAGCTTGGCTGAAGGCGCAACTCAGGCACTTCGAGCTGCTCTCCGTCATTCCGGAGACCGCCGGATATTTCGCCGAACTAAGGCTGGAACTCAAAAAAGCTGGCACCCCGACCCCGGCCAACGATCTTTGGATTGCGGCGCTCGCACGCCAGCACAATTTGCCGATTGCCAGTCGCGACACGCATTTTGACTTGGTTTCGGGAGTGCGCCGAATCGGCTGGTGATCGACCGGGTTTGGCTCGCGTTGGATTGGGTCATCCTCTAATTTGCTGCTTCGCCATGTTGTTGCTGAAACGTTTTTTTAGTCACTTATCCACGCTGGGTTTTTTCGCGCTTGGAGTTGGCCTGCAGGGGGCGGATTGGCCGCAGTATCTGGGGCCGGGACGGGATGCGGTTTACCCGGGGGAGGCGCTGACTCGCGCTTGGCCAAGCGATGGGCTGAAAGTGTTGTGGCGCAAGAGGGACATCGGGGCCGGCATGAGCGGCGTGGTCGCGGCCAAAGGCAGGGTGGTTCTGTTTCACGAATTGAACCGGTACGACACGATCGACTGTCTCGACGCCAAGAGCGGCAAGTCGATTTGGAAAAACAGCTACGCCTCGAGTTTTGTCCCCGGCTACGGGAGCGCTGCCGGGCCGCGGGCCACGCCGGCGATTGCCGGGGGCCGGGTCTACACGATGGGCGGGCAGGGGGTCGTGGTTTGCACCGACTTTGCGACCGGCAAAACGGTTTGGAAAGTGGACACGCAGAAGGTGTATCGCGCTTCCGACGGGTTTTTCGGCATGGCCTGCTCCCCGCTCGTCGAGGGCAACGCGGTGCTGCTCAACATCGGCGGCGAGGCGGGAGCCGGGATCGTCGCGCTCGACAAAAACACCGGCAAGCTGCTGTGGAAAACGCTTGACGACGAGGCGAGTTACTCGTCGCCGGTGATGGCCACGCTGCACGGCAAACGCCGCGCGGTGTTCTTCACGCGCACCGGCCTGGCCGTGGTCGACCCGGCCAACGGCGAACTCGGTTTTCAAAGCCGTTGGCGCGCGCGAACCCACGCCTCGGTGAACGCCGCCGCGCCGCTGGTTGTCGGCGATCGGATCTTCGTCACGTCCAGCTACAACACCGGCGCACTCGTGGTGCAGTCGGTCGGCGGCGGCTTCAAAACGGTCTGGTCGAACGACTCGAGCCTGTCCAGCCAGTACGCGAGCGTGATGCACCGGGACGGGTTCCTGTACGGCACGCACGGCCGGGCTGACGTGCCGCCAATCCCGGCGCTGCGCTGCGTCGAGCTGGCCACGGGAAAGGTGCGCTGGAGCGAGGACGACTTCGGCGACTGCCTGATGCTGCGTTGCGGCGACAGGCTGCTGGCGCTGATGGAGAGCGGCGAGCTGGTGCTTGGCCGGGCGACCCCGGCCGGGTGGCGGGAGATCAGCCGCGCGCAGGTGCTTGGCTCCGGCGCGCGCAGCCAGCCGGCCCTGGCCAACGGCCGGCTCTTCGTCCGCGACCGAAACCAGCTCGTCTGCCTCGACATGCCGTAGGCCAAGCGCTTGGCTTACGAGTCATTTTGAGGGCGGACATGAGTCATCATTTGACTCATCTTTGTCTGCGTGGCGAGTCAGTTGACAGTTCGGGGACTGGGCAAGGATCTGGTGCGGGAGATCCATCAAACCGCACGGGATAACGGCATTTCATTGAACAAGGCGGCGTTGTTGCTGATGCGGCAGGGTGCCGGGCTGTCGGAGGACGGCACCGGCGCGGTGGCGGCCTCCCTCGCCAAGTACATCGGCAGTTGGAGTGCTGCGGAGGGAAAACGCTTCCGCGAGGCGGTGCGGGAGCTGGATCAGGTGGACGGTGGATTTTGGAAATGAAGGTGCTGCTCGACACCCACGCCTACACCGGGCTGATGCTGGGCCGGGAGGCGGTGGTGGAAACGCTCTCGCAGGCGAGTCAAGTCCTGATGTCCGCCGTGGTGGTTGGGGAGCTGATGTTTGGCTTTCGTGACGGGAGGCGGTACGAAAAAAACCGGGCGCAACTTAACGACTTTCTCCGTGAGCCGTTTGTGGATTTTGTCCCGGTTGGCTTGGCCACGTGCAACCGGTTTGGCCAAGTGGCCGCGCAGCTTCGGCGCAAGGGAAAGCCGATCCCGCAAAACGACGTATGGATCGCTGCGCACGCGCTGGAAACCGGCTCGGAGTTGCTCACAGCCGACACCCACTTTCGGGTGGTGAGTGGGCTGTCGCTGATCGGGTTGACGGTCGATTGAGCGCTTGGCCAAGCGCGGGGCGGGGTCAGGCCCAGTTGCCGGCGAGGGCGACCAGTTTTGTGATGTCGGCGGCAGGGCCGGTGACGATGAGGATTGTGCCGGGGTCGAGCTTGGTCTCCGGGGCCGGCCGGATGGTGAACGGCCCGCTTTCTGATTTGCGGATGGCCAGGACACGCAGACCGGTTCGGGCGAACAGGTCGGCCTTGGCTAAACTCAGCCCGGCTAGTTCGTTGCTCTCATTGACCGTCACCGCCTCGAATCGCACCGCGCCGCTGGAGGCGAGCATCCGGTCCAGCAGCGTGGCGGCTACGGGGCGCAACAGCTCGGAAGCCATCCGCTGGCCCCCTATCTTGGAGGGGCAGAGGGTCTCGGCTCCAGCCCGTTGCAGGCGCAGATGGTCGGCATCGTTGGTTACCACGCTCAACGCCCGGATCGAGGGATTGGCCTGCATGGTGGATGCTAACGACTGAAAAAGATTCCATGGGTTCCGCGCTTGACTCAGGTCACTGATCTCTAGAAACTGAGCTCTCAGATCCTAGGGGAGCCGCTATGACTCAAAAAATCAGGTTTGGAGACTACGTACATGAGGTCTCCGTTTATCAATGCGAAATCAGTTACAACGATCTCGCGCCCAAAGTGGAAACCGATGCCTCCGGTGAAATCCTGCCGGTGAAGCAGGGCAAGCTGACCCTCAAGCCCAGTGAAATCTTTCACGTCTTAAAGCCTTACCTGTCCGTGCGGTTTATGGATCAAATACGCGCGGTGTTTCCCCTGGCAGTTTACCTCTTTTTGTTTCAAATCATCGTGCTGCGCCAAGGGGTGCAAGATTCGTGGGAGATTACCGGCGGACTTTTCGCGGTGATCATCGGCTTGATGCTTTTCATGGAAGGTCTCACTTTGGGCTTGATGCCCTTTGGCGAAACCATCGGCAAAACACTGCCCGTAAAATCACCTATGTCAGTGGTTTTGGGTATCGCTTTTTTGTTGGGTGTTTGTGTCACCTTTGCCGAGCCCGCTATCGGTGCACTTCAACAAGCGGGTAAAATCGTCGATGTGAATCAGGCCCCTTATCTTTTCGCTTTACTCAATGAATGGGCTGGGGTTTTGGTTCTCATGGTGGGTGCCGGGGTGGGTATCGCAGCGATTTTAGGCACCATGCGCTTTTTGCGCGGCTGGAGCCTCAAACCCATGATTTATCTGGCCCTCACCGCCACCATCTCTTTGAGTGTGGCGGCCATGCTCAACCCCGACTTGCGCACCATTTTGGGCCTCGCCTGGGATTGCGGCGCGGTCACCACCGGTCCGGTCACCGTGCCATTGGTCCTTTCCTTGGGAATTGGGGTGGCCTCATCGGGGGGCAAAGGCGAATCTTCCCTTTCCGGTTTTGGTATCGTGACCCTGGCATCCCTATTTCCCATCATGGGGGTTTTGATGCTTTCTCTTTATCTGGGAGCCACCATCACCCCCGAAAGCATCATTGCTGGCGCAGCAGGTGCCTCTGCCGCCGCTGAAGCCACCCCTCAATGGTACGAAGTAAGTCCGGGAGTAGATATGGTTTTGGGCGTTCGCGCCATCGTTCCCTTGGTCATCTTCTTGTTCTTAGTAATGAAAGTGGTCCTTCGTGAAAAAATTCGCAACGGGGGTATGATCGCTTACGGCATTGTTCTCGCGGTATTGGGCATGTGTACTTTTAATGTGGGACTCACTTACGGCTTAGCGGCCTTAGGCGCTCAATCCGGCGGCTTGATTCCTGCGGCCTTCGTACAGCTCGGTGCCGTGGAAGGCTCTCCCCTATATTCTTATGGTCTGGGCATCGGCATCGCTTTTATCTTTGCTTGGATTTTGGGCTTTGGCGCAACCTTGGCCGAGCCTGCCCTTAACGCCTTGGGCATGACCGTTCAAAACCTCACCAACGGCGCCTTCAAAAAATCTATGCTCATGTATTCGGTTTCTTTTGGCGTGGCCTTCGGCATTGGCCTGGGCGTCATCAAACTGATTTTTGGTTTTCACCTCGCCTTTTTACTGGTGCCTTTTTATATTTTGGCCGTTACCCTCACCATCTTTTCCACCGAAGAGTTTGTGAACGTGGCCTGGGACAGTGCTGGTGTGACCACCGGCCCCGTTACTGTGCCCTTGGTTTTGGCCATGGGCCTTGGTTTCGGCAATGCAGTGAACGCGGTAGAAGGTTTTGGTATTTTATCCATGGCTTCTATTTGTCCCATTTGTGCCGTGTTGACCATGGGCCTTATCGTCCAGGCCAAAGCTAAAAAGGCAAAAGCCAGCTCCCCTTCACCTGAACCCGCCGCCGCCGCAGCCTAGGAGGCAAACATGACAAAAAGAGAAATAACAGTTTTAACCGACGTCGCCCTCATCACTTGCATTGTCCAACGCGGGGTCGCCGATAGCATTGTAGAAGCCGCGCGCAAAGCCGGGGCCCAAGGGGCCACCGTGAGCTATGCCAATGGCACGGGCATTCGTGAACGCCTGGGCTTGCTGGGTGTTGCCGTAGAAGTGGAAAAAGAGATCATCAACATTGTGGTGGCCAAAGACCAAGTGAATCGCATATTTGAAACCATGTATCTCGCCGGCAACCTCGATAGCCCAGGGATGGGCTTTATGTACATCACCCCCTTAGAAAAAGCGGCCACCTTTATTCCTGCCGCCGTTCGCGAAAAATTGCTCAAGCAAGCCAGCGCCTAAAAGGAAGTGGTCATGACAGCCAGCAAACTTCTTACTTGTATTCTTGATAAAAGCCCTGCGTCCTTTGAACTCGTTCGAGACCTCAAAGACACGCATCAAATTACGCGCGCCAATGTGGGCAGTGCCCGCGGCACCGGCACCGGGGCAGAGGGTGGGCTCATCACCATGCCGCAAGAAAAGCACATCCTACAAATTATTGTAGACGCAGGTCAGGCGGATGAAATTTTTGAGTGGCTTTACGGTAAAGTGGATCTCGACGAACGTTATGGGGCCTTCATGTACCAAGAAGATTTAACCAGCGCCGGCGATTTCACGGTACCCGATGCGCCCGAGGAACAAGACTGATGCGCGTTCTCGTTACGGGAGCTAACGGCTTCTTAGGGCGACAAATTTTAGCAGAACTCAAAAGCCAAGGATACACGCCCTTGGCTTTTGTACGTGGGGCACAAAGTGCAAAACAGCTACAAGATAATGGGTTTGAATGTGTGGTGGGCACGCTCGACTCACCTTCGGACCTGTACAACGCCTTAGAAAATGTCCCGGCCATCATACAGGCAGCAGGCGATGTAGAAGAGGAGGGTGCAGCTCAGCAGCACCACAGCCCCGAGCTTGAAGGTAGCCCGGCCCCGGTTGGCAAGCGAACCGGTTTGCGTTTGGCTCATTTAACTTTCTGAACGAACCCAGACCCGGGCTCCGTCTCCAAAGCTGGCTTCGCGGGCGTTGAGCCGCGTGATGGCGTTCAGCGGTTCGTCGGCGCCCGGCACGGTGGCGCTGCCCGAGAGGAGGATGGCCACCTTGCCGTAAAGGTCGAGCGAGTCGCCCGCTGCGGGGGTGACAACCTCCCCGCCGCTAAGCCAGCGCCGGAATTCCCACTGCGACAGGTTGAGGTACGGTTCCTGGCTCTTGAGCAGGTTCTCCGTGAAACGGCGGCCGGCGGTTTCCCACAAGCCCTTGGCCAAGGCGGGGGATTCTGCCATCGCTTCGTTCATCTCGGTGGAACGCATCCACAGTGCCGTGACCGTGGTGTCGGCGATCACGTCGGCCGTGCGCGGCACGCCGGCCAGCACGGCCATCTCGCCGATCACGCTGCCCCGTCCGAGGATGTCCACGACCGTGTCCATGATGGAGATTTTCACACTGCCCCGGGTGATCAGGATCATCCCGTCGCCGCGGTCGCCCTGTTCCATGATCATGTCACCCGACTGGTAGGTGCGCTCATTGGAGAGCTCGATGATCTTGGTGATGCAGTCCTCCGACAAGCCCTTGAGCCAGGTGACCTCTCGCAGCACCTCCTCTGGTTCCGGCAGGCGCAGGACGAGTGGACGATCCATGATGTCCTTCATGCGGCCCTCGACATCGACGATCATCCGGTCGGCCTCGTCCAGTTCGATCGTGCCGGCGGCCTTGAGATTCTTGATTGTGTTGCGCTCGTGGTTGAGCACCGAGCGGGCGGCATCCTTGGTCTCGATGCCGACGATCAGTTCCGGGTAATTCTCGCGCATGTCGCGCAGGAAATTCAGGCCGCGCAGGCGGTTCTGCATGATTTCCCCCTTCAACTGCTTCGCTTTTTCGTCCGCTGCCTGCTTGCCGATATCCCCTTCGGTGTTGGCCACGAGGCTGTCGACCAGCTTGGCCACCTCCTCCTGGGCGATGACGAACGACTTGGCCGACTCATAGGTGGTGGCCAGTCGATCCATGAATATCCGCTTGAAACCCGGCACGCCCTTGAGCGACTCCATCCACTTGGGCACCTGCCAGATATGGTCGAGATAGTCCCGGTCGCTCAACGGCACCTTGCCGCCCAGATCGATCAGTTCCTTGATGTTGTTGTAGAGTTGGTTGACACCCGCTGCGCCGAGGAGTCCCTCGCGGTTCTGCTTCCAGTAGCTGCTCGACTCCTTCTCGAGGATGCGCCGGCGCGTCTCGGCCACGGTGTCGATCGCGTCCGGGTCGCCCTCGACGTCGGTGATGACAATCGGCTCCGGCAGGAACTCGCGCACCCGGCTCCAGTTTGCGCCGCCGAGGAACGAGTCGGACTTGAGGACGTCCATTTCGTTCTCGCAATTTTTCACGATACTGGCCGAGGTGGCGGTCATCATCTTGGCCTTGACCGCCGGGATGCGCGTCAGGCCAAGCCCGTTGACGAGAAACTTGATCGTGGTGGCGTTGACGAGCAGCGTCAGCAGCACGATGCCGGAAATCAGGAAGAGGAATTGGTCGCGAATCCGCTTGGAGATGCCGAGCAGCTTGGCCTCGATCACGGCCCCGGAGCCGGCACCCTCAATGACGATGTTGCCGTTGGCCAAGCGCTCGCGCTCGGCCGCAAGCTTGGCCGCGTCCTCGTCGAACGGTGTCACATCATAACCCGCGCCGATGGCCAAGCCGACGATGGCGCCCCCCGCTTGGCCCGCTTCGTGCCCTTCGGCATGCCCTTCGGCATGGCCTTCGCCGTTGGCTGCCGCCAAGGTCAACGTGGCCCCCTCCCACTCTTCCCGGTTGCCATCGGCATCCACAAAGAAGACCTTCGATTCAGTGGTGTACCCGTGGCCTCCCTTTCCCTTCCCTACCTCAAACTCCAACTTGGGCGCCTGGCCGTAGACCACCAGCGCCAAGGCCAAGCCGATGGCCCCGCGCAACGCCCCCCACCAGACGACCACTGCGTCTTTTTTCGGAAGCCCGTAACCGGTTTTGCGCATGATCGGGTACAGGAGACCGATATTCACGAAACGCACGAGATGGATCACCACGTAAACCAGCGCCAATACAAGATAATCGATCGGCTCCGGGTGAACCTTCATCGCGATCACCACGCCGACCACGATAAAGATGACCACATTGGCCACGAAGGCGGCGAACTCCCAGAATTCGTGCATGAAGTGTTGCACCTCCGGGCTGATCCGCGTGCGGCCGATCCCCGCCCAGACGAGGCCCAGCGTCACAAGCCCCAGCACGCCGGACATGCCGAAAAGATGTTCGCAGGCATAAAAAACGAGGTATGCCGTCATCAGCATCACCGAGGTTTCGACGTGCGGATCATTGAACACCCGCTTCACCCACGCCACGCCGACGAGGCCCACCAGTATGCCCAGCACCGCGCCGCCCAGCCCAATGACGAAAAAGCCGGAGACTGCGCTTCCGGCGCTGAACATGCTGGCACCGGTCACCGCGCCGATGAGGACGACAAACGCCACGATGGCGGTGCCGTCATTGAGCAGCGACTCGCCCTCGATCAGCGTGCCGAGTTTTTTGCTGGCACCCAACTCCTTGAGCAGCGCCACCACGGCCACGGGATCGGTGGCGCTCGCGACGGCCCCGAACAGCATTGCAAGATAGAGGCCCAACTCTCCCGTGCTGACATTCCACTCCGTCAACCCCCAGCCCAGCGAATAGATGGCGATGATGCAGCCGCCGGTCATGAGCGTGGCCGTCACGATGCCCGGCCCCGCCATGTAGAATGCATTCCAGAATGATTTCTTGAAGACGTGTACATCCAGCGCGTACGCCGCCTCGAAAATCAGGATCGGCAGGAACACGTACAGTATGAGGTGGGGATCCAGGTTGGCCCCCCACTCGATGGAGCCGCGGAACGCGTCGAGCAGCTTGGCAAAAAAGCCGTCATGTCCCGCCCCGTGCCCCGCTGCATGGGCACCGCCTCCGTGATCGCCCCGGAAGGGAAACCCAAGCCCGAGGCCGATCAGCATCAGCAGCACCGTGAACGGCAGCGGCACCTTGTGCAGAAAGTGCCGTGCGGCCGCGCCGATGATCAGCGCGAGAATCAGGAAAAAAAGTCCGTACAGATAGCCATGGCCGCCGCCGGACGCCAAGATGGGTATGGTTAGGTCGGATGGGTTCATCGGAAAGACGATGCCGTACCGGAGCCCCCCCGTTTTGGCAAGCGAATAATCCGCCTCCACCGCCCCTGCGGGAGGGGGCAAGTTCCACCTTGCCCCATTTTTTATTTGAGATTTGGGGCGAGGTGGAACTCGCCCCTCCCGGGATCAACGCTGGTCGGCTTAGGCGTTGATGCCCTGCGCCTTGGCCAAGCCGAAAAACACCCCACCCCCGGCCAAAAGCTCATCGAACCCGCCCTCCTCGACAATCCCGCCCTGGCTCAGGACGATCATCCGATCCATCGAGCGCAGCGTGGAGAGCCGGTGCGCCACGCACAGCACAGTGCGGTTTTTGCTCAACCGGTCGATGGCCGCCTGCACCTCGCCTTCGGCCTTCGAGTCGAGCGCAGCGGTGGCCTCGTCCAGCACGAGGATCGGCGCGTTGCGGACGAAAGCCCGCGCGATGGCCAGGCGCTGGCGCTGGCCGCCGGAGAGCGTCACGCCCCGTTCGCCGACGCGAGTGTCGTAGCCGTCGGGCAACGCCGTGATGAATTCGTGCGCGTGCGCGTGCCGTGCTGCGGCCTCCACCTGTTCCCGGGTGCAGTCCGCTTGGCCAAGCGCGATGTTCTCCGCCACGGTCAGGTCGAACAAGACGACCTCCTGGCTGACGAGCGCCATCTGCCCGCGAAACCCCTTGATGCCCAGGTCGCGAAGGTCATGCCCATCCAGCCTGACGGTGCCCGAGTCGGGATCGTGAAACCGGAAAAGGAGGTTGATGAGGGTGCTCTTGCCGGAACCACTTTCGCCGATGATGCCCAGCTTGGTGCCTTTCGGGATGGAGAGGCTGAGCCCGGTCAACACCGGCTCATCCTCGTACGCGAACGAGACGCCATCAAACTCGATGCCCTGCTCGAAACCGGTCACCGGCCGGGCTTCGGGGTGCTCGAGGATGTCCGGCTTTTCGTCGAGGATATGCATCAGGCGCTGGGCACCGATGCCGGCCTCCTCGATGCTCACGTGCAATCGGGCCAGCTTTCGGATGGGCGTGTAAAACATGATCACGCCGGTGAAAAACACGACCAAGTCCGGCATGCTGCGCGCCGTGTAGACGACGTACAGGATCAGCGCGCCGATGCCGATCATCGACACCGTCTCAACCAGCGGCCCGACGATTTCCCGTGAGCGCACAGTCTTCATCGTCTGCCGGATCAGCTGCTGGGAGAGTTCCCGGAACCGGTCGACCCGGGTGTTTTCCAGCCCGAACGCCTTGATGACGCGCATGCCGGAGAACATCTCCACCGCGAGGCTCGACTGGTCGATGTTGGCGGCGACTCGTTTGCCGGTTGCCACGCGGGCTTTTTTGCCGAAGTAAATGATGGGGATGATGCAGACGGGAAACAGCGCCAGCATGCTTAGGGTCAACTGCCAGTCGATCAGGCACAGCCCGGTGAAAATACAAACAATAGCCACCGGCTCAGACACCAGGATGCTCACCCCGGAGGCCAGGCAGGTCTGCAGCAGCAGCGCGTCGCCGTTGATGCGCGTGATGAGGTCGCCCGTGGTGGCCCGGTTGAAAAAAGGCATCGAGAGGCGGCTCAGGTTTTGGAACACCGCCACGCGCAGGTCGTTGACCACGCGTTCACTGGCCCAGGCCAGGCAGTAGGCGCCGAGGAATTTTGAGGTGCCCCGGAAGCCGACGAGCAGCGGAAACACGAGCAGCCCGCCGATGATCTGCAACAGCGTCAACTCGTCGCCCATCCTCGGCAGCCACGGATCAAGCGCGCCTAGCAGGTCGGATTGGATCGAGGCCGCGGTTTCGCTGAACCAGTTGTCGGGTGCCTCGGCGGCGGGGGGCGCGGCGGGGGTATCCGGCGGCACCAACCGGTCGAGCATCGTCTTGGTGGCCCACAGCACCAGCCCGTTCGACGCCCCGAAGAGAATCCCGAAAAAAATGCCGGCAACTATCCGGCCGCCGTACGGTTTCAGATAGGGTGCCACGAAGGCGAAGATTTGCCTTAACTTGTGCATGACGCGATTCCGGTCGCGAATTATCAGTACCCACGTTGGCCGGCGTGTCGGTTCCGCCGGGCCGGCAGCAGGTTATTTGCCCAAGGCCAGCCGATTGGCCAGACGCTCGGGCAGGCCGGCTTCCAAGATCTTGGCCTGCGTTTTCTCGAAATCGTACTCCAGGCGGCGCAACTCGATGGTGCCGGCCTCCAAGTCGTAGATGACATATCCAGCGTGGGGATCCCCGTCGCGGGGCTGCCCGACGCTGCCAACGTTGACGAAATACTTTTTGCCCTTCTCGACGGTCAGCTTGTCGTACTTGCCCCCGGTGACGGTGTTCTGCTCGCGCACAAAAGCCAGCGGCACGTGGGTGTGGCCGAAAAAGCAGACGCCGGTGTTCTGATAGGTGAAGCTGGCCGCCGCGTCGAGCTTGCTCATCACGTAGCCCCACCGCTTGGGGGCGTCCAGCGTGGAATGCACGATCGTGAAATTGGCGATCATGCGCAGGTACTTCAGCCGCCGGAGCCAGTCGCGCTCCTCGTCGCTCAACTGGTCGCGTGTCCACATGATGGCGCGGCCGGCATGCGGGTTGAACCCGTTCAAGTCGATGTCGCCGGCACAATACTCGTCATGGTTGCCCATGATGCACGGCATCTCCATGTCGCGCACGATCTTCATGCACTCACGCGGATTCGGGTTGTAGCCGACCACGTCCCCGAGGCACACGTAATGCGTGCAGTTGTTCTTTTTCGCATCCTCAAGCACCACCTCGAACGCTTCGAGGTTGGCGTGGATGTCTGCTATCAAGGCATACTTCATTCAGCTCAACGGAAATCACCCCGTGATTTCAAACCCTCTAAAATTATCCTGACCCTCACCAAATACGACATCCTCGTCACGGATGTTACGGCGCAGGCCCGAATCCCGAATCGCCTGCAGGAATGCCTCCAATTCGGCCCGCTCGCCCTCGGCGAGCAGTTCCACCCGGCCATCAGGCAGATTCCGGATGATGCCGAGAACATCGTACCCGGGAACCAAGGACTTCACTGTGTATCGGAAACCCACTCCCTGCACCCGCCCCGAGTAGTGTACATGGACTCGAACCAGACTCATATTCGGAGGAGCCGGACTGACATGGCCCCGGCCGGGACAGCGGTTCGCTGCCGTCGAGGCGCAACACCCGCGCATCAGGGCGGGAGATGAAGCCACAAACACCCCGGCCCGGCAATCCTTTTGTGAGCGTTTCGTGCCGGCGACGCGCCGCTTGGCCAAGCCGGGGTGCCCACTCAATCCCGCATGATCCAGCCGCCCCCCACCACGAGGTCATCCTGGTAGAAAACACACGCCTGCCCCGGCGTGATCGCCCGCTGCGGCTCCCGCAGCTTGACCGTCGCCCGCCCGTTTCCGCCGGGAACCACCGTCGCCTCGGTGCCGGGATGGTTGTACCGGATTGCCGCCGCCGCCTCGATCGGCTTGGCCAAGCGCTCGAACGCGATCCAGTTGCAGCGGTCAATTTCGAACTCATCCCGCAGCAGCAAGCCCTCCTCGCCGACCACCACCCGGTTGTTCTCCGGATCCAGTTCCACCACGTACAACGGTGTCGGGGACGAAAGCCCCAGCCCCTTCCGCTGCCCAATCGTGTAAAACTCGATCCCATCGTGATGCCCCAGCACCTGCCCTCGCGTGTCGACAATCTCCCCCCGGTGCTCCTCCACCAGCCCCGCCTGAGTCAGGAACTTCTTGTAATCCTTGTCCGGCACGAAACAAATCTCCTGACTCTCCTCCTTCTCCGCCGTCTTCAGGCTGACGCACCGGGCGACCTCGCGTGTCTCGCTTTTCTGCAGGTCACCCAGCGGAAACTTCATGTGCGCCAACTGCTCCTGGCCAAGCGAGAACAGGAAGTACGTCTGATCCTTCCGCGCGTCTTTCCCGCGCAGCATCACCGTTCGGCCGTTACGCTGCTCGAGCCGGGCGTAATGCCCGGTGGCCACGTACTCCGCCCCGAGCTTCCGCGCCCGGGTGATCAGGTTGCCGAATTTGAGCTTCTCGTTACACATCACGCACGGGTTCGGCGTGCGGCCGGCCTTGTATTCCGCCGCGAAGTAGTCGATCACGTCCCGCTGAAACTCCTTAGATTCGTCGACGAGATAATACGGGATGTCGAGCTTGTCGGCGACCGAGCGGGCATCCATCACCGCCTGCGGGCCGCAACACTTGTCCTCGGCCCGGGCCACGCAGTCCTGCGGCCAAACCTTCAGCGTGATGCCGACGACATCGTACCCCTGCTCGACCAGCAGCGAGGCCGCCGCGGAAGAGTCCACCCCGCCGCTTAGGCCGACGACGATGCGCGTTTTGTTGTTTTCAGGCATTATTTGGCCGCTTGGCCAAGCGGAAAGATCACTTGGCAATCATGCCGCTTTCGCGGGCGAAATTGAACAGGCCGCCGGCGTCGATCACCGGGCGCACCTCGCCCAGCGGCTTGATCGCATGCTCCGCACCGGTGGCCGTGACTGTGACAGTTCCCGCGTCGAGATCGACCCGCACCTCGTCCCCGGTTTTCAGCACTTCACAGAGCCGTTCCGTGAGGTCGCACGGGTACAACTCGCCAGTGGCCACGCAGTTGCGGAAAAAAATACGCGCAAAGCTCTCAGCCAGGACCAGTTTGCAACCGGCCGAGCCCAGTGCGATCGGCGCATGCTCGCGAGAACTACCGCAACCGTAATTCCGTCCGGCGACGATGATCGGGTAACTCGATTCCAGTTCGCCCTCGCCCACGTAACGCTCGGGGTACAGCGACTCCGGCAGCCCGATCATCGCATAGCTGCCAAGCTTCTTGTACTCCTCCGGAATTGTTGGGACGAGGTTCAGGTATTGCGCCGGGATGATCTGGTCGGTGTCGATATTATCCCGCACCACAAAAACCGGCCCTTCAAAGACACTGTTCACGGCCGGCATTTGGGGGCAGAATCGGGCGTTTTTCAATTCAAAACGGAACCGACTCGTACTGCCCGGCGGCAAAACGGCGGTAATGTGTGAAGCCGCACCGCTTGGCCAGGGCGACCGCTTGGTCGAATTGCTCCCCGACACGGCCCGGCCGATGGGCGTCCGAGCCGATTGTCAGCCCCACCCCGATCTCCGCTGCCATCTCCAGCAGCGCTGGGGCCGGGAACATCTCGCCGCACGGCTTGTTCAAGCCGTTCGTGTTGATCTCGATCGCCGAATCCTGCCGCTTCACCTCTTCTAAAAACGGACGCCACATCGCGGAACAATCCCCGTCTGGCCGGTTGCCGAACACCTTGATCAAATCACAATGGCCAATGATGTCGAACACCCCCAGCGCAGCCGATTGCCGGAGCAACTCAAAATACTCCGCCCAAGCGTCGCCGACATCCCGCCCAATCCAGGAATCCCGCTTATCAGGATGGTCAAAACTCCACTTCCCTCCAAGATAATGCAATGAACCAATCAAATAATCCCATTTATGCCGCTTGGCCAAGTCTCTCACCCAATCCTCATAACCCGGCAAAAAGTCGATTTCCAGGCTCTTCCGGACGGTTACGGTGGGGTTCTCGGCGGCTGCTTGGTCGATTTTTTCGATGTACCGATCCAACTCCCGCTCCAGCATCCGCCAGTCATCGAAGTCATCCCCCGGCATTGGCGCGTGCTCGGTGAAGCCGATCTCGGTCAGGCCAATGCGGGCCGCCTGCGCGGCATATTCGGTCGGCTCCCCTTCCGCGTGGCGGCAGAGGGGCGTGTGCATGTGATAATCCGGCGGCAGGCCCACAGACACAACCTAGGGAAGATTCCGCCCTTGGCCAAGCGAAGACCGGGGAGTGGGCACTCAGTCGGCCGCCGGGTGGGGTTTGACGGGATGCACCTCCGCGAGCTTGCTGGATAGCAGTTGGACCCGCCTCGCCGATACGGCGGCGATGTTTTTGTTTTCCCCGGGATCTTGGTCGTGGTCGTACAGTTCACGCGCCACGATCCCGCCGGTCCGCCAGTTGCGCCACTCGGTGTATCGGTGGTGCCGGGTTCGCAGTGAGTACCCCATCACTTCCGGTTCCTTCCCGGTGTAATAGGCCGGCCGCGGGTGCTGCGTGATGGCAATCGGCTTGACCTCGACTACGGGATCCTTCAGGGCCGGCACGAGGCTGGCACCTTCCAGATGGGTTGGCTTGGCCAAGCCGCACAACTCGGCCAGGGTCGGGTACAGGTCGATCAGTTCCACTGGTGAGGGTGCCGCCGCGCCGCGCTTGGCCAGACGCGGTGGGGCGATGATCAGGGGAACGGCGGCGTCCCACTCGTAGTTGGAGGTTTTGCACCACAGGCTGTGTTCGCCCAGATGAAAGCCGTGGTCGGCGGTGAACACGACGATGGTGCTGTCCCGCAAGCCAAGCCGGTCCAGCTCGTCGAGGACGCGGCCGACTTGCGCGTCCATGTAGGTCGTGGCGGCAAAGTAGCCCCGGCGCAGTTCGCGAATATCCCTCGTCGACGGCTCGCGTCCGCCGAAGGCGCGCAACAACTCGCGACTGTCGTGCAGGGCGATGTCGGGACCGTTCTCCGGCCTGGCCAATGATTCCGGCAGCGTCACCTTGGCCGGGTCGTACAGGTTCCAGTAGCGCCTAGGGGCGTTGAACGGCAGGTGCGGTTTCCAAAAACCGACAGCCAGAAAAAACGGCTTCCTGTTTTGTTTCAGGCGTTGCAGCGACTCGACGGCCCGAGTCGCGATCCGGCCGTCGAAATAGGCCTCGTCCGGCACATCGAGGATGGTGCTGCGCGGCAGGTTGATTTCGTTCTGCGGCGGCTTCCCGTCGACCCTCGGCTTGTCATCGTCGTGGCGTGCGTAGTGCATGAATTGCGGCACGCTCCACGACTGCGGGTCGCCGTGAATGTCCTGCCGCCAGTTGTGGAAAATCTTGCCAACGCACTCGGTGTAGTAGCCGTTGTTCCTGAAATGTTGCGGCAGCGTGACGATGCCCGGGCGACGCTGCCGGAGGTGTGTCGGCAGGTTCCAGATGCCCAGCGAGTCGGGCCGCAAGCCGGTTAGCATCGAGGCGCGCGACGGGTTGCACAACGCCTGCTGGCAATAGGCGCGCTCAAACATCCGGCCGCGCTTGGCCAAGCGGTCGATGTTCGGGCTGATCACGTGCCCGGCGCCGTAGCAGCCCAGTTCTGGCCGCAAGTCGTCCGCCATGAGAAACAGCACATTCAGCTTGTCACCGGCCGGGGGGCCGGCCAAGCCCCTCAAGGCCACTCCCCAAAGGGCGATCCCAAGCGCAAGTGCCAGGCTTCGTGGCGTCATCACTTACAGCGTCCAGCCGTTGCGGTACTCGCTGTGGACGAACCGGTTGGCCTCGGGGGCGTTTTTGACGCGCATTTTTTTGGCGTCCCACTCAATTTTTTTGCCGGAGCGCAGCGCCACCAGGCCCAGCAGCATCGCCTCGGTCATTGGCCCGGCGTAGTCGAAATTGGACCAGGCCGGCTTGCCGCCCTTGCAGGCATCGATCCACTCGAGGTAATGGTGCCGGTTGAAGTCGGCCGGTTTCTCGATCGTCTCCGGCACGTCTTTGTGATCCGCCACCGTTGCGCCGGAGAGGAACGTGCCCTTGCCCCAGTACATCGGGATGTACAGCGTGTCCTTTGTGCCGATGAGAATCGAGCCGTTGCCGGGCAGTTCCTTCTGCCTGGCCAGGGCCGGATCCGGTTTTTTGCCGCCGTCGTACCAGACGACTTTGACTGCTTTCCGTTTGCCAAGTTGCGAGAAGTGGGAGGTGATGATCGACCAGTTTGGCGCGGTCTCGTCGTTGATGCCGGACGACACGGCCTCGAGTGTTTCGGGGTCGCGCAGGTTGAGCGCCCAATAGGCCAGGTCGGAGTTGTGGCAACCCATGTCCCCGACGGCCCCGGTGCCGAAGTCCCAAAAGCCGCGCCACTTGAACGGATGATACGCCGGGTGGTACGGGCGTTCGGGAGCCGGGCCAAGCCACAGATCCCAGTTGACGTTTTTCGGAACCGGCGGCGAGCCGCTGGGCCGTCCGATGCCCTGCGGCCAAATCGGCCGATCGGTCCAGATGTGAACCTCCTTCACATCGCCCAAGACGCCGGCTTGGATCAACTCCACGTAACGCCGTGAGTCGGGATTCGAGTGCCCCTGATTGCCCATCTGCGTGGCGACCTTGTGCTTGCGGGCGAGGTCGGTCAGGACGCGCGCCTCAAAGACGGTGTGTGTGAGCGGTTTTTGGCAGTAAACGTGATTGCCCAAGCGGATGGCCATTGCCGCCGCTGTGGCGTGGGTATGGTCAGGAGTGGAGACGGTCACGGCGTCGATCCGCTCGGCCTCCTTTTCCAGCATCTGCCGGAAGTCGGCATACTTGGCCGCCTTCGCATGGCGATTGAACATGTGCGCCGCGCGGCCGGCATCGACGTCGCAAAGCGCCACGATGTTCTGGCTCTCGCAGCCGTCGATGTCGACCTGTCCCTTGCCGCCGGAACCGATCGCCGCGATGTTGAGCCGTTCGTTCGCGCCGAACACACGGCGCGGCACGACCATCGGAAACGCCACTGCGCCGGTGGCAGCCACACTGGTTTTCAGAAAATCTCTGCGCCGAATGGGGGATACTTGGGGTGTGGTCATAAGCCAATTGGTGGGCGGCATCCTCTCCCTTCAGCACCCAAGTCGTCAAGCCAAGCGGAAAAAAACCGGGGGAGGGGCAAGTTCCACTTCGCTCCCTATTCTTACTTGGGACGAGGTGGAACTCGTCCCTCCCTTGCCGAGGCGTTACGCTTGGCCAACGGCCTCAACGCAGCGGGTGCAGAGGGTGGCGTGGGCGTCGTGCGAGCCGACGGTGGGTTCCCAGCGCCAGCACCGTTCGCATTTTTCGCCGTCGGCGTTGGTCACGGCGGCTTGCAGTTCGTCGCCTTCACCTTCGGTCAGCGTCAGTTGCGAGACGTTGATCAGTTCGCGCAAATCCTCCCCGTGCGCTTGGCCAATTTCGAGTTCGCGGCCGCCGCCGGTGAGGGTGACGCGGGCCTCGAGGCTCTTGCCGATCCGCTTGGCCTGGCGGGCTTCCTCGAGCAGTGGCAGGGCGCGTTCGCGGATGGCGAACATCGTTTGCCAGTTGGCCGCCTCGTCGGCGCTGATGCTGAATTCGAACGGTTCCCAGTCGGCCAAGTGCACACTGCCGGCGTCGAGGTGGGGGATGGCCTCCCACGCCTCGTCGGCGGTGAACACGAGCATCGGCGAGAGCATTTTGGCGAAGCCCTGTACGAGCCGGTAAAGCGCGGTCTGCGTCGAGCGGCGGCGGGGCGAGCCGGCCGGCGAGGTGTAGAGGCGATCCTTCACGGTGTCGTGATACACCGCCGACAGTTCCACGGCGACGAACTGGGTGACGCGCTGATAGGCGGTGTGGAATTCGCACGCGTCGAACGCCGCGCGAACGTCGGCGTCGAGCTTGGCGAAGGCGTCGAGTATCCAGCGGTCCAGTCCAGTCAACTCGTCGTCGGCAACGGTGTGTTGCGCCGGGTCGAAGTCGTACAGGTTACTGAGCTGGTAGCGGAAGGCGTTGCGGATGCCTCGGTACGCCTCGGCGACTTTTTTAATTCGCTCGTCGCTGACGGTGATGTCGTTTCGGAAATCCTGCGACGCCACCCACAGCCGGACGATGTCCGCGCCGTACTCGCCAACGTACGCCTCGGCGGTCTGCGGCTTCGCGTAGCCGCCGGCCTGTTTGCTCTTGGAGATTTTTTCGCGGTCGGCATCGACCATAAAGCCGTGCGTCAGCACGTTGCGATACGGCGCGACGCCGTTGCCGGCCAGCGACAAAAGCAGCGACGATTGAAACCAACCGCGGTGCTGGTCGCTGCCCTCGAGGTAGTAGTCGGCCTGCCACGCGCCGGGCGTGCCGGCCTCGGCGTCCGGGCGGCCCAGCTCGCTGCGCTGCATCAGCACGGCGCGCGACGATGAGCCGGAATCGATCCAGACATCGAGCGTGTCGGTGGACTTGGCCACCGGCTCCGGGCCGTCCCAGTCGTCCGGCTTGACCGCAGCCCAAAGGTCGGCGGACTCGCGCTCGAACCAGACGTTCGAGCCGTGTTCCTGCACGAGATCGGCGGTGTTGCGGACGATCCGCGCGTCGAGGATTGGTTCGCCCTGCGCGTCGTAAAACGCCGGGATCGGCACGCCCCACGAGCGCTGGCGCGAGATGCACCAGTCCGGCCGCGACTGCACCGCGCCCTCGATCCGCCCGCGTCCCCAGCCGGGCACCCAGTGGACGCCGTCGATCGCGGCGAGCGCCTTTTCGCGAAAACCGTCGTGGTCGATGTTGACGAACCACTGATCCATCGCGCGAAAAATCACCGGCGTTTTGCTGCGCCAACAATGCGGATAGCTGTGCTCGTACCGCTCCTCGAACGCCAGTTTGTTGTCGGCCTTGAGCCGCTCTATGACGGCGTCGTTGGCCTCGCACTTGCCGTTGCGCTCGAGGATTTGTTTGCCGACGAGTTCGTCCGGAATCTGCTGCTCCTCTGGCAGGTCGGCCGTGCGGGTGAGGCAGCCGGTGTCGTCCACCGGCGAGTAGATCGGCAGGCCGTTCGCGCGGCCGAGGTTGTAGTCGTCCTGGCCGTGACCGGGCGCAACGTGCACCAGACCGGTGCCGGCGCTGTCGTCCACAAACAGGTCGCCGGCGAACAGTTTGCCGGTGCGGTCACAGAACGGATGATGGTATTCCATCTCGGCGAGTTGATCGCCTTGCACCGTGCGCAGAATCTCGAAATCCCCCGCCCAGCCGCACTTCTCGACGACCGTGTCGAGCAGCGGCACGCTGACGAGCAGCGCCTCGTCGCCGACGCGGATCAGTTGGTAGTCGAACCGCGAATTATAGGCGACGGCGAGGTTGGCCGGGAGCGTCCACGGCGTGGTCGTCCAGATCAGCAGGTGCATGTCGGTCTCGCCGACGATCGGGAATTTTACGTAAACACTTTGGCTGACGTGGTCCTGATATTCCACCTCCGCCTCGGCGAGCGCCGTGCGGCATGGGATGCTCCAGTAGACCGGTTTTTTGCCGCGATAAACAAATCCCTTCCCGACGAGATCGGCGAACAGCCGCAGTTCCTCCGCCTCGTAGGCGGGGTTCAGCGTGAGGTACGGCTTGTCCCATTCGCCGAGCACGCCGAGCCGCTTGAACTGCTCGCGCTGTGTCTCGACGAAGCCCAGCGCGTACGCCTCGCACGCCTTGCGGATCGCGGCCGGCGTGGCGTCGGTGTTGCCGTCCTTTCGCATCTGCTGCGTGACCTTGAACTCGATCGGCAACCCGTGGCAGTCCCAACCCGGCACGTATGGCACGTGCTTGCCGCGCAGCGTCTGGTACTTGAGGATGAAGTCCTTGAGAATCTTGTTCAGCGCCGTGCCGATGTGCACATCGCCGTTGGCGAACGGCGGACCGTCGTGCAGCAGAAACCGCTCGGCACCGTCGCGGCGTTTTTGGATCTGCCCGTACAGGCCAGCCGCATGCCACTTGGCCAGGCGTTCCGGCTCGCGCTGGACGAGTCCGGCGCGCATCGGGAAATCCGTCTGCGGCAGGTTCAATGTTTTTTTATACTCCATCGTGGGAAACCGCCCGGGCGGGCAGGCGCGGCAACCTACCAGCCCGCTTGGCCAAAGGCAAAAGCAGAAACAGTGGAGAGAGTTTCAAGTTCGAAGTTTCAAGCAAAGCTCACTCGGCTAATCTCAAGCCCCGTAGGGGCGGCATGAAATAGCCCGGGGCGTCAGCCCCGGGGAGAAAGCCCGAAACACACAAGCCCTGAAAAGGGCGGCACAATCAAACTCTCGAATAATCACCATAAACCAGAATCGTGTTTAAAAAAATCCTGTGAATCCTGTCCATCCATGTCATTCCACCGCCGCCCTTGGCTTGACTGCGCTTGGCCAAGCGGTACGGTTCGCCTCCCGAAAATGAGCGACGAAATCTATCCGCGAAGCCCGTACGAAACCATGGACGGCTGGGTGCACCTGCCGCGCTTGGTGGACAAAATCCGCTTGCACGAGGCCGGCCAACTGCCCGCCGATTATCAGCCTAACTATCTGCACAAAGGGTTTGATCTGGCTTGGTTCGAGGTCAGCGGCGTCGAGCCGGACACGTTCGTCGGCGTTGTCAAAAACGCGATCACCGACGGGCAGGTCAGCGACTGGGTCAAGGCCAACGTCCGCGTCCCCGACGAGGCCAAGACGGCGCTGCGGGACAAACTGTTGAGCTACGGCACCGAGGGCGCACTGCTCGAGTTGCTCACCCGGCGCAAGGCCGAGTCCGGCCTTCAGGACCGCGACGACATCCGCTGCATGTTCGACTACATCGACGCCGACGAAGGCCGGGGTTGATCACTCCGCTTGGCCAAGCTGGGGCTGGATTTTTTGGGTGGTGCGGAAGTGGAGTTTGGCGGCTTGGCCGAGCTTGGCCATGCCGTGTTTTTTGAGGAACTCCGCGCCGGCAGCGTCCACTTTTGACGAGGCGCCCTTAGGCAATTCCAGGTCAAACTCCCGGCCAAGCGCGGCAAGGCGTTCGACGAACACGGCTCGTGCCAAAATCGACGCGGCGGCCACCGCGATGTCCGACTCGGCCTTGTGCATTTGCACCAGCTCAAGTTGGCGGCCCTCCTCCATCAACGCGTTTTTCACCGTGGCTTTGTTGCGGGCGAACTGGTCGCTGATCGCGCGCAGCGGCGGCGGCTCCATTCGATCCCGCTGGCCCAGCAGATTTTCGATCACCCGCGCATGCCCCCAGGCGAGAATCTTGTTCACGTTGCACATTTTTTGGTGCAGCCGGTTGTACGTGGCGTTACCGATCGGCACGACGGTGTGAACGCAGCCGGGCGCCGCGCGGATGCCCTTGGCCAAGGCGGCGATTTTTTGGTCACTCGAGATGACCTTGGAATCCTTGACACCCAGCTCATGCAGCGCGCGGGCGATCGGCTCGTTCACGTAAACCCCGGCGACCACCAGCGGCCCGAAAAAATCGCCCTTGCCGCTCTCATCGACGCCGAGCCGGGGCTCGAGTTGTTCCGGCTGCGTCTCGAGTTCGTAGCCGAGCGTCGCTTGGCCAAGCACCTCCGGCTCGAGGGTGAACTCGACAAACTCGCGCGTGCCTTTCCCCTGCGCGAGCAGCTTGCCGCTTTTGTAAAAAGTAACGGACAGGCCGGGACGCTTGAAGCTGTACACGGCGTGCGGCACGTCGGCGGTGTCGAAGTCGCGCTTGGCCAGCAGCCCGCGCAATGTCTCTGCCTGCCCGGGTGTCAGCTTGGCGGTGTGGTTGGTCATCCGGCGGGAACGGTTTCGCCGCTTGGCTCGACCCATTTGCCGTGTTCGCGGATGAGCCCGACGAGGCTCTCGACCGCCTCGGCCTCGGGGATGTTGAAGCGCACCGGCTCGCGGCCGACGTACAGGTTGATCTTGTTTGGCGCGCCGCCGACGTAGCCAAAATCGGCGTCGGCCATCTCGCCGGGGCCGTTCACGATGCAACCCATGATGGCGATTTTCACGCCCTTGAGATGCTCGGTGCGCGCCTTGATGCGGGCGGTCACTTCCTGTAGGTCGAACAGCGTGCGCCCGCAGCTCGGGCAGGCGACGTAGTCGGTCTTGAACGAACGACAACCGGCCGCCTGCAAAATATTATAGGCCAAACGCAGCGACTGGCCGGCCCCGGTTTCGCCGCGAATCAAGACTGCGTCGCCGATGCCGTCGCACAGCAGCGAGCCGATCACGACGGCGGCGCGGAGCAGGGCGATGTTCGGCTCGAGCGGCGCGCCGGCGAAGCTCAGGCAGTCCTTCAGCAAAATGGGATTCGTGCGGCCAAGCGCCTTGAGCCGGCCGGCCAGCAGGCGAAACGCCGTGATCGCGGGCAGGCCGATGTCGTCCTTCACCGTGACGAGCTGCGTGTCGCAATTGACCGTAAACTGTTCGCGCGGATCGACTTCCAGCACGTTAAGCTCCTCGTAAACCGCCTCCGGCTTGACGTCGTCGCCCGGCTTGATGCGCGGGGCGAGCTTGGCCCAGGCGGTCTTCGTCACAACCACGCGGATGGTCTGTTCGCTGCCGCATTGGACATTGTCGGTCAACTCGATCTCCGGGGTGTCGCGGCGCGCGAAATCGAACGGATCGTAGGCCAACGGCACGTCCGGCACCTCGGCGGCTGGGTCGGTCAACTCGGGGAGTTGCGCGATGAGATCGTTGCAGACGGCGATCTCATTCGGCGAATCCTCGGTGAGCGAAACGCGAATCGTGTCGCCCAATCCATCGCACAGCAGCGAGCCGATCCCGATGGCACTCTTGATTCGGCCGTCCTCGCCATCGCCCGCCTCGGTCACGCCCAAGTGCAGCGGATAATTCCAGTCCGGCCCGAGCTTGGCCAAGCGCGCGGCTAATAGTCGGTAGCACTCGATCATCACCTTCGGGTTGCTCGACTTCATCGAGAACTTGAAATTGTGAAAGTCGCGTTCGCGCGCGATGCCGGCGAACTCCAGCGCACTCTCCACCATGCCCAGCGGCGTGTCGCCGTAGCGGTTCATGATGCGGTCGCTCAGCGAGCCGTGATTGGTGCCAATGCGCAACGCCCGGTTGCGCGTTTTGCATTCCTCCACCAACGGAGCGAACTCCTCCTCGATGCGGGCCAGCTCGGCGGCGTACTCCTCGTCGGTGTACTCGCGGACATCGAACTTTTTCGAGTCGGCATAGTTTCCGGGATTGACGCGCACCATCTCGCACCACTTCACCGCTTCCATTGCGGCGTCCGGCTTGAAGTGAATGTCCGCCACCACCGGCACATTCGAGCCGCGCGCGCGGATGCCGGCGACAATCGGCTCGAGGTTCGCGGCGTAACGCTTGGTCTGTGCGGTGATGCGGACGATCTGGCAACCGACATCGACCAATGCCATCGACTGTTCAATACTGGCATCCGTGTCGAGCGTGCTGCAGGTGATCATCGATTGCCGAACGATTGGCTCGCCGCCTCCAACGACGACTCCGCCGTTTTCCGGATCACCGATGACCACCGGGCGCGTGTCCCGGCGCGCATGGCGGTACGGTGAGGCGCAGTAATTCATGGCGGGAGCTACTCGCTGGCAGCAGGAGAAGGGTCGGCCGGCGCCTGGACTTCGGTGTCGCTATTAAACATGTCGACGAAAAGGCCGCGCCGCATGACGACGTCGTGGAACGTCACGTAAAGCATGAGCGAAATGAGCGCCACGGCAAAGCCGGTCGTGGCCCATTCCTGGAGCTTGGCGGGGATTTTGCGGCGGAAAATGCCCTCGATCAGCCCCATGACGGTGTGGCCGCCATCCAGCACGGGAATCGGCAGCATGTTGAGGATGGCCAAGTTGACATTGAGCAGCACGAGAAAATTCAGGGCCAAGCGATAGTCGGTTTTTACCATCGCGCCGAGCATGGCGAGAATGCCGACCGGACCGCTCAAGTCACTGACGCCGACGCCGGTTTCCTCCTTGTGAAACAGCGCGTAGAGCGTCCGCCACATCAGCGAGCCAACTTCCGAGATATTTTCCCACGGCGTCGGGCCGGGGTGGCGCTCAACGTATACCCTCGGGCCGCGACCGAACTGCACGCCGATCATCACTTTGCCCTCGATCAGTCGCGGCGTGATCGGCAGCGAAACATTTTCGCCATTGCGGCGCACGACGATCTCCGTCGCCTTGCTGCCGTTATTCTGCAACTCATCGATCAACTGGCTCTGGCCACCGATCGGGATACCGCCGAGCGAAATGATTTTGTCTTCCTCCTTAAGGCCGGCTTCCGAGGCGGCTTGGCCGTCGAGCACGCGCCCAACGATCGGCGGAAATTTTGATGGAAGGTCGAACGTTTTGATCGGGATCTCGTCACTGATCGGCGTGGCCGTCAGCACGTGGGTGAACTCGTCGCTGTCCCGCAGGAATGTCACCGCGAAACGATTCGTCACCGACAGGGCGGTTAGCTTGTACGCCTCTTCCCATGACGGGATCGCTTGGCCATCAATCTTGGTGACAATGTCGCCCTCGCGAATGCCGAGCTCGTACTCGGTCGATTCCTTGCTCAGGTTCCCGACGATGGGCGGCGTGATCATTTCCGGCAGGCCGACGAAATAAATGATGCTTGCCAGCAAGACGGCAAAGACGATGTTCATGATCGGGCCGGCGACGGCGACGGCGATCTTGGCCCACGGCGAAATCTCCGGGAGTGGCTCGGCTTCCTCCTCCTCTTCCTCGCTTTTGCCCTCGAGTGCCTCGCTCGTGAGCATCTGCGGCAGCTTCACGAAGCCGCCAGCCGGGATCATGCGGATGGTGTAGAGGATGCCGTCCTTTTCCCATTTCCAGAGCACCTTGCCGAAGCCAATGGCGAACTCCTCCACTTTCATGCCGCACTTGCGTGCCACAAAAAAGTGGCCCCACTCGTGCACGAAAATCGCCGCACCGAACAGCAGCAGCACGGCGACGATCACGTAAATTGTCGTTAAAACGATCATTGATTCAGGTTCGCTTGGCCAAGCGAGGTCGTGGCTTGGCCAACGGAACAGTCAGCGGGGCGCGGTTGTTTGTTCAAAATCAGCCCCAAAACCCCGCTGCCCCGGCCAACGAGAGTTACATAGCGGCCAGCGCGGCGTCAAACCGCTTCAACACCTCCGCTTGGCCAAGCACCTCCATCAGATGGTACAGGCTCGGGCCGACTTTGCTGCCGGTGCAGGCCACACGGGCTGGCATGACGAGCACCTTGTTTTTCACCTCGCGGGCGGCGGCGGTGGCCTTGAGCGTCTCCATCAGCGTGTCGGCGTCGAACTTGGCCAAGCCGGCATACGCCTCGCGCAGCGCGGCCAAGTGCGGCTTGTTCTCCGCCGTCAACGCCTGCTCGGCCGCCTCGGCGTCGAGCGCCACTGCGTCGCGAAAGAAAAACCCGATGTAGCCGGCAACGTCATTGAGGTTTTTGATTTTGTCCGTGCACAGGGCCAGCGCGGCGGTGGTGTAGTCGGCGTCGCGGATTGCGGGGTCGAGCCCCGCGGCCTGCAGTTGGCCAAGCGCTTGGCTTTTGAAATCGTCCGCCGGCAGGGCGCGGATCTGCTCGAAGTTCAGCCAGTCGAGCTTGGCCATGTCAAACCGCGCGTTGGCCCGCTGCACGCCGGGGAGGTCGAATCGTTCGATCAGCTCGGCCAACGGCATCACCTCCGTGTCGTCCTTCGGCGACCAGCCGAGCAGGCTGAGATAATTTACCACCGCCGCCGGCAGATAACCGCCCTCCATGTACGTGGTCATTGACGCGCCGGTATCGCGCTTGCTCATCTTCGAGCCGTCGTTGTTCAGGATGAGCGGGATGTGCGCGAACTTCGGCAACGCCGTGCCGAACGCCTTGAACAGCTCCACGTGCTTCGACGTGTTCGAGAGATGATCCTCACCGCGAATGACGTGCGTGATGCCCATCTCGATGTCGTCCACGACGTTGACGAGGTGAAACACCGGCTTGCCGTCGGAGCGCACGATGACGAAATCGGGGTCGGCCTCCTCGCGGTCGGTGAGTTTGCGAACGACGTCGCCGGCGACCAAGTCGGGGATCGTCACCGGCTCGCGTGTCATGCGGAACTTGATCGCGCCGTCGTGCTCGTACGCCAAATCGTTGTCGAGCAGCTCCTGAATTCGTCGCTGATAAATTTCGCCGCGCTGGGATTGAAAATAAGGGCCGCGATCCCCCTTGCTCTCCTGCATGGCGTCGCCGGAAACGGGGCCTTCGTCCCAGTCGAGCCCGAGCCAGCGCAGGCCTTCGAGAATCACATTGACCGCCTCGCGGGTGTTGCGGGCGTCGTCGGTATCCTCCACGCGCAGCACAAACGTGCCGCCGTTGTGCCGCGCATAAAGCCAGTTGAACAACGCCGTGCGCGCGCCGCCAATGTGAAGATAGCCGGTGGGGCTGGGAGCAAATCGAACTCGAACAGTCATGGAGAACCGGTTCCGAAAAAACCGGCGCGCAAGGTACTGCCCTCCCCGCCACCGAGCAAGCCCGCTTGGCCAAGCGGAGTGAAAACCGCGAAGAGAAGCCATGGATTCAAATGATCGTTGACACGGGCAAATGGCCTGAGAACATCCGCCCCAGATGAACCCCATTCACCTCGTCCTCGCCGCGGCGATTTTGTCCGCCGGATGCGCCACCCGGCCCGCACAGACCATCGACCGTAACGCGGCGTTGAACATGGGGCTCGTGAAGCATGACGTGGTTTATCGAACCGTAGGGGATAACAAATTGTGCCTGAACGTTTACCTTCCAGACGAATTTATCGGTGAAGAGCCTTGGTGGGTCAACGATGGCAAGGGCAAAAAACCGACATTGCTGTACATTCATGGCGGGGGCTGGGTTGGAGGCTCGAAGGACGAACGCGCTCTCAACGTTTTGCCATACGTTTATCGTGATTGGGTCGTAATCAGTATTACTAAGGAGTGCGTAAGTAAGTAGACACAACTTCCCGTCAGGATGTAATATACGCTAGGTTTTTATCCTGGAAAAACCCTCGGATT
>JACNJE010000013.1 GCA_014382705.1 Verrucomicrobiota bacterium | reverse complement strand
GACCATGGCCCTCCTGGGCATCCCCTCCCTGCCCCCGGACACCGGCTGGGCCGACGAGGCGCAACACGAGTCCACCCACCTGCCGGGTGAGGAGTTCGACTACGACGACTTCGTGCAGCGGGAGTTCGGGGAGGGTGGGCGGCCGGCCGGCAAACGCCTGCACTGGCTCTGGGTCGGGGCGGCCATCCTATTGGTCCTGTTTTTCCTGACGCACGCCTGGTGAGCAACTGCGGGCTTTACAAAACGCGCCGGGACTCGCAGGATTCGGGCGTTGTTGATGAGGTGGTTTTGTGTCATTTGTACTTGTTTTTCCCTGTTGGCGGGGTGCACCACGAGCACCATCACCAACCTCACGCCGCGCGAACTGCCGTGGAGCCAGACCGGCCTCTACCCGGTCGAGGCGATGTACCATAGCAACCAGCGCGCGCTCGACGCCGACTCGGTCAAGCCGATCGTGATCGTCAACAACCAGGCCTTCCCGATGCGGCAAACCCAGCTCACCGAGGGCCGCTGGGAGACGCTCTTGCCGATCCCCGACGGCACGCGGGTCGTCAACTACCATTTCAAGTTCGACTACGAATACAGCGCCGTGCTCATGCGCGGTGCCGACAGCAAACTTTCGCCGCCTTACCAGCTCCGGATTGTCGAGGGACCCACCACCGGCAAACTGCTGATGCGGCGGGAATGACCGATCGACACCATGCAACGCATCAAGCTTTTCAAGGGACTGGAGACCGAGGTCGAGGCGCTCGAGCAGCAGATCAACGCCTGGGCCGAGAGCGAGGGGGTGAACATCCTCCAGGCCACCGGCACCATCGCCACCCAGAGCTACAACCCGGCTGCCAAGGAGGGGGGGTCGCTGCAGGGCAACGTCGCCGCCGCGTCCGACGTGCTGATCACGATCCTTTACGAGAAGGAGTGACCGCACCGCTTGGCCAAGCGCGCCAAGTCACTCCTCCGGTGAGCGCAGCAGCTCGATCCGGTCGAACCACACTGGGCCGCCCAGAGCCGTGGGCGCGATGCCGGTCAGCGTCAGGTCGCCAAAATCCTTCCACAGATCCCGGGTGACCACCGTCCATTCGGTCGGCCGCTGCTCCGACACGCGCGTGGCCTGCCAGTCGGAACTGTTTTCGCCGCTGTAATAGCGCCGTTCCGGGCTGCCGGACGAGGGCCACGCGCCGTTGTCGGCCAGTTCCACCATCACGCCGTCCGCCTTGGGCGCCTTCCACGCGAGGCGTAAATACCGGTACTCGCCCGGACCGGGATTTTCCCGGATGCGAAACGCCCAGCCGGGGATGCGGCTTGAGTGGCGCTGCAACGGCGTGACGCGAAGCGACGCCGAGCCGCTGTGCCGGTCGTCGGTGACCACGGTTGCCGTCCCGCTGCCCTCCGTGAGTCGGTCGACAAACGCCGGGCTGTCGTCGAACAGCACCCGCCGCATCGGTGGCTGCCGCAGCCAGGCGATCACGTTGGCCACGTCGCTTGGCTGGAGGGCCACCGCGAGCGACTCCGGCATCAGCGACACGTCGAGCGACTTCAGCGACCGGATCTCCTTTCGCAGCACGTCGAGCCGCACGCCACCGGCCATGGCCAGCGTCAGGCTGGCCGCCGATTCGCCCGCAAGCAGGCCGCTCAGCACCCGCCCGTCGGTAGTCTCGACCGTGTACGTCTCGTGGCCGGCGACGATCACCGCGCTCGGCGCGAGGATGTCCCGCACGATCGTCTCCTCAGCGCGGCGAAACTCCGCTGTCAAGTCCGGCCCCACCGCGAAGCCGATCCCGTGCGCGCGGTGGCAGGTGGCGCAATGCTGGTTGAATGTCGCCTGGCCGGCGTTCGTGTCGCGCTTGGCTTTGAGCGCGGTGACGAATCGTTGCAGCGTTGCGTCGTCCACCGGCTTGATCGCGGCCAACAGCGCCCGCGCGCGCTTGGCCAAGCCGGCGTTTTTTTGCCCAATCAACGCGGTGCGCTGGACAGCGTTGAGCGCGGAGGGGGGCAGCTTGGCCTGCTCCATCGCCGCCACGACGGCGGGCAGATGGTCGGCGCGGGCGAACGCCGTCTCGAGGATGGCGCGGCGCACCGGCGGCGTGGCGGCGGGGTAGGCGTCGAGCAGGCCGGCGGCGATCACGGCGTCGTTTTCCGAGGCCAAGCCGCGCACAGCGGCCAGGCGGCGATCGGCCGGGAGTTGCACATCGGCCACCTCGCGCAGCGCCTTGGCCAGGCGCGCCGCGCGCTCGGACGCGGTTTCGAGTTTCAGCACGCGGGTCAAGTCGAGCGCGGCAACGCGCACCTCGCCTTCGCCGCTGCTGGCGAGCCGCATCAACGCGTCACGGGGCGCGTCGTCGATGACGATCGTGGTGGCGGACTTGAACGACTCGCGCAGTCCCTTCAGGCATTCGAGCTGCAGCCCCGGGTCGTCCAGTCCGCCCAGCAGCGCGATCACGCCGGAGAACTCCTCCCGGTTTTTCCGCGAAGCCACCGCGCTGCAAAGGCGGCGGACCAGCCCCCGCGCCTGGCCAAGCGCGCCCGGCGTGTCCGACAGCAGGGCCTCGAGCATCGCGCCGGCTCGGTTGCCGAGCGAGCTGAGAATCGCGCCGTCGACCCACATGTCGCCACCGTGCCGCTTGGCCAAGTCGGCGAGGGTGCGGAGGGATCGCGCGTCATCGGATTCACCCAGCGAAAGGGCGAGTTGCAGCCGGACGATCGGCGACGCGTCATCGGCCAGCCGCAGCGCGCCGGCGAGCAGTTGTTTGCTTTCGCCAAACCGGCGCTCGGTCAGGCGCAACGCGTGCCGGCGCACGCCCGGCTCGGCATGGCCAAGCGCGGCGGCAAGCCGGTCGTTGCCGAGCCGCGCGAGTCCGTCGAGCGTGTAAAGCGCGTTAACGGCGGCGGAGGTGTCATCCGGCGACAGCGCGATTTTGGTTTGTTGCGCGCCGCGCTCGAGCAGCAGTCGCCGGGCGGTTTGCCGCCGCCAAAAGCGGGGGCTGTCCACCTCGCGTGCCAGTGCGGCGTTATCGAGCTTAGCCAGGTTGGGCGACTGCGGCTCCGGCATGATGTCATGCACCAAGCGCCAGACGCGGCCGTGGTCGCGGCCGTCGTCGAGCCCGTACAGTTGCTGCAGGTAACGCGGGATCGCCGAGTAATCCTCGATGATTTCGCGGTAAAAATCGGCGATGTAAACCGCGCCCTCCGGCCCGATGGCAAGGTGGATCGGGTGAAACCAGATGTCGGTGGACGCGAGGAATTCTGAGTTCCCCGTGCCGGCCGGCCGACGGATATTGAGCCGCACCCCGTCGCGTTGCAGCTCGGCGCGGTGGACAAGATTTTGCGCCGGGGCGCAGGCGAGGAGTTGGCCGCTCAAGCCGGGCAGGGCGGAGTCTTGATAAACGAGCGGCGAGCAGGCGGAGGTGAAGTAGCCGTTGGGGATCGACTCGGCCGAGCCGTAGCGGTCGCGGTAATATTTGCCGAAGCCGGGATCGTCGGCGCGCTTGGTGCGCCACGGGTGCGGTTGGCTGACGGGGAACGTGGTGTTGTAGTCGGCGGCATTGCGGCGCGAGGCGCGCACCGCGGTGTCGGCGTTGCGAGAGAGGTAGCGCCACGGCAGCGGCGCGACCTGGATGCCGGGCGTGCCGGTGGAGATCACGAACCGGTCGCCGTCGGCGTTGAAGGTGAAACCATAGGTTCCGGTGTGGCCACTGACCGGCTCGATCGCCGAGCCGTCCGGCTTGATGCGAAAACCGGAGACCGGAATATCGACCGGCGCGGCGAGGCGCGGGCCGGTGATGCGGCCGCCTTGGCCGCCGTCGATGTAAATCCAGTTGTCCGGCCCCCAAAGCGGCGAGTTGATGCGGCGCTCGATGACGCCGAACTTGAAGCCGGTGAACAGCGTCTCACGAATCTCCGCCTTGCCGTCGCCGTCGCGGTCGGCGAGGAAGAGGATGTCCGGCGCGCAGACGGCGATGATGCCGCCGAGAGCGGGGCAGACGCCCAAACAAACTGGCAACCGGTCGGCCCACACTTCGGCGCGATCCATCACGCCGTCGCCGTCGTCATCGATCAGCCGCTTGACGGTGCCGAACTGTTCCTTCTCGGCGCGGCGCATGGCCTCCTCGTTGGCGGCGATGCGCCGGACCACCCGGTCGAGTTTCCCGGTCTTGTTGAGCGACTCGATGTCGAACTGGCCTTCGATGTTGTAGCCGTGCAGTTCGCTGACGAAGAGGTTGCCGTGTGCGTCCCAGCAGACACCGGACGGCTGGCGGATAAGCGGCTCGGCGGCGACGAGTTCCAGCCGGAAGCCGTCCGGCAACTGCACGCGCTTGGCACTCTCGGCGGGGGGGAGCGGCTTGGGCGCGTCGGCCGGCTTGGTGATTTGGCCAAGCGCCGCGCCGGCGAGGGCGGTGCAGGCCGCGAGTGGCAGTAGGCGGTTCATCGTGCGTTCAACAGGCTCGGCGGCAGCGTAACAACCGAACCCCCGAAGCCAAGCCAAACACGCTTGGCCAAGCACTTGACGGGGGGCATCCGGAGGTTTACCCTTCGATCGCTATGCAAAAAGAACCGTCATCCCTTCATACTCACGACGCCGAGTTGCGTCTCAATTCCCGCCGCAATTTCCTTGCCGATGTTGGCCGGGGCATGCTGGTCGGCAGTGTCGGCTCCACGCTGGCGTTTGAACTGGGTTTGGCCCCGGCCTTCGCCGACGAGGGGCCGGGCCGGCTTTCCTTCGGCAAGCTGGAGCCGTTGGTGGACATGATGCAGGAAATCCCGATCCATAAGCTGCAGTCGCGGCTGGTGGGCAAATTGAAATCCGGCACCGACCTGCGGACGCTGATCGCCGCCGGTGCGCTGGCCAACGCCCGCACGTTCGGCGGGCAGGATTACGTCGGGTACCACACCATCATGGCCCTCGCGCCGGCCTACGAGATGGCGCGCGAGCTGCCGGGGGCGTTGCGCCCGCTGCCGGTGCTGAAAGTGCTGTATCGCAACACAAGCCGCATCCGGCAATTCGGCGGCCGCAAAAAGGAAGTGCTGCGGCCGGTCGAGCCGGCGGCGCTTGGCCAAGCGGCCACCGGCGGCGGCGAACTGCTCCGCTCGGCGACCCGCTCGGCCGACTTCGGCCGCGCCGAGGGCACCTTCGCCGCGTTGGCTAACCAGCCGGTCGGCGAAGCCTACAACCATTTGCAGTACGCCGTGCAGGACGAGGTCGATGTACACCGCGTGGTGTTGTCGTGGCGCGCCTGGGCACTGCTCGAGTTCACCGGGGAGGAGCAGGCGCACACGCTGTTTCGCCAATCGGTGCGCTACTGCGTGAACACCGAGCAGGGCGCCCGGCGCAACAATCGCAGCGAGTCCGGGATTCGCGCGGTGCTACCCAGACTGCTGGACGAGCATCGACTGCTGGACCGCAAGCTTGGCCAACGCAAGGGCGATGACGGCTGGCTGAGCGAACTGAGCCAGACGGTCTTCGCCGGTTCGCGCGAGGAGGCGGCCGGTGCCGTGGCCGCTGCGTTGGCGGAGGGGTATGACCCCGAGGATGTCGGCGAGGCGATGTCGCTGGCGGCGAACCAGCTCCTGTTGCGCGATCCTGGCCGCGACGAACGGCGGGCCACCATGTACAACGGCAAAAAACCGATCGGCAGCGTCCATGGCGACTCGGTCGGCGTGCACGCCTCGGACGCCATCAACGCGTGGCGCAACATCGCGCGCGTGAGCAACCATCGCAACACCGTGGCCAGCCTGATCGTCGGGGCGTACCACACGGCGGGGCAGGCGGGGCCCGCCACCGCCCAGCCGGGTTCGCCCGCCGGGCATCTTGGGGGGGGTCGCGGGCGCGACCCCAAAAGGGTGCTGGAAAACCCCCGCGGCGCCATCCGCGGGAAAAATCAAACCCCCGGGGCGGCGCTCATCCCACGCCCCGGCGCAAACGGCCCCCGCCCCCCCCCCGGGGTCGGCCCCCTCCCGCGCCACCC
>JACNJE010000116.1 GCA_014382705.1 Verrucomicrobiota bacterium | reverse complement strand
AGCCTCAAGCTGTTGTTCGACGTTTACCACGTGCAGATCATGCACGGCGACATCATCCGCAACATCGGCAAGCTCAAGGAGTACATCGGCCATTACCACACCGCCGGCAACCCGGGCCGCGCCGAACTCGACGACACGCAGGAGATCAACTACCCGGCCGTGATGCGCGCCATTCTCGCCACCGGCTTCGAAGGCTTCGTCGCGCAGGAGTTCATCCCCAACTGGGACGACAAGGAGGCTGCCCTCCGCCACGCCGCCGAGGTGTGCGACGTGTAGCGGGAGGGGCAAGTTCCACCTTGCCCCATCGTATGTTTCGTTTGGGACGAGGTGGAACTCGTCCCTCCCGTGAGTTCCGTCCTTTCACTCATGGCGGGTTTTCTTTAGCCTTCGCCGCGCATGCGGTTTATCCGTGACATTCATGCCGGGAAGGAGGCCGCGGGGAAACCAACCCTCTCGTTTGAGTTTTTTCCGTTCAAGACACCGGAGGGCGAGGCCACGTTTTTCGGCAAGACGTTGCCGTCGCTGATGACGGCCAAGCCGGACTACGCCTCAGTCACCTACGGCGCCGGCGGCACCACCCGCGAAAAGACGCTCGAGATCGTGGAGTGCATCCAGAACGACTTTGGCCTCACCACCATGGCGCACCTGACTTGCGTCCGGCACACGCGGGCGGAGATCGGCGGCATCCTCGATGAGGCGGCCAAGCGCGGCATCCGGAACATCCTTGCCCTGCGCGGCGACCCGCCACCCGGGGAGAACTGGGCGCAGACCGAGGGCGGGTTCGAATACGCCTCGGAACTGGTGACGTACCTCCGCGAGCGCGGCGGTTTTGGCGTTGGCGTCGCCGGTTTCCCGGAGGGACACATGGATTGCGCCGGGGGGCGCGAGGCCGACTGGCGGCATCTTGTCGGCAAAGTCAACCGCGGTGCCGACCTGGTCATCACGCAGATGTTTTTCGACAACGCCGACTACTTCCGGCTTGCCGGGTTTCTTCGGGAGCAAGGCGTCACCGCGCCGCTTTTTCCCGGCATCATCCCCGTGTCCAGCGCCGGGCAGATCAGGAAATTCAGCGCGATGTGCGGGGCGACGGTGCCGGAGGCGTTCGCCTCGCGGCTCGATGCGCTGGGAGACGACGCCGAGGCCGTCCGCGACTGCGGCATCGATTACGCCACGGCCCAATGCCGCGAACTGCTCGACCGCGGCGCGCCCGGCCTCCATTTTTACACGCTCAACAAAAGCCAATCGGTGCTCCGCATTCTGGACAACCTTGGTCTGGGGTGATCTGTTTTCGACGATGAGCCGCCGGTTGAGCCAGCTTCTCTGCGCCGTGGCCGTCGCTTGGCCAAGCGCTGGGTTGGCGGTTGACGGGGCCGATCCGCCGTGGCGCGATGGGTTGGCGGTCACGTTCAAGCCAGCCAAGGGAGGCGCTGCCGACACGACGGTGCGGCCGAACTTCATGCTGTACGTCCCGCGCGCCCAAGCGCCGACGCCGTTTGTCGCGCCGGGCGGGTTCACCGCCGAGTGGGAGGGGGCCATTCAACTCGACCTGCGCGACCGCTTTGTGTTCCAGGCCGAGTTGAACGGCAGCCTCAAGCTGGAACTCAACGGAGCCGTCGTGCTTGAGGCAACCTCCGACGGGGGAACGACCGAGCCGACCCAGCGCATCCGGCTCAACTCCAGAAGCAACACGCTTAAGGCGATTTATACATCGCCAGAAAAGGGGGATGCCTTTTTCCGGCTGTACTGGGCCACGCCCGACTTCGCCAACGAGCCGATCCCGCCCCGGTTTTTGAAGCACACACCGAGCGAACGGCTGGCCCGGGGCGCGGCGTTGCGGCGCGGCCGCCAACTCGCCGCCGGGCATCGCTGCTTCAACTGTCACGCTGTAGGTGCCAACGGGCGCGGCATGCCGGAATTGGCGATGGACGCCCCGGCACTCGACGGCATCGGCTCGCGGCGCGACGCCGGCTGGATGGCCGACTGGATTCTCAACCCGGCGCGGCTCCGGTCGCAGGCCACCATGCCGGTGATGCTGCATGGCGTGACCGCCAAGGCGGACGTGCGGGCGATCGCCTCGTTCCTCAGTTTGCTCAAGGCCGGCGAAGCCGTCCCCGGCACAACCCCCGATGCGGAAACGGCGGAGACGGGAAAAAAGTTGTTCACGCAGCTCAACTGCGCCGCCTGCCACACGACGGCGGGCCAAGCGCCAGCGCCGGGCAAGGTCGCGCTGGGCCAGGTGCGGTGGAAGTTTGGCCAGGCCGGTTCGCTGGCGGCGTTCCTGAAAAATCCGCAGGCGCATTATCGCTGGAACCGCATGCCCAACTTTGCCCTCAAGCCGGAGGAGGCCGCCGCGCTGGCGGCGCATCTTTTTCAGTCGGCCGGCTTGGCCAAGCGTGACCCGTTGCCAACCGACCCGGCCACCGTTTCCAAGGGCCGCGAGCTGGTACAGTCCACCGGCTGCCTGAATTGCCACGCGCTCAAGCTCGACAACCAATTCAGCGCACCGCCCATCGCCGACTTGGCCAACGGCTGTCTCGCCGACACGCCGGCCCGCGCGCCAAGGTATGCCTTCGGCGAGAGCGATCGCGCGGCGCTGCAGTTGTTCCTGCGCGACGGCACGGCGTCGCTTGGCCAAGCGAGCCTGGCGGAGTTCGCGCTGCGCCAATCGGCCGGCTTGCATTGTGCGAGCTGCCACGGGCAGGTGGCGCTGATCCCGCCCCTCAACGTGCTCGGCGGAAAACTGAAACCGGAGTGGAGCGGGAGACTGTTGAACGGCTCGTTGTCCAAGCGACAACGGCCCTGGCTGACGGCGCGCATGCCGGCGTTCCCCGCGCAGGCGGACGGCTTGGCCAAGGGCCTGGCCCTGCTCCACGGCCATCCGCCGGTGACGCCGCCCGATCTGCCGGTCGATGCGGGGAAGTCGGCGATCGGCCGAAAATTGGTCTCGGCCAACGGCGGTTTTTTCTGCTTCAGTTGCCACGGGATCGGCAAGCTGGAGCCGGCGCAGGTGTTTGACGCGCAAGGCATCAACCTCGCAACGGTCGGTGACCGATTGTTGCCGGAATATTTTCGGCGATGGATGCGCAGCCCGCTCCGAATCGACCCGCAAACCAAGATGCCGTCCTATTTCAATCAGGGCCGAAGCGCCCTTTTTGACGTGCTGGACGGTGATGCGGATCGGCAGATCGAGGCCCTTTTCCACTATATTTTGCAGGGCAACGGGATGATCCCGCCGGAAGCGCCGGGAAAGTAGACTTTTTTCTAAAGAAACGGCTCGCATTGCCGAGTTATACGTTGGAGCGAATCGAAGGGATTTGTATTCCTGCTCCGCCGGTTGATTCAAAAACCGGTTAACTGATTTCCGCCCAGCGGTTTATCGGTCTTCGACACACGGAGGTGTCACACCCAAAATGGCGCATTTTGCGTCCGCAGTCATGCGTGTGTCGAACGAACATTCTGGCGATGGAAACCGGCTGCCTCCGTTCTGCGGGACGGTGGATTGGGCTTGGGCGGAGGCTCAGGCCGAGGCCGAGTTTGCCGTCCAGCGTGTCCGGTTGCGCCACCGCCTCCAGGACCGCGACTACCCCTACCCGCGAGTGATCCAGCAACTGGCCAACTTAATCACCGGCAATTTCGATTGATTTTCCAGTCGCTGCGCCTTATCCCCGGTGCGGCTTCAGATGAGTTTACAAGGGAAAACAGCATTGGTGACCGGCGGTGCCCGGGGGATTGGCCTTGCGACTGTCCAGCGCCTGTTGAAAGAGGGCGCGCAGTGCGTGATTTGGGATCGCGACCAAAAGGCCACCGACGAGGCCAAGGCCAAGCTCGACGGACTCGGAGAAATCACCAGCGACACGGTGGAGTTGGCCAAGCCGGAATCGGTTGAGGCGGCGGCCGGTCAAGCGCTTGGCCGGCACGGGCAGATCGACATCCTCGTCAACAACGCCGGCATCGCCGGCGTCAACAAGATGCTATGGGAATGCACCCCGCAGGAGTGGCGCGACGTGATGGACATCGACCTGTACGGCGTCTTCCTCTGCTGCCGCGCATTCGTGCCGGGGATGCTCGAGGCGGGGTGGGGCCGCATCGTCAACGTCGCCTCGATCGCCGGCAAAGAGGGCAACCCGACCGCATCCCACTACAGTGCCGCCAAGGCCGGCGTGATTGGCCTGACCAAGTCGCTGGGCAAGGAGTTGGCCGACACGAACATCCGGGTGAACTGCATCACGCCGGCGGTGATCGAGACGGAGATTCTCGAGCAATGCACGCAGGCGCACATCGACTACATGGTGTCAAAAATCCCGATGGGGCGCGTGGGCCAGGCGGACGAGGTGGCGGCGCTGATCGCCTGGCTGTCGTCGGACGAGGTGTCGTTCAGCACCGGGGCCGTGTTTGACATCTCCGGCGGCCGGGCAACGTATTAAAGTCGAATGCGCGTCTAACGCGCTTGGCCAATCTCCCTCTCCTAGCGGGAGAGGGCTGGGGAGAGGGAGAACGCGTGACTGTTTCAAGATTCATCCGAAGGGTTTCACCCTCATCCGGCCTGCGGCCACCTTCTCCCTGATAGAAGAGGGAGAAGGAATAAAGCCGATCACGCTTGGCCAAGCGGGAGCAGAAATCCGGCGCTACGATTTCTTGCTTTTGTAGCTGGCGACCACGCGTTCGCTCAGGGCGGTGTCTGGGTCCTCGGCAAACGACTCGTCCAGTTCGAACTCCGTCGTTCCCGTGTTGCCGGAGATCAGCTTCAGGCCGAAATGCAGATCGCGGAAGTGGGCCTTGCAAAAATCGTACACCGAGAGGGACGACTCCCCGGCCAGGTTGGCCAGCCGTTTGCGGGCATCCGTCGTGAAGGTGATGGTCAGCTCGTGCTGCTCGGTGAACGCGTCGGCGAACTGTTTCAGCGTCTCGTCCACTTCGGCCGCCTCCTGTTCGGGCGCGTTCTCCAGCAGCGTTTGCAGCACGGTCTTCGGATCATCGACCAGTGCGTCATCGACGGCGAACTCCCGCACGCGCGAACTGGGCAGCTCGAACTTCAGGTCGCGGAACACTTTTTCGCAGACGGTCATCAGGCCGCGCGCGCCGGTCTGCTCGTCGATCGCCAGCTCGGCGATGCGCCGCAGTCCGCCATCCTCGAAGCGGGCGTTGATGCCGTAGGCGGCGAACGACTGCTTGTACTGACGGATGATGCTCCCCTCGCTGCTCTTTAAAATCTGCTCGAGGTCATCGACCGAGAGCGGGTGGCAGACGACGCGCACCGGCAGCCGCCCGATGAACTCCGGCTCGAAGCCGAACTTGATGAAGTCGGGCGTCTTCGCGTGCTCCAGAATCCGGCCGCCCTCCACTTCCTCCTGCGAGGCGGCGGCAAAGCCGATGGCCGACTCCTTCAGTCGCCGCCCGACGATCTTGTCGAGGTGGGCGAACGCCCCGCTGACGACGAACAGGATGTGGCGCGTGTTGATCGTGTCGCCCTCTTTCTTGGCGCCACGCATGCCCTCCATCATCGCCTGGATCTGGCCGGCCATGTCGTGCTGCGAACGCGCCGGCACCTCGGTTTCCTCCATCAGCTTGAGCAGCGTGGTCTGCACCCCTTGGCCGCTCACGTCGCGGCTTCCGTGCTGCTCCGAGGCCGAGGCGATCTTGTCGATCTCGTCGATGTAAATGATGCCGTAGCGGGCGCGCTCGACGTCGCCGTCGGCTTGCCGGACGAGGTCGCGGACGAGATCCTCGACATCGCCGCCGACGTAGCCGGTCTCGGAGAACTTGGTCGCGTCGGCCTTGACGAACGGCACGCCGATCAATTCGGCGATGCTGCGGATGAGGTACGTCTTGCCGACGCCGGTCGGGCCGATGAGCATCACGTTTTGCTTCGTGTAATGGCCCTGTTCCTCCCCGTCGAAGGCCTGCCGCACGGCGTTGTAATGGTCGCACAACGCCACGCTCAGCACCTTCTTGGCCTCCTCCTGCTGGATGACAAATCGGTCGAGGTGCGCCTTGACGTCGCGCGGCTTGTACGCGAACTCGAACACGTCCCGCTCCGGTTCCGGCTCCGGCTCGGTGTCCGTCCCGGACGGCGCGGCCCCGGCGAAGCCGGGGGCGCCAAACCCTTTGAACTGCTTTTGCAGGAACTCCTGCATTTGTTTCTGGAATTCCTCGGGTGATGTGGGGCCGCTCATTGTTTTATTCTCCAGCGTCGTTTCAATCGCTGGCAAAAAATATTAGCACACGCCGGGCCGATTTGAAGGAAAATGACAAACCGGACGGGAGCCGTTACATTGGCCGGGCCAAGCGCCTGGCCAAGCGATGCCGGAATTTTACGACACACACGCCCATTTGGACTTCCCCGATTTCCGTGGGGAGGAGGATGCCGTGGTGCGGCGCGCTGCCGAGGCCGGCATCTCGCGCATCGTCACCATCGGTACGGAGCGGGAGAGCAGCCTGCGGGCGATCGGCCTGGCCAAGCGCTTCGACGGCGTGTTCGCTGCCGTGGGGTGGCATCCCAACGACTGCCTCGCCGCGCCGGACGATGTGACTGCTGATCTCGAGCGCTTGGCCAAGCAGCCCAAGGTGGTGGCCATCGGCGAGATCGGAATCGACCATTATCGGCTGCCGAGCACACGCGGCGGATCGGCGGCGGAGGATGAGGCGTTCAAGGCCCGGCAGGTCACGCTGTTCCGGCAGCAACTCGAGGTGGCGGCCGCGCTTGGCCTGAACGTGGTCGTGCACCAGCGGGCGGCGTTCGAACCGTGCCTCGAGGTGTTCGAGCCGTTCGCGGACCGGGTTCGGGGGGTGTTCCACTGTTTCGTGAACGACCCGGCGGCGGCCCGGCGGGTGATCGAGCTGGGGTCACTGGTCAGTTTTACCGGCATTTGCACCTACAAGAACGCGGCCGACGTGCGGGAAACCTTGGCCTCGGTGCCGCTGGACAAGTTGATGCTGGAGACCGACGCGCCGTTCCTCGCGCCGGTGCCGTACCGTGGCAAACGGTGCGAGCCGGCCCATGTGCGCGAGATCAGCCAAACGGCCGCCGAGAGGCTGGGGGTTGGCTTGGAGGCGCTCTCCGAGGCGACCTGTGTGACCGCCCGGGCCTTTTTCAGGGGGCTGGAATAGCCGATTTTTCCGCAAAAAACCGCGTGATTTTTCGGCGAACGGGGGTTAGGTTTCGCCGCCATGTGGATTTATCTGCTCATCGGCCTGATTTTCCTGATCCTCGCGCTTGAATGTTATTTCAAGGGCGGAATCAACGCCTTGGTTACTTTGATGGGGGTGATCGTGGCGGTGAACCTTTCCGGCTGGTTCGGTTCGATGGCGTTCCAGTGGATGGGCGACAAGTGGTGGCCGATCGATGCGCACCCGTTCTGGAACCGCGCCGTGCCGGTGGTGGCCGGCTTCATCACTCTCGTGGTGCTTTTCTCAATCCTCGGCACGGTGGCGAGCATCATGGTGCGCAAACGCCTCGAGGCCCAATGGGAGGAGTACCGGCTGGAGAACTACAAGGGCATGAACCGCAAGTTCGGGCTGAGTGTCGGCCTGATCACGGCGAGCGTTTACTCGGTGATGGCGCTGACACTCATTTACCAGCTGGGCAACTTCACGGTGCCGTTCAAGCACGACGACGATCCGTGGGCGCTGAAGACATTGAGCGAGGCGCGTGAGCAACTCGATGACACGCCGTTCGTCAAGCTGGCGGCCGCCTACGACAACACGCCGGAACTGCACTACGAGGTTCGCGACACCCTGGTGCTGTTGCTGAACAACCGTGCCACAACCCTCGAGGAGCATATGCGCGCCTACCCGGGCTTTTACGCGCTGGCCGAAACCAGCGAGATCAAGTCCCTGCTGGGGCTGGGGGAGAGCGAAGAGGAGGAAGAGGAGGATCCCTATTTGGATCAGGAAACGAGCGACGGCGGGGACTCGTCCGACGAATCCCTTTATGTCATGTGGAAAAAACAGGCGGGGAATCTGTCATTCCCCAAGCTGCTTGGCAATAGCGAGGTGGTTTCCGCTGTCAACCGGCGGTATGAGGAGCTGAGGGCGATCGAGCCGAATTCCGAGGAGGAGAAAAAACTCCTGGCGTTCATGAAGGATATCCGGGCGTTCTTCGACACCGGCGAGTCGGAGCTTTACGGCAGGGATGCCATCGTTGGCCGGTGGCAGTTCGCCCCAAACGTTTCCCTTCGTGAGAACAAAAAAACCCGCACGACTATTTCAGTGGATGAAATGAGAGGCATCCAGTCGACGGTGGGCAAGATGCGGCGGGTGACGCTGCAGGTCTGGCCGGAGGCGGATCGGAACCAGATCCGCGTCAACGGCCTGTCCGTTGCCGGTGCCTACGACCAGGTTCTAAAGAAACTGCGTGAAGCGTATCAAGGGGCCATCGATAATGGGGATGTCGATGACGATTCCTTTGGCTATGGACCGGGAAACGGTGGGGGATTCAGCCAGCCAGTCGGGTTTGAGGAGACATACGGGACCGATGGAGGGGAGGATGGAAGCCAGGCCAAAGATCAAGAGGTGATACGGATGCTGAGCTGGATCATGAACAAGGATCCCGGCTGGTTGAACCGGCAGTTGAGCCAAAGTATGCGTAAGGGAGAAAGTATGCGGATCGGCTCCGGCAAATGGGAGGGCTCCGGCATCCGTTATCAGGTCAACGTCAAGCCGGACAAGGTTGACTTAAGCAAGGAAGCTGAGTTTCTCAGCGGCGCGATGAGAACCGGCTGGCCTCTTCGATCCGGCAAGCTGAAGTCCACCATCGTCAAGGGCCGGCTGCATATCCAGTCCGGCCGGGATGTGTTTGTCTTCACGCGCTATTAAACGCGCAACTCGGAAGATTTACTGAAAGCAGCCGGGCGACTGGCTGCTTTTTATTTGGGAGTGTGGACCGTGTTGGAGGAGGCCTTGGCCGGCCGGGTGGCCAGCCCCGCGCCGGGGTTCATCAGGATGCGCGGTGGCTCAGCCTTGCTCTTAGTCAGCGGCAGACTGCTGCCGGCCAGTGCGTCCAGCCCTTGGCCAAGCGGCTCCGGGTTGGCCTCGGCTTGGCCAAGCGGCTCCAGCCCGGTCTCAGCCAGATGGGAGCCTTCGTTGAGGCCGTACCAGACGCCCACGCCGATGAGCATGGCGAAGATCGCCGCCGCCGCCCGGAAGGGATCCACCTGGTCGTTGAGCCGTTCCCAAAGCGTTGGCCTGGGCGCCGGCTCCTCGAGGCGTGTCAGCACCCGGTCGGAGAACCGGTCGAAGAAACCGTCCTCCGGCTTTTCCTTTTTCTTGGAAGCCAGCAGTTTCTGCAACTTGTCAAACTCGGTTGGATCGGGGTCGGTCACGGTTTCAGGTAGTCGGAGAGGTGCGCCTGCAGTTGCTTGCGGGCGTAATGCAGCCGGGTGCGGACGGTGTTGGTGTTGCAGTCCATGATTTCGCCGATTTGCTCGTGCGGCAGTCCCTGCACGTCGTGCAGCGTGACCACGAGCCTGTGGTTTGGAGACAACTTCTGCATGGCGGCGTTCAAGATTCCCTGAAGTTCATGCCGGTCGATGTCCCGCTGCGGGGTGTCCTTGGAGACGAGACCGAGCAGTTCCTCGCCGCTGTCCCAATCTTCGTCCATCTGGTTGATGCTCAGGATCACGCGCCGTCGCTTTGAGCGGATAAAGTTGATCGTGTTATTGACGGCGATCCGGTAGAGCCAGGTGAAGAACGCGGAGTCGCCCTTGAAATTCTGGATCTTGCGGAACGCCTTGATGAAGGTTTCCTGCGCCAGATCGGCGGCATCCTCGTGATTCGAGGTCATGTGGTAGATGGTGGCGTAAATGCGCTCCTGATACTGCTGGACGAGCGCGTCGCAAGCCTCCATGTCGCCTTCGCGGGCGCGGCTCACGTGCTCCTGCTCATTCCATTCCGGCATGGTCTCGCCACCTTTGGCCGGGGAAACGATGGAAGGGGTTTCCAGCATCTGGGTTGACCCGGTATTCAACCAACACCCAGCCCCGCCGATTGTTGCGCCAGAAAGCGGGTCAGCTCCAGCAGGGCGTCGCGTTGGCCGGAATCCCCGACCGCGCCCAGCGCGTCGCGGGCGTCGGCAAGGCACGACTCCAGCCTGGACTGGGATTGTTCCAATGTATTGAACTCCGACAGCCAGCCGCGCAGGATGTTCAATTGATCGGAGTCCCAGCGCCCGATCATCTGGCCAAGCTGCTCCGTGATCTCCGGCCCGGCCTGTTCGCACAGCAGGATCACCGGCAGCGTCGCCTTGCCACTGGCGATGTCGGTGCCGAGCGACTTGCCGGCCTCGGCCTCGGAGCCGAACAGGTCGAGGCAGTCGTCGTAAAGCTGATAGGCCGTGCCCAGCGCCATGCCGTACTCGCGCAGCGCCCGCGTCTCGCGCGGATTGCCCCCGGCCAGCGAGCCGCCCAGCTCGCAGGCGAGCGCAAACAACTCGCCGGTCTTCATCCGGAGCATCTTGAAATAGTCCGCCTGGCCAATCGCGAGATTGCCCTGATGGTTGTTTTGAAGAATCTCCCCGGAGCAGACCGTGCGCGTGGCGGTGGAGACGGCACGGCAGACATCCGTGGCCGGGAACTCCGCCGCCAGCCTCAGCGCGTTCGCAAACAGGCAGTCGCCGACGAGCACCGCCGTGGTGTTGTCCCACTGGCGGGCGAGTGTCGGGCGGCTGCGCCGCAACTCGGCACCGTCCATGATGTCGTCGTGCAGCAGCGTGGCCAGGTGCACCATCTCGATGATGACCGCCGCCTTGACCGTGGCGTCATTCCAGCCACCGACGCTGTTTGCCGCCAGGCCGGTCAGCGCGGCACGAAGCTGTTTTCCCTGGTTGGCCAGCGCGTACTCGGCAACCGGCGCGATCTCGGGGTCAAACGCCGCGACCTGACCGGCCAACTGCTGCTGCACCCCGTTCAGGAACGGCATCACCGTTACGGCAATCTCCTGCCAATCGGCGGGGGTCTCCTGAGCGGTGGGGGCGTCCGGAAGCGGGGTCGACTGGGTTCCGGTTGCTAACATCCGCACAAAAGTTACCGGTTGGCCAAGGCCAAGTCAATCGCCGCCCGCTTGGCCAAGCCGGCGGTAATGGACGATGTCGAAGTCGGCCGACTCGCGGAGCGTCTCCCCGCCGTCGAACATCGGCTCGTACTCCGGGAAAAAGGCGTCGCCCTCGACCTCCCGCTTTACCAGGGAGAGGAACAGGTCAGAACATTGGCCAAGCGCTTGGGCGTAAACCTGCGCGCCGCCGCAGATGAAAATCGTCCGGCCGTCGAGATCGTCCGCTTGGCCAATCGCGTCGAGACTGCCGACCGTGCGGACGCCGGGGATCGGTTCGGCGCGGCGCGTCAGCACGACCGTTTCGCGGCCCGGCAGCGGGCGGCCGATCGACTCGAACGTCCTGCGCCCCATCACCAGCACGTGCCCCATTGTCGTCTGCTTGAACCACGCGAAGTCGTCCGGCAAATGCCACGGGATCGTGTTGCCGGAGCCGATCACCCGGTTCAGCGACATCGCCGCGATGGCCTTGAAGGGCAGGGGGGGCATCACTCAAACGGCGATCGGCGCCTTGATCGACGGATGCGGATCGTAGTCCCGCAACTCGAAATCGTCGTAACGGAACGAGTGGATGTCGTCCACGTCCGGGTTGATCACCATCCGCGGCAATGCCCTCGGTTCCCGCTCCAGTTGCAGCCTGGCCTGATCGAGATGATTCGAGTACAGGTGCAGGTCGCCGAACGTGTGGATGAACTCGCCCGGCTTGAGGCCGCACACCTGCGCCACCATCATCAGCAACAGCGAGTACGACGCGATGTTGAACGGCACGCCGAGAAACAGGTCGGCGCTGCGCTGGTACAGTTGGCAGCTCAGCACGCCGTCGCACACGTTGAACTGCACCAGCGCATGGCACGGCGTCAGCGCCATCTGGTCCAGCTCACCGGCATTCCACGCGCTGATGATGTGCCGCCGACTGTTCGGGTTGTTTTGCAGCCCGTCGATCAGCCGGTCGACTTGGTTGACCGAGCCGCCCTCCGGCGTGCGCCAGTCGCACCACTGCGCGCCGTACACCCGGCCAAGGTCTCCATTCTCGTCCGCCCACTCGTCCCAGATCGTCACCCCGTTCTCGTTGAGGTACTGGATGTTCGTGTCGCCTTTCAGGAACCACAGCAGCTCGTGGATGATCGAGCGCAGGTGCAACTTCTTCGTCGTGAGCACCGGGAAGGTGTCGCCCACCGGAAACCGGGCCTGCGCCCCGAACACCGACAGCGTCCCCGTGCCGGTCCGGTCGCCCTTCGCCCTGCCGTCATTCAAAACCAGCCGCAAAAGATCGAGATACTGAACCATGCCCGTGCGGAATGTAACCACCCCCGCCCACCCGGTCGAGAACGGGCGTCACCCAAGGGTGCCGAGCACGGCTTGGGCGGCCCGGGGGGCGGCACCGGATGGGCCAAGCTGGGTGGCGACCCGGCCGAGGCCGTCGAGGATGCGGGTGCGTTCGCCCCTGTCCTGCAGCAGCCGCAGGCTGGCCTCGGCGAGGTTGTCGGCGTTGGCGGCCGACTGGATGAACTCGGGGAACAGCTCCTCGTCGGCAAGCAGGTTGGGCATCGCGAGGTACGGCACCTTCAGCAACGCCCGCCCCAGCGCGTGGGTCAGCGGGCTGGTTTTGTACAGCACGACGGTGGGCACGCGGAACCAGGCGCACTCCATCGTGACGGTGCCGGAGGAGGCGATGGCGAGGCTGGCCTGGCCAAGCGCCTTGGCCAAGCCGCCGACCTGCAGGTCGATCTCGGTGCCGGTCGGGATGTGCCGACTGGCCAAGTCGAGCATCTCGTCGCTGGGCAGCACCAGGCAGAGGCGTGTCTTGATTTTTTCCGAGAAGATCACCGCCGCCTCGAGCATTACCGGCAGGTGCTTGTCGATCTCGCGACGCCGGCTGCCGGGCAACAGCAGCACGGTGGGCTGCTCGGTGAACAGGTCCGGGTCGAGCGGCACTGTTTTTTCATCCGGCTTGGCCAAGGGGAAACGATCGACGAGCGGATGGCCGACGAACTCGACCGCGAACCCCGGCACACGCTCCGCGTACCACGCCTTCTCGAACGGGAAGATGGAGAGCATGAGGTCGACGTCTTTTGCAATCTGGTGCACGCGGCCCCCCTTCCACGCCCAGAGCTGCGGCGACACGTAGCAGACGATCTTCGGCTGCCACTCCCCGAACGCGCCGCCGCCCTGCGCGTTGTAACGGCGGATCGCCTTGGCGAAGCGCAGGTTAAAGCCGGGATAGTCGATCAGCACGATGGCGTCCGGCTCGCGGCGGGTGGCCAGCTCGAACAGGTGCCGGAACAGGCGGCGGAACTTGAAATAGTTTTTCAGCACCTCCCAGATGCCGACGACGGCGTGCTCGCTCAGGTCGAACTCCGGTCGCAGCGAGGCGGCCTCCATCCTCGGGCCGCCGGCACCGATGAAGTCAATCTCGTCGCCGCCGGGCTGCCGGCGGATCGCCTCGATCAACTCCGCGCCGAGCGTGTCGCCGCTGGCCTCGCCGGCGATCATCAGGATGGTTTTGCGCCCGTCACTCATCCGCCTTCTCCAAATGCCGCCGCCGGCGCCGGCAACTCGCGGCCAATTTCCTCCAGCCGATAGCCGAAGCCGGGGCCAGTGAGCGTGCCCAAGCCGACCTGTCCGCCGCGTCGCCGGTAAATCTCCGGGTGGATCACCGCCTCGGCCGCAGACGCCTCGGGATAAAACTGCATGCTGTTCGTCTCGACGCCCATGATCGTGCCGACTTGCGCGGCCAATTGCACGTGCGGAATCTGCGCCAGCATCGGGTTCGTCAAATCCTGCACCATCAGCGTCATGCCGTGCGCCTTGGCCCAGCAGGCGCTGAGGACCGCGCCGGTCTGCGTCTTGCAGGTCTTGAGCGCGACACCGGTCCAGCCCAGTTCGCGGCCGAGACGGATCAGCTTCCAGTCGTGCGCGCTCTCGTCGAGGAACAGCGGCTTGCGGGCGGAGACGCTGTGCACGTCGATCCGGTTCGTCTCGAGCTCGTAGGGGAACGGCTGCTCGACGTAGAGGATCATCCCGTAAAGGCGCGGCTGCTCGGCGGCGAGCCGGTCGAGGATCTCGTTGACGTACGTGGGGTCGTTGACGGTGCAATTAAAATCGGCGGTCAGCCAGAGCACACCGTGCTCGATGCCGATCGCGCCGACCTTGGCCAAGCGGGCGTAGTCCCACTCGGCGTCGTTGCCGCGCAGCTTGACCTTGAGGCAGGTGAGGCCGTCGGTGCGTATCCAGTCGGTGAGCAGCACCGGGTGGCTGTCGTCCGGCTCGTCGCCGGTCAACTCACTTTCGTCGAGCGGATCGAGCCCGCCGACAAGGTGCCAAGCGGAGAGGGTCGTCGGCGGGTTGGTGACGAAAAACTCGGCGGGAAAGCGGCCGGCAAAATTGACGCCGGAGCCGTTGGCCGGCTCGAGAAATTGGCCAAGGTCGCGGCTGAGAAACTTGGGCGTGTACGTCTCGTAAGTCGGCCGGCCAAGCGCTTGGCCCAGCGCGTCGTGCAGGGCGAGGTCGAAGAGCGAGCAGCAGACGAGCGCGGCCAGCCACGGCATCGGCTCGCCGACGGGGCTGCCGGCGTTGAATTCGTCGAGCAGTTTGGGCAGTTCGGTTTGCTGGAAATCATGGCCCAGCTCCAGCGGGTGGCCCAGCGCGTCAAACGCCGCCCACGCCTTGGCCAAGCGGAGGCAGAACTGTTTCAGCGCGTCGTGGCGCGCCTCGAAGGGCAGGGCGCTTGGCCAAACCCACTGCACGCTCAGCGGCGTCTCGCCCCAGCCGGTGGCGGTGCCGCCGCTGGATAGGCGGACGGTGAGGCGCGCGCGGGCGCAGGTGACGTGGGTGAGCGTCTCGGGCCCGAACTTGAGCGGCACCCGCGTCTCGACCGGCAGGAAAAACAGCTCGGCGGCGGTGGCGCGGATGTCCGTCGGCTTGGGCATCAACGGCGGTTGCGGCCACCGGCCGGCTTGGGTTTGCTGGACTTGGCATCATCTTTATCCTTTGTTTTATCCCGCCAGAGGATCCGCCAGAGGCCGCCCTGGTTTAGCTTGGAACTGACCTCGACGAGGTTGCTCGATAGGGTTGAAAGGTTGGCGGCCAACTCCTCGTCGCTGAACAGTTTGCCGGCAAGGCCTTTTCCCTGCTCGGCGGCGGCGACGAGGTTGCGCAGCGACTCGGTGGTTTGGCGGATGTTGTCGAGCGACTCGTCGATGACCACGCGGTTGGTGGCGACGAGTTGCTGCATGTTGCCGCCGGCGTCCTTGAGCTGCTGGGAGAATGCGACAACGTTGTTGACGGCGTCCCGGATGGGCGGCGTGTTGGTGGTGATGAGGCGGTCGACGCTGGCGATGGTGTCGGTGGCCTTGGCGGAAATTTCGCGCAGATTACTCAGGCCGGCGGCGAGGTTGGTGAGGGTCTGCTCGTCGAGCAGCTTGCTGTCTATGCGCTCCACGATGTTGGTGATCTGCGAGGCCACGACCTTGAGTTCGTCGATAAGATCGGTCGCTGAACGTGCCGTGCGGACGAGGTCGAACGATTCCTGGCAGGCGACGGTCTCGCCGTCCTTGAGCGGGGGGAGCTTGTTCGCGCCGGGGATGACGCCGATGTATTTGTCGCCGAGGAACCCGGCGGTCTCGATGAAGAATTTGGCGTCGGCGCGGATTTCGTACTCGGCCTTGATCTTCACGTCGAGGGTGACGACACCGGTGTCGGTGTCGAGATGGATCGCGCTGACTTTGCCGACCGGCACGCCGGCCATCATGACGACGGAGTTGCGCTTGAGGCCATCGACATTTTTAGTCGTGAGATGCAGCAGGGTGGTCTCAGTGAAGGGGTTGGTGCCCTTGGAGAAGTTGATGACCAGCGCGGCGGTCAACACCAGTGCGATGGCCAGGAACAGACCGACTTTCCATTCTGTTTTTGCTTTCATTTTAGAACTCCAAATCCTTGGGGTCGGCAATGCCGTTGACAAACTTGTGAACGACCGGGTCGGTGGAGTTGAAGATCTCCTCCGGCGTGCCGTTGGCGTGGATGCGGCCGTGGTGCAGCATCATCACGCGGTTGCCCACGCGGCGCATGCTGCGTGTGTCGTGTGTGACGACGATCGAGGTGCAGTTGAGCTGGTCGCGCATTTTCACGACCAGCTGGTCGATGCTGTCGGCTACGACCGGATCCAGCCCGGTGGTCGGCTCGTCGTAAAGGATGATCTCCGGCTTGTAGACAATGGCCCGGGCCAGGCCGACGCGTTTCTTCATTCCACCGGAGAGCTCGGCCGGTTTCTTGGCCTGGGTGCCGCCGAGGTCGACCAACTCGAGGGCGTCGGCGACGGTCTCGCGGATTTGCGACGGGGACATCGTTTGCTCGCGCTCGAGCAGGAAGCCGACATTTTCCTCGACGGTCAGTGAGTCGAACAACGCCGCGCCCTGGAAGAGCATTCCGAACTTGCGGCGCACCGTGACGAGTTCGCGCTCGGAAAGGTCGGCGATGCCTTGGCCGTCGATTTTCACGTCGCCGGCGTCCGGCTGGACGAGGCCAATAATGTGCCGGAGCAGCACGCTCTTACCGCACCCGCTGCCGCCGATGATGACCACCGATTCGCCCTCGTCGATCTGCAGGTCCACCCCGCACAGCACCTGCTGCTGCCCGAAACTCTTGTGCAGTTGGCAGACCTCAATCATCCTTGGTAAATGAGGAGTTTGTTCAGGATGAGCGTCACGAAAAAGTTGGACACGAGGATGGTGATGGAGGCGACGACGACGGCCTCGGTGGTTGCCCTGCCAACGCCCTCGGCACCTTGGCCGCAGTGCATCCCTTTGTGGCAGGCGACGGTGGCGATGATGCCGGCAAAAATAAACGCCTTGATCAGCCCCATCCAGATGTCCACCGACCAAGTGTAAAAGACCATGTTGCTCCAGAGGAAAACCGGGTCCAGCCCGAGCAGAAACACCGCCACCACCATCCCGGAAACCAGGCTAATGGCGATGGCCTCGGCGGTGAGCAGCGGAAGGGAGATGAACATGGCCAGCAGTCTCGGAGCGACGAGGTAGTCGACCGGGCTGGTGGCGAGGGTGCGCAGGGCGTCAATCTGCTCGGTCACTTTCATCGTGCCGAGCTGGGCGGCCATCGCGGCGCCGACGCGGCCGGCGATCATCAGGCTCGTCAGCACCGCGCCGAGTTCGCGGGCCATGGCCACGCTGACCACCGACATGACGGCGCTGTCCATCTTCACCTTGTGGAACTGGATGTAAAACTGGGCGCACATCACCATGCCGGTGAACGCGCCGGTGAGCAGGACCACGGACTGGGACTTGACGCCGATGAAGTGGATCTGCTCCACAAGGTCCCGGACGCGGAACTGCTTGGTGGCAATGGAGCGCAGCGTCTCCAGGAACAGGACAGTCACCCGGCCCAAGCTGGCGAGCGCATCCTTGAGTGGGTTGTCAGCGGAACGGCCCATGAACAGTCAGGCGCGTTGTATCAATCCGGCCGGGCGGTGGCGAGTCCGCAATCCCTCCGCCGCTTGGCCAAGCGGGGCGGGAAATGAAGCGGGCGCTTGGCTTAGCTCGAGACCTTGGAGTCTTCGCCCTTGGCCTTGGCCTTGGTCTGGGTGAAGACCAGCTTGTCGTCCTTGGCGGAGATGGCGATGGTCTCGCCCTCGCGTAGGTCGCCGCGGATGATCTCCTCGGCCATCGGGTCCTCGAGGTATTTCTCGACGGCCCGGCGCATGGGGCGCGCGCCGTAGGTGGGGTCGTGGCCCTTGTCGAGCAGCAGGTCGCGCGCGGCTTCATCCAGATTGAAGTGGATGTCGCGTTGGGTCAGGCGTTCCTCGACCTTGGCCAGCTCGAGCTCGAGAATTTCCGTAAGATCCTCGCGGGTCAGTGAACGGAACACGACGATGTCGTCGAAGCGGTTGAGAAACTCGGGCCGGAACACCTTCTTGGCCTCCTCGGTCAGGTTTTCCTTCATCCGCTCGTAGTCCTGCACGTCGTCAGGGGCGGTAAAGCCCATGGTGGCTCCCTTTTTGAGGCGCTCAGCGCCGACGTTGGAGGTGAGCAGGATGATCGTGTTGCGGAAGTCCACCTGCCGGCCGAAGCTGTCGGTCAGCTTGCCCTCCTCGAGAATCTGGAGGAGCATGTTCATGACGTCGGGGTGGGCCTTCTCGACTTCGTCGAACAGCACGACGGAGTACGGGTTGCGGCGCACCTTCTCGGTCAATTGGCCGCCTTCCTCATAGCCGACGTAGCCCGGGGGCGAGCCGACGAGTCGCGACACGTTGAACTTCTCCATGTACTCCGACATGTCGAGCTGCACGAGCGACTTGCTGTCGCCAAACATGTTCACGGCGAGGCTCTTGGCCAGGAGCGTCTTGCCGACCCCGGTCGGGCCGAGCATCATGAAGGCGCCGATCGGTCGGGCGGGATCCTTGAGGTCGGCGCGGCTGCGGCGCAGCGCCTTGCAGAGCGTCTCGACGGCCGAGGCCTGGCCAATGACGATCTTGGAGATTTCCTTCTCCATCGAGAGCAGTTTCTGCACGTCGCCCTGTTCCATCCGCTTGAGCGGGATGCCGGTCCACTTGGCCACGACGTACATGATGTCGTCCTCGTCCACCTTAACGCGGGCGTCCTCGTTGTGTTTCTTCCACTCGTCGAGAGTGCTCTCCAGTTTTTCCTTGGCCTTTTTTTCCTCGTCGCGCATGGAGGCGGCCTCCTCGAATTTCTGGTCCTTAATGGCCTGTTCCTTCCTGGCGCGGGTTTCCTCAATCGCGGACTCGAGATTCTTGACCTCGGGCGGGCGGGTCATGGCCTTGATCCGCGCGCGCGCGCCGGCCTCGTCCATGATGTCGATCGCCTTGTCCGGCAGGAAACGCCCGGTGATGTAACGGTCGGACAGCTTGACGGCGGACGCGACGGCGTCGTCGGTCAGGTCCATCTTGTGGTGATCCTCGTAACGCGGGCGCAGGCCTTTGAGGATGTCGATGGCATCCTCGATGGAAGGCGGCTCGACTTTGACCGACTGGAAGCGGCGCTCGAGGGCGGCGTCCTTCTCGATATATTTGCGGTATTCGTTGAGGGTGGTGGCACCGACGCACTGCATCTCGCCCCGGCTCAGCGCCGGCTTGATGATGTTGGAGGCGTCCATCGTGCCCTCGGCGGAGCCGGCCCCGACAATGGTGTGCAACTCGTCGATGAACAGGATGACGTTCTTCGCCCGGCGAATCTCGTCCATCACCGCCTTGATGCGCTCCTCGAACTGGCCGCGGTACTTGGTGCCGGCGACCATCAGCGCGAGGTCGAGTGTGATGACGCGCTTTTCGCGCAAAATTTCCGGGACGTTGCCCTTGGCCACTTCCTGCGCCAGCCCCTCGACGATTGCGGTCTTGCCGACGCCGGCCTCGCCGAGCAGCACCGGGTTGTTCTTGGTGCGGCGGCAGAGCACCTGGATGACGCGCTCGATCTCGTCGGCGCGGCCGATGACCGGGTCCATCTCGCCCTTCTTGGCGATCTCGGTGAGGTCGCGGCCGAACGCCTTGAGCGCCGGGGTCTTGACCTGTTTCTTGTTGCCGCCGGACTCCTCTTCCCCCACGCCGGCGGCGACGCCGTCGTCGCCCTCGAAGTTCGGGTCCAACTCGTGCAGGATTTCCTGTCGGCACTGGTCGATGTCGATGTCGAGATTCTTCAGCACGCGCGCGGCGACGCCCTCGCCCTCGCGCAACAGGCCGAGCAGGATGTGCTCGGTGCCGACGTAGGTGTGGTGCAGCGCCTTGGCCTCCTTCTTCGAAAGCTCGAGCACTTTCTTGACGCGCGGCGTGTACGGGATGTTGCCGGCCAGTTTCTGATCCGGGCCGGTGCCGACCTGTTTCTCGACCTCGAGCCGCACGGTCTCCAGGTCGAGGCCCATTTTTTGGAGCACGTTGACGGCAACGCCTTGGCCAAGGTTGATCAGGCCCAGCAATAGGTGCTCGGTGCCCACGAAACTGTGGTTGAACCGGTCGGCTTCCTTCCGCGCCAGCGCCAGCACTTGCTGGGCGCGCGGGGTGAAATTGTTCATTGACTCGTCACTCATACCAAAAACCCTTGCCACCGTGACGCCCCCGGGGAGCTTTGTCCAGCTTGGGGATGGCCGCGGTCGCGCTTGGCCAAGCGCTTGGTTTAGCCGCCATTCTCCTTGGATTTCCCCGGTTCCGGCGTGGCCGGACGGTCCACTTTCATAAGCTGATCCCGCAGGAGGTTGGCCCGGAGGATGTCCCGCTTCTCGGCGGAGAGCTTGCCCGCCTGGGCATCCTGCAGGTGTGCCGGCTGGGTGATGATGAACAGTTCCTCGGTCACCGCCGCCCGGCTGCCGGGGAAGAGCCCCAGGTCGATGCCAAGCCGGAAGAGGGAGAGCAGGTTCATCGTCTCCTTGGAGGAGATGCTGTGGGAGTTGGCCAGGATGCCGTAGGCGCGGCCGATGTGGTTGTAAACCATCTTCGGCTTGTTCTCGAGGAGCTTGGCCCGGGCGTTCTCCTCGTGGTCGATGATCTGCAGGAGCACCTTGTTGAGCCGCTCGACGATGTCCGACTCCGTCTCGCCGAGGGTCATCTGGTTCGAGACTTGAAAGACGTTGCCCAGCGCCTCGGTGCCCTCGCCGTGCAGGCCGCGCACGGCCAGACCCAGTTTGTTGACCGCCTGGATAATCTGGTTGATCTGCTCGCTCAACACCAGCCCGGGCAGGTGCAGCATCGCGCTCACGCGGATACCGGTCCCCAGATTGGTGGGGCAGGCGGTCAGGTAGCCGCGCCGCTTGCAGAAGGCGAAGTCGAGGGCGGACTCCAGCGCGGTGTCGAGCCGGTCGATCGCCTGCCAGGCGCTGTCGACCTGCAGCCCGGGCAGCAGAGCCTGCATGCGGAGGTGGTCCTCCTCGTTGATCATCACGCAGAGGGCCTCGTCGTGGCTGAGCACCATGCCGCTGCCGGCTGCCTTGGCGGCGTGCTCGCGGCTGATGAAGTGGCGCTCGACGAGGATCTGCTTGTCCAGCGTGGACAAATCCTCCATGCCGGTGTGAAAGCCGTCCCGCATCGGCTCCACCTCCATCACATTGTCGCGGATGTGCGCGAACGTCTCGGTGCGAACCGATTTTTTCGCCCAGCCCGGGAACGGGGTGTCGGCCAGGTTGCGGGCCAGGCGCACGCGGCTGGAGAGGACGATCTTGTTGGAAGGCCCCTCGCGACCGGCCGCCTCCGCCGGCTTGGACAGGATGTCTTGAATCTTCATCGCTCAGGTCACCTTGGGCTCGGAGAAATCCGACTTGACCCGGGAGATCTCATCGCGCAACCGCGCCGCCTTCTCGTAATCCTCCTTGGCCACCGCCTTGTCGAGCTTGGCCTGCAGGGAGTGGAGCCGGTCGACGTACACCTTCGTCTGCTGCCAGACCGCCGGTGCCTTGCCGGTGTGGCGTGTGCCCTTGTGCATGCTCTTGAGCAGCCCCTCCACCCCCTCGTCGAAATGATCGTAACATGCCGGGCAGCCGAGCCGGCCGGTCTTCTTGAAATCGGTCTGGCTGAAGCCGCACCGGGGGCACTTCTCCTTCGTCGAGTCGGACTCCTCCATCTCCTGCGAGGCACCGAGCCCCAGCAACAGGTCAGCCAGCGAGAAGCCGGCCGGGTCGTCCACGCCCTTGGCCTTCGAGCAATCCTCGCACAGGTCGATCTTCTTGGTCTTGCCCTCGACCATTTGGGTCAGGTGAACCGTCGCTTCCTTTTCCTTGCAAATATCGCAGAGCATTCGTCGGACAATTTTGGCCGTCATCGCACGGGGAAAGGCGTTTTGACCGTGCAACAACGGGAAAAAACATAGCACGAAACCTGCCAGAACAAAAGGCTGAAGCCGGCCTGTTCCCCTCAAGACACTCTGGCCAAGCGCTTGGCCAAGCGGCGCGGCGGGCCGGGTCAGCGCCGGGCGATCGGCTCGCCGGAGACCTTGGTCAGCTCCTGGTACGCCTTGACCACCTTTTTGGTGACCGGCCCCGGCTTGCCGTTGCCGATGACCCGCTGGTCAATCTTCACCACCGGCACGATCTCCGCTCCGGTGCCGGTGAGGAAACATTCGTCGGCACAGTAAAGGTCGTGCCGCGTCATGTTCGGCTCGGAGGTGGGCAGGCCAAGCTCGGCCAGCAGGTCGATCGCCGTGCTGCGCGTGATCCCGTGCAGCGCACCGGACGAGAGCGGCGGCGTGAGCATCTGCCCGTCCTTGAGGATGAAAATATTGTCGCCGGTGCATTCCGCCACATATCCCTCCGCATTGAGCATGATCGCCTCTTCGTAGCCGGCGGTGTTCGCCTCGATCTTGGCCAGGATGTTGTTGAGGTAGTTGAGCGACTTGATCGCCGGGTTGACTGCGTTGTGGTGGTTGCGCGTGGTCGCCACCGTCACGATTTCCATGCCCTTCTTGTACAGGCTCGGCGGGTAGAGCTGAATCTTGCCGGCGATGATGATCACCTGCGGGTCGGCGCAGCGGTTGGGGTTCAGGCCCAGCGTGCCGCGGCCGCGCGTGACGACCAAGCGGATGTAACCGTTGGTGAGCTTGTTGCGGCGGCACGTCTCAACCGTGGCCTCCATCAACTCCGCATGCGTCATCGGCAGATCAAGTAGGATCGACTTGGCCGAATAAAACAACCGGTCGATGTGCTCCTTCAATTTGAACACCCGGCCGTGGTACACGCGGATGCCCTCGAACACGCCGTCGCCATAAAGCAGCCCGTGATCGAACACCGACACCTTCGCGTTTTGCTCGCTGTAAAATCTGCCGTTAATGTAAACTTTCATTCCCAAAAGCGGCCGGAAACCTACGGGAACCCACCCCCGCTTGGCAAGGCGCACGGAAACCCCGCGCCCGGTTTTGCTTACATGCGCTTGGCCAAGCTAGTCATTACACCATATCGGGTAGCGTCAAAGCCTGTTCCGGTCGTGTCAACGCCTGTCCCGGTCGTGTCAACGCTTGTCCCGGTCGTGTCAACGCTTGTCCCGGTCGTGTCAACGCTTGTCCCGGTAGCGTCAACGTCTGTCCCGGTATCGGGATTGCCTTGACCGGTAGCGTCAACGCCTTGTCTGGTCGTAGGATGGACTCTTCCGATTGTGGAATTTCTCTCTCTGGTCGCGGGAACGCCTCGTCCAAACTTCAGCGAACTTGGATGCTCCGATTCCACGCCAGAGGCGTGACAGCCATTAGTCGGTGGTTGAGCGCAGCGACACCACCGGTTGGGTCACGGAAAAAGAATTGCACTCTGAAGGAGTGCCAGAACACAACCTATCGTTCCCATCATAAAAGGAGCGGCAGAGGGATAAAATATGGCAGATTCAAAACACAACACGCGATGAGAAGCCCGACAGACCAGATTGATCACTTTTTCCGCCCGTTTTTGATCCGTTGCGATCGAGGATATCCTGTATGACACCCTCCGTTAATTCTTGGCCGCTTAACGCGGGAAAGCCCTCTGCACTCCCTAATGATTCCTTAACTTATTGAAACCGCCAGTGACGGGGTCGTGACGGGGTCGGTTCTTGTTATTGACGAGTAACGCCATCGACAAAATCACTCACCACATTGATCTTTGAACGCGATATTTGACAACCCGGAACCATTAACCAACACTCCCTAATGATTCCTTAGCTTGTTGAAACCGCCGAACGTTTGACCGCACCAAATCTTGAGCACGACGATTTCCTGTTGTTCACAGGGGAGTGTCCGCAGGGCAGCCATGGCCACTTCGTTGAATTCCCGCTCGCCGAGCGGATTGGCCGTGGCACTCGTTTCCGGCAACTGATCGGAGAACGCTTTTTGCTGGTGGAATCTGTGGATGTCTTTCCGGGCAAAGTCGATCGCCGTCTCGCGGATTTTCTTAAAAACCAACGGCAAATCGGGTGGCGAGGAGCAACGCCTTCTGGCGGGCTTCCATGCCCGAACCAATGCTTCTTGGAGAATGTCTTCGGCATCGTTCTCGTTCCGCGCCTGTTGCTGGGCAAACAGCAGCAGCTTGGCTCCGTGATCGGCGAGCCATTGGTGCCATTGCTGTTGCCCGGTATCGTCAGCCACGAAGTGATATCAACTCTGTTTCATATAGCGTCGCTCGACTGATTTTTTGTCTAATTAATTTTGCCTTGGCCGATAATTCTGATGGAACAGGCAGGCCAAGCGCTGTGGGGTGCTTGACATGATCTCCGGCAAGACTACTGTTTTTCCGCTGTGTACGAAAGAGAATTGATTTTTGAGGTTACCGAAGATGAACTGGAGGGTGGGTACACCGCCCGTGCCTTGGGTCATTCTATTTTTACCGAGGCGGACACGATTGATGAACTCCGGGCCAACGTCCGCGAGGCGACAGACGCGTTTTTTGACGAGTCGATGGAGGCACCCAAGGTGATCCGGTTGCACTTCGTCCGCGACGAGTTGTTGGCGCGATGAAACTGCCCCGGGACGTTTCCGGGCAGCGCTTGGCCAAGGCGCTCCGCAAACTCGGCTACGAGTTCACCCGCCAGCGAGGCTCACATATGCGGCACACCACTGAGCAAAACGGCCAACACCATATTGCCATCCCAGATCATGATTCACTGCGTATCGGGACATTGAGAGAAATCATGAAAGATGTGGCGGCGCATCACTCAATGACCGTGCCGGAGTTAGCGGCGAAGCTCGCACTGTAGATACGGATTTAGTGTCTGTGTAAACCGGTGAATGAAACCCGCCGGGTTTTGCTTTCATGCGCTTGGCCAAGCGGCTACGGTTGGCGTACCGTTTCCGTGGACACGCCACAACACACCCGCCGCCTGGCTGCCATCGTTTTCACCGACATCGTCGGCTTCTCCAAGCTGACGGAGGGCGACGAGGTCACGGCGCTCGAGCTGCTCGCCATGCAGAAGCAGATCGTCCAGCCGCTGGTGCAGGAGTCCGGCGGCCAATGGCTCAAGGAGATGGGCGACGGGCTGCTGCTGAGTTTCCCCAGCTCTTACGACGCGGTGCGGTGTGCGATCCGTATTCAGAAAGCGGTTGATGGAATCAATCACCTCGTGCTGCGCATCGGGATTCATCAGGGCGATGTGGTGCAGACGGAGACTGACGTGCTCGGCAGCGGTGTGAACATCGCCTCGCGCGTTGAGTCGGTCGCGCCACCGGGCGGCGTTGCGGTGTCTGACAAGGTGCAACGCGACATCGCGCATCACGCCGATTTGTTCACGCAGAGCATCGGCTTCCCCAAGCTCAAAGGGATTGGCGACGGGTTCGAGGTTTTTTGCGTCACCAACGACGGGCTGCCTGTGGGGCGGAGTCACGGCAAGGTGGAGGATTCCGATCGCTTGGCCAAGCGCAAGTCGCCGGTGCTGTTCGTCGCCGCGGCGGCGGCGATTGTGCTGGCGGTTGTGGCGGCGTTTTATTTCAAGCCAAGCGGTAGCGTGGAGTTGAGCGCCATCCCGTCGAAGTCGATTGCCGTGCTGCCGTTTGACAATTTTGCCAAGGGCGAGGCGGACGATAATTTTGCCAACGGTCTGACCGAGGTGATTACGGCGACGCTCTCGAAGATAGGCGCATTGAAGGTGATCAGCCGCACGTCGGTCATGGCATTCAAGGGTGACAACCGGCCGACGTCGCCGGAGATCGCCGGCAAGCTCAACGTCGCCCACGTGCTCGAAGGCTCGGTGCAGCGGGCCGGGGAGCAGGTGAGGATCGTCGTGCAGTTGATCGATGCGCGGGAGGATCGTCATCTTTGGTCGGAGACATTTGACGGGAAGTTCAGCGAGTTGTTCGACGTGCAAACGCGCGTGGCGACGAACATCGCCGGCTATCTCGAGGCCACTTTGACGCAGCAGGAGCAGGCCCGGATCGCCCGCAAGCCGACGCAAAACATGGCGGCGTACGACCATTACCTCGTGCTGCTCCAGCGCGGCATCGTGCACATCGCCAAGCGGGAACTCGATACCAACCTCGCCCTCGCGGAGAAGGTGGTTCAGCTGGATGAAAACTTCGCGGAAGCCCACGCGATCATCGCGTTGTGTCACTTGGGCTACTACTGGTCGGGGATCGACCAAACGGATGCGCGGTTGGCCTTGGCCAAGGCGAGCGTTGAACGGGCCATCAAGCTGGCGCCCGAGGCTGCGATGGTGCACACGGCCAAGGGCTACCTGCATTACTGGGGTCTCGGCGAGTTCGACAAGGCGCTGGTGGAGTTTGGGCTGGCCCGCGATATGGAGCCGAGCGCCTCGCAGCACATTGAGGACATCGCCTGGGTGCAGCGGGCCAAGGGCGACCTTCCGCTGGCGTTCGCCAGCATGGACAAAGCGCTGGAACTGAATCCGCAGTCGGACCTGATCCTGCGCGAGATGGGGTTTACCCACATCGTCGCCACGAATTTCGACCGCGCCATCGAGATTTTGGATCGCGCCATTCTCCTCAACGACTCGGCCGATTACTACGGCCTAAAGATCGACGCCATCTGGGCGCGCGACGGCACCCCGGGAACCGCCCTGTCATTCCTGAAGAAGGCGCAGGGGATTGTCGGCCGGGACAAGTACCTGATCCACGAGCACCGCTTCGAGTTGGCGCGGGGCAACTACAGCGCGTCGCTCAAGGCGGTCGAGTCCATCAAGCAGGATCCCTTTCTTTCCCAAAGCCGCGTGATCCCCAAGGCCCTCGCGCGGGCGTTCGTTTATAAGCGGATGGGCGAGCAGGAAAAAATGCGGCCCGAACTCGAGTCGGCCCTCGGGATGCTCAAGCGCATGGCGAACGAAAACCCGATAGACCCCCGGGTGCAGATGAACATGGGCTTGGTTTACGCCATGCTGGGCGACGCGGAGCAGGCGCTCATGCGGGGACGTCAAGCCATGGCGCTTTATCCGCTCGCCAAAAATGCGGTCAACGCCCAACGGATTCACATTCAAATGGGCCTCATTTATCTGCAGCTTGGCCAAGCGGACCAATGCATCGAGCTGCTGCATGCCCTCAAAGACAAGCCGCTCGGCATGGAGATTGGCGAGTTGAAAACCGACGCCGCTTGGGATCCGGTGCGCGATCACGCCGCTTTCAAGTCGATCGTTGGTGAATAACTTGGCCTGTGCCTCACCAACGGCTTGGCCTAGCTTGTCCGCCGATGCCCGGCGCATTTCATCAACTGCTCGACGCCACCATTGGCCACCTCGAGTCGCTCAAGCAGCGGGGCGTGCGCTACGTCGACGCCTCGCCGGAGTCGCTGTCGCGCTTGGCCAAGCCAACTCCGCGAAAAACCGCCGCCGCCCCGCTTGGCCAAGCGGCGCCAACCATCATCGCGCAGCGCCCCGACGAGCCAAGCGTTTACGATTCGCCCAAGCGGTCCGCCGCCGATAAAGAATCCGCGATGGCCAAGCTGCGCGACGAGGCGCTAGCCTGCACAAAATGCGACCCCCTCGTGGCAACGCGGACACAGGTCGTCTTTGGTGTCGGCACCGTTCACGCCGACTTGATGCTCATCGGCGAGGCCCCGGGGCTGGACGAGGACAAAGAGGGCGAGCCGTTCGTCGGTGCCGCCGGCCAGTTGCTGACCAAGATTATCGAGGCCACCGGGCTGGATCGTGACAAGGTTTACATCGCCAACATTCTCAAGTGCCGCCCCGACACGCCCGGCAAGGTTTACGGCAACCGCAAGCCGCGTCCGGAGGAAATGGAAACCTGTTTCCCGTGGGTCAAGCGGCAGATCGAAATCATCCAACCCAAAGTGATCGTCGCGCTGGGTGGCACGGCCGTCGAGGGCTTGCTCGGCAAAATGCCGTCTGGCATCACCCGCCTGCGCGGCAACTGGCAGGCGCACCGGGGCGTGCCGGTGATGCCGACCTTCCATCCGTCCTATCTGCTGCGCAACCAGTCGTGGGTGGTCAAGCGCCACGTCTGGGAAGACATGATGCAGGTGATGGAGCGCTTAGACATGCCCATCAGCGAAAAACAACGAGGCTATTTCCAACGCAGGTAAACATTGATCGACCCTGACGTGTATGGGCACATCCAAAAGAAAATCGAAAAAAGAAAAAAATCCTGAGCCTGAGTTCGCCGATCTGGCGCTGAAGGCGATGATAAAAGCTCAAAAGACGGCCGCCCGTGAAAATGCCAGATACGGCCTCAAGTTAATCGTCGAAGAGTCGCGGTAAGCTGGAGTTTTCAGGACGTGCCCGCGAATGCCGGGAAATGCAGGGCAGGGGAAGCGGGTTCGTTACTCAGCCAGTTTGATGCGATAAAAGCGTTTTACGTCGTAGCTGCTTGAGTCGATGTAAAGTTGGCGGTTGGTGTGAAGGGTGACGACCTCCCGCAACTGCCAGTTGTTGTCGCCGGTGTGCATTTCATAAGCTTGATGCCGGTCAAACGGTAGCGGTCAACCGATCGCCGTACAAGGTCGATAAACGGGGTGCGCTTCCCAAAAAACAAACGCAGCCGGCGTCCTTTGGGGAGCAACCGGCTGCGGGTCATTACTTATTCAGTTTTTCAAAATCGGGCTTGCGCCCGTGTCTTTACAAGGAGAGGGACTCCTCGCTGATTCGATTGATCGAATCAAGTTGGGGGGCTTCGAAGCCGCCCCGGTCGGCCTTCGCCAGATCCAGGATCGTGTCCAGATCCTCCTCGACGGTCATCCGCCCCCAGCGGGTTTGGATCATCGTCTGGTCACCCACCGGTTCAACGGAGATGACCGTGTCGAGGTTGAACAGAACCCTGGAATCCTCCTCGGTGTAACCGGTCGGCGAAGCCTGTGTCAGTTTCACGAAGTGTGCCATTTTCTGTTTTTCTTTCTTCCGTGCTGGTTGAGATTCAACCAACAACGAGTGCATTAAGGCACAACCCGGCGCGCCGTTCAAGCGGAAATACTTTTGTGACGGTTTTGTGACCTTGGCCAAGCGCGAATGCGCAATGGACATGATTTCAATGGCCACGATTTTATTCCGCCCGGCCAAGCGCTTGGCGGTCGGGGCGGCTGCGAACAAACAGCCACCCGAACTGCGCCGCTTGGCCAAGCGAATAGATGATGTAGGCGAAGATTGCGCCGGCCAGCCAGTCCCCGTGCGCCCCCACGGTCAGCCCAGCAACGATGACGAGCAGGAATGCCATGACCGACTCGGTGACGCTGCGGGTGTTGTGTGAGTGCACGAGCAGTCCCTGGAAAAAACTGCTGCCGAAACCGAACGCGGCCAGCATCAAAGCCGCCCAGACGGCCTGCGAGGCAAGCTTGGCCAAGACCGGATTGAGTCCGCTCACGGTGCCGAACCAGCCGTTGGCCAACGGCGTGGCGACGATCAGCAGTTGCAGGCCAAACACGCCCAGCGCGGCCCAGCAGGCGAAGCGCCGCAAGGCTGCGTAGCCGCCGGGCCGCTCGACCAGCGCCACCACGACCTCGAGAAAGGCCAGGCTGACAGAGCGAAAAAGGAACGTGAAGCCGTTGAGCGCCGGGAGGATGGCCAGCGACTCGGTCGGCGACGGCATCCGGCTGATGCCGGCGGTGAGCATCGGCTGCGCAGCGAGACCGAGCAGCGGGCTCAGCGCGAGCGGCACGTAAAACGACAGGAACCGTCGGCGGTCGAGCGGCGGCTCGGCGGTTCGCTCCCCGGGCAGGACATCGCGGACGACCGGCCGCACGATCCACGCCGCGTACACCGCCTCGGCCACGACCCCGGCGGAGACGGCCGCCGTGGCGGCGATGATGCCCAGTTGCGGCAGGTCGACGCGCTTGGCCAAGGCGCAGCAGATGAGGAGCACCGTCACGTCGGCGGCCAGTCGGACAAGCGTTCCCCACGTGACCGCCCGGGAGCGGCCGAACCGGATCAACACGCCCTGGTTGAAGCGCCGGTGCGCGATGGCCCAGGGCCACGGCGGCATGACGATCATGCCCAGCCGGCTCGCCTCGTGGATGTCGCCCTCGACCCCCAGCAGGCCGCCGGCGGGCCACGCGCACAGCGTGGCGACGGCGACGCGCGCAAGCAGCACCGCCATCCCGCCGGCGGCTGGG